>NZ_VBUK01000006.1:0-235609 GCF_005780245.1 Maribacter aurantiacus | reverse complement strand
AACACCCAGACGACGGAGTACACCTTTACCCCCGATGACGGGGAGTGCGCCAACGAGGCGAAGCTTACCATAGAGGTCACCGCCAAGGTTGACCCCACCTTCGATGCCGTCGGTCCGATCTGCGAGGGGGATGACCTATCGGCCCTGCCGACGACCTCCACCAACGGGATCACGGGTACGTGGAGCCCCGCGCTTGACAACACCCAGACGACGGAGTACACCTTTACCCCCGATGACGGGGAGTGCGCCAACGAGGCGAAGCTTACCATAGAGGTTAATCAATTACCTGAAAATCCCGAGTTTAAAATAGAAAATGCTACATGCGATACGAAAGGATCTGCTAGAATAATTAATTATATGACAGGTTTGGAATATACTTTCCTACCTACAGGACCCATAGTTGATGGAAGTGGTTCCGTAACAGGCTTCTTATTGGATACTGCCTATTCGGTGACTGTAAAAGATATAAAAAGTGGTTGTGAGTCGGGTTCTACAATTTTCAGCATTGGTTCATGGCAGGAAATGAGTTGTAGCATTGTCCAGGATAAGCTTACGACAGATCACCTTACCAAGGACGGTGTGGCAACGGTAACGCCTTATGGCGGTATGGCACCATTCACCTATTTATGGGACAACGGGGAGACCACCCAAACGGCCACTACCTTGACCTATGGGATGCATTCCGTTACCATTACGGATGCCAACGGTTGCTCAACGATGTGTCAAATAGATATAGCCAAGGAACTCTATTGTTGGGTGAACCTGATACAGAATGTATCGGAGTATGGCGGTAAGGATGGTGCCGCTCGAGTGAGCGGTAATGGCGGGTACAGGCCCTTTACGTTCCAGTGGGATGACGGAACCACCGAAGCGACCAACCGCTCGTTAACGGCAGGTATA
Organism: Maribacter aurantiacus; assembly: GCF_005780245.1. NCBI lineage: Bacteria > Pseudomonadati > Bacteroidota > Flavobacteriia > Flavobacteriales > Flavobacteriaceae > Maribacter > Maribacter aurantiacus. Next base: position 234,709 of record NZ_VBUK01000006.1, on the reverse strand, counting down.
CATACTGTGACCATTACGGATGCCAAGGGGGCGACCTCGCAGTGCAGTATCACCATAATGGAGCCTACGGGAAGTGTGTGTGACAAGTTTACAAGTGATGTGGAGCAGGTTAAGCTTACTACAGACCACTTGACGGAGGACGGTGTTGCCACGGTAACGCCTTATGGTGGAACGGCACCTTATACCTACTATTGGGACAATGGTGAGACCACCCAAACGGCCACCACCTTGACCTATGGCATGCATTCGGTTACCGTTACGGACGCTAATGGTTGTGAATCCATGTCCTATATAGATATAGCCAAGGAACTCTATTGTTGGGTGAACCTGATACAGAATGTATCGGAATATGGCGGACAGGACGGTGCCGCGCGAGTGAGCGGCAATGGAGGGTACAGGCCTTTTACCTTCAAATGGGATGATGGGTCCACGGAAGCGACCAACCGTTCGCTAACGGCAGGCATGCATACGGTCACCATCACCGATGCCAAGGGGGCGACCTCGCAATGCAGCATTACCATAACCCAACCTGGACAAGAAATATGTGATGGTGTGGATAACGATGGCGATGGCAAAGTGGATGAGGGATTTGATGCTGATGGGGACGGTATTGCAGATTGCTTCGATGATTGCGATGATAGACTTGATTCCGACCAGGACGGTGTACCGGATTGTTTTGATATATGTCCCAATGGGGATGACACCAAGGATACCGATGGGGACGGGGTGCCCGATACCTGCGATGTTGAGGAGTGTGATGGTCTTGATAATGACGGTGATGGCAAAGTGGATGAGGGCTTCGATGCCGATATGGACGGTATTGCAGATTGCTTCGATGATTGTGATGATAATTTGGATTCCGATCAGGACGGCGTGCCGGATTGTTCGGACAAATGTCCCGGGTACGATGACAACCTTGATTCTGATGGAGATGGGACCCCTGATTGTATGGACGACTGTGACGATACCGTTGACACAGACGGTGATGGTATCGTTGATTGCGATGATCAAGAAATGGATTCACCTTGTCCGGACAACGTTGATGCCAATGGGGTATCACTGGATACGGATGGCGATGGCGTTGTGGATTGTTTGGACAAATGTGAAGGTTTTGACGATACCCTAGATTCTGACGGAGACGGAACTCCTGATGGATGCGATGTTGAGGAGTGCGATGGTGTAGACAATGATGGCGATGGTGACATCGATGAAGATGTTATATTGCCAACGGTTGAGTTTGTCGCCTTTGGAGAAATACGTATAGATGCAGGTATTCAATACAACCTTTCTGGGGGTAGCCCGGATGGGGGGACTTACAGCGGACCTGGAGTAACCGATAATGGGGATGGCACCTATACTTTTGACCCAGTGGCTGCGGGACTTGGGGAACATACATTGACCTATATCTATACAAATGGTAATGGTTGTTACAATTCTGCGACAGATGTAGTCAACGTTCTTGAAGCAGTTCCTTTTACGGTACTAATCAATGAATTTCAGCCAAATCCATCAGGTAACGATCCATCGACACAAATGATTGAACTAAAAGGCCCTGCCGGTCAACCGTTTGCAGGATGGATAGTAATCCTGGATTCTGATTCTGGAAACGCCTCCGGAGGGGTCAATGATGTAGAGCAAATTTCTGGGACCTTTGATGCAAATGGGCTTTTAACTGTTTCGATTCCTGATGTTGAGAATCCAAGTTTTACGTTAATCCTTACCGATAACTATCAAGATGGTATTGACGATTTTGATAGTGATAACGACGGCCAATTGGATTCAGATATTTCAAATCTTGGTAATGTTTTGGATGCGATAGGCGTTCCTGACGCAACAGGCGATGAAAATTTCTTATTTGGCACACAACTGGGAGGTGATGACTTCAAGTTTACAGGTGCTGAACCTATGTTGGTTTTTAGAGACAGTAATACAAATGCATGGTATGCTATTAATGACCATACTGACGGTATGGCCTATGATTTAGACTCAAATCCCTATACGTTTAGTTCGTTCAGTGGTAACTTGGAGGGACCAACATTTGGAATGGTGAACCCATATATGCTAACAACGGCACGAACTTTTCAAATGGAGTTATGGCCTAATCCTACGGTTGAAATCTTAAACCTGGAGGTTCCAAAGGCCTCAGGTATAATCAGATTTGACCTTTATGATATTTCTGGTAAGTTGGTCAAAAGTGTTCCTGGTAATTCTTGGAACTTACAACAAATTGACGTTAGGAGTTTAGAATCAGGTGTCTATATTATAAGGGCTAACGGAGGCAGTTCAAACAATATGATAAAAAAATTCATAAAAAGGTAATTAAATCAATACTTGACCAAAAGCCCTTTAGGATTAATCCTAAAGGGCTTTTTTCATTTCAACACTTCTTAGAATAACGGTGGGGCACCTCCAATTGCTAGTTTTCAACTTGGGCTTGTAAGATGAAGATTACAATACCTCTTGTCGAACATCCCTTTATAAATGGGGCTTAGCGGATTGCCGATGAACACGGTATAATAACGATTATTGTTCTGAAACATTTACTTTCCCTTTACTTTTATCCCACAAATAAACTTGAAAACCAAACTGACCCAACTTCTTTCCACCTTGAACTATTATTGGAATTACCTCCCTAGAGAGGAATTTATGCAAAATGGTGCGCCCATTTGGGGAGTAAATGCCAATGAGAAAGTAAATGTCCATCATGGTTACGAAAATTAGAAAGGAATGCCCAATAGTATGATAGACTTTTTATCCAATTATTTTTACCTTTCCTTGATTGCCGGTTTTGCCGCTTTCTTTTTATCTACTAGTATTTATCTATATCCAGTAATAATAAATGTATCGAAATTAAAGGGTTTGATGGATGATCCCGATCATCGAAAGATGCACGTTTCCAAAACCCCAAACTTGGGTGGATTGGGTATATTTTTGGCCTTTTCGCTTTCAATGATCGTATTTGGAATTTTGACCGATCTTGTTCCTACGGATTTAGCGAAACTTCTGGCAATCATGGGCTCGTCCATAATTTTGGTCTTTTTGGGAATCAAGGATGACTTGACCGGAATGGCGCCTAAAAAGAAATTGCTTGGCCAGTTGATTGCCGTCTTAAACGTAGTGGTGCTTACGGATATTAGGATATTGCATTTTGGAGGTATTTTTGGGATAAACGAGTTGCCTTACGTTGCCTCCGTGTTATTTTCGATTTTTGTTTTCATGTTGGTCATCAACGCCTTTAACCTTGTGGATGGTATTGATGGTCTTGCAGGTTCACTTTCCATACTTGGAAGCATTACATTCGGCGTACTTTTTTCCATCAAAGGCAATTATCTGATGTCTTTGGTAGCTACCATATTCGTGGGGTCGGTCTTGGGCTTCTTAAAGTATAATCTATCGAGGGACAAAAAGATTTTCATGGGAGATTGTGGATCTCTTTTAACCGGGTTCCTTTTGGCCTATCAAGGTATTTATTTTCTAAACCTCAATATGGAAATAGGAACAACCAATAACTTTACTAATTCCCCCGTAATTTTGTTGGCCATACTTTCGTATCCACTGTTTGACCTTTTGCGGGTCTTTGCAATACGGATTCGCGAGGGAAGGAGTCCCTTTAGTGCCGATTCCAACCATATACATCATCGGCTTTTACGGTTGGGATTGTCGCATAAAAGGGCCACGTTTACCTTGGTAATCGCTAATTCATTGCTAATCGCCTTTGCGTTCCTAACGATGCAACTGAACATTCATATTCATTTGGTAGCATTGGTGTTGTTTGGTGCATGTGTTTATTTACTACCATTTTTGAAAGTGTTTGATATCAAAAATGGTACCCAATTAAACGTTTCGGTACTTGTAAATGGAAGTGATGCCCATGATGTCGCTTCTTTAAAGGATTCGGTTGCATCGGACCAAAGCAAAACTTTCAAATCCGATTTGAATGATATGCCCAATAAAATAAAGGGTCAATCCATTGGGAAGGAATTTATGAAGGACAGAACCAAAACCTTTAATTCGTTAAAGGGAAAATTGAGGAACAGAAAGGACAAGGCATTGGATAAGGACAGTGTCCTTTAATAGAAGGGCATTAGCCATATAAAACCAAATAGAAATTGCTCCGTGAGCCGGTCAATATAAAACGCAGGCGTTGGAAAAATCCATAGAACTTAATAAAGTAGAAAAGCAAAAAGGAAGCAGTTATAGACAGATCATGAAGGCTACCTCCATTTTTGGAGGGGTACAGGTCTTTAATATCCTAATTTCTATTTTGCGATCCAAAATTATGGCGGTGCTACTAGGTCCTGCCGGCGTTGGTATTTTGGGATTGCTCAATACTACAATATTATTAATCAGTTCGTTGACGAATTTTGGCCTTGGAATCAGTGGCGTAAAGGACATTGCCACGGCGAAAGATTCCAATGATGAATTCCGCTTGGCCAAAACGATAAGTGCACTTAACCGATTAATTTGGCTAACAGGAGTTGCAGGTTCCTTGATTACACTCTTTGGGGCGAAATGGCTGAGTCAAATGGCTTTTGGAAATACAGAATATACCATCGCCTTTATCTGGTTGTCCATAACCGTACTTCTAAAGCAATTGGCCAGTGGCCATTTTGTGATTTTACAAGGATTACGGAAACTTAAGGACTTGGCAAAAGCCAATATGATCGGTTCCGCCATTGGCCTTGCATTGTCGATACCTTTTTACTACTATTTGGGTCTGGAAGGGATAGTGCCAGGTTTGGTGATAACCGCTCTAGCAACTTTTATCGTTGCACTTTATTTTGGTAAAAGCATTAAAAAAGAACGGGTTCCTTTACCTTTCAAAGAATTGAAGGCGGAAGGAAAGGGCATGATGACCATGGGTTTTATATTGAGCCTCAGCGGAATTATGGTATTGGGCGAATCCTATATTTTAAGGGTTTTTATCAATTATTCCGGAGGCGTGGAGGAAGTAGGGCTTTACAATGCAGGAATTGCCCTGATAACTACGTATGTTGGATTGCTTTTTACGGCGATGGAAACTGACTATTACCCTAGGCTTGCTTCCGTGGCCTTAAATAATTCAAAGGCAAATGAACTAATTAACCAACAAACCGAAATAGCCTTGTTGATTTTGGCACCGGTATTGGTGGGGTTAATGGTATTTATCGATTGGGTCATTATCATTCTGTATTCTTCAGAATTCCTGGCAGCCAACGTAATGATTTATTGGGCCTTTTTAGGACTCTTCTTTAAGGTTCCCGCATGGGTGATAGGCTTTATATTTATTGCGAAGGGAAAAAGTAAACTGTTCTTTTGGAACGAGTTGATTTCCAATCTCTATCTCTTGCTATTCAACATCCTAGGTTATCATTATTGGGGGCTGGAAGGTTTGGGAATTTCCTTTTTGGTGTCGTACATGGTTTACCTAGGGCAGGTTTATTTTATAGCCAGTAGAAAATATCGGTTTTCCTTCCAAAAGGGATTCTCAAGGATTTTTGGTTTGCAATTCATCTTTGGAGTGCTGTGCTTGGTCGGTATTACTATGTTGAATACACTTTGGATGTATATCTTGGGCGTCCTTCTTATCCTTTTGTCCGGGTATTTTTCCCTTGTGGAACTGGACAAACGACTAGGGCTAAGGCAACTCATTTCGGGGTTTTTTGGTAAGAAATAAGGAATCGGCAGAACTAATTACAATGAGCGATATTAAAAAACTGGCACTTTATGGGGTTTTGTTCGTTCTGATCTATTTAGGACCTGTACCTGTGGGCCCAACCACGTTTTCCCAATTCTGGAAGATTCCCCTTTTTCTTTTTTTGGTTTGGCAGGTTTTGATCATCCGTAATCGGAGAAAACCGAATTTCTTAAAATGGTCCTACGCCAGGGCCGGAAAAAACCTGGTGACGGCAAACTTTTCAGTAAGCTATTTTGCCAGCATCATCGATTTTGTCCGATACATGATGTTTCCGCTCATGTTCGAATATGCTATGATCAAGATAAAGGACCTTAGGAATTTGGACAAGATTCTTTTAGGTTTTGCCCAGTTCGTGATTTTGTCCGGGATTCCCTTTATTTTGGGCATTTTGGAAACCAAGGCAAAGGATACGGTAGACTATGAAAGCTTCGGTACTTTTTCAGGTATGTTCCAAAATACGCACGGTGCCGCCATTACTACCACCACCGCAGTTTTGATAATGATCGCCTTTTTAAAGGCAAAATCGAGTATCATCAAGTATACGAAATTGAATTACGCCATCGTCGCATTTGGTATTTACCTGGTTTACTTGACCTATGTTAGAACGGGATATGCCATGTTGGCCATTGGGCTCGTTTTCTTGTTTCTTCCCAAGAAATTCTCCATAAAGCAAATCGCTACGGCGACCCTCGCCGTTGCGGTATTGGGCGTTGGATTCTTTTATCTTTTGGAAACCAACGAGACATTTTACAACCGGATTTTTGACATACGAAACGGTAAACAGACCGCAGCAGGCTCTGGCCGACTCATTTTTTGGCAAACGGCAGTTGAATTATGGTACAGTGGAAACCTTTCTGAAATGCTCTTTGGTTTTGGCTTCGATGCCTTGGTAGACAAGATAAAGGAGGCGACCGGGATACGCGTGTACGCCCATAACGAGTTTTTTACCCAATTGGGCCAGAATGGGGTTTTGGGAATCGTTTTTTTCTTCGGATACCTTATTTCACTCTTTAAATTTATCTGGAAAAGAAAGAATAGACCTTCGTATCGCTTGGCATTGTCCGTATATTTTCTGTACCTGTCCTTGATGCTGACCCAAGGGGGAATGTGGTTTGAGCTGGATGTCTTTATGGTACTTGTCTACGTAAAACTGGAGTTTGAGGACATGATGTTTAAAAAAGTGAGCGTTCTAAGAAAAAAGAGGAATATGGAAAAATCATATATACCTGCCACCGCGCATTAAATCCCTTAAATGTTATTGACCACCCATGGCAAAGATTCTTGTGACCGTACCAAACCTTAAAACTCCGGGAGGGGTAAGTTCCTTTTGGAATGCCCTCTTGCCCGAGTTTCACCTAAAAAAGGATTTGAAAGTTACACCTTTGGAAATAGGAGGGCATGGCAAAAACCCCCTAGGTCCATTTTTGGATCAATGGAAACTTATGGGTTCCCTTAAGAAGGTAGATTTGGTGGTACTCAACCCTTCCCTAGGAGGACGTAGTTTCTTTAGGGACGGATTGTTCGCCAAACAGTTGGCCGTATGGAACAGGAAGTTTGTGGTCTTTTTTCATGGCTGGGACCTGGATTTTGAAAGGAAGGTAACCAAGAGCTATGTAGGTTTTTTTAAGGGTTCATTCGCTAAAGCCGAACAGATTTTCGTCCTCTCCAAGGATTTTGAAACCAAACTCCGGGAATGGGGCTATACCGGCAAAATATCGATAGCGACCACGACCATTGAACGTGGGCTGATTACCGGTTTTTCTATCAAGGACAAAAATGAACATATTAGAAATTCAGGAAAACTTCGAATACTGTTCATGTCCAGATTGGTAAAGGAGAAAGGTATTTACGAAACGATCGATGCCTTTAGAAAGCTCCGGTTGTCGTTCCCCAACATCGAACTTTTTATTGCCGGGGACGGTGCGGAAATGGAGTTGGTAGCCAATGAAACCAAGAACGATGCTGATATTGTACTGCTAGGACATGTGGAAGGAGATAAAAAAAGGGACCTATTGATGAAATCCCATGTGTATTGCTTGCCCAGTTACACGGAGGGGCTGCCCACATCGGTTTTGGAAGCAATGGCCTTTGGAATGCCCGTAATTACGACGGCTGTTGGCGGACTGAAATATTTTTTTAAGGATAAGGAGATGGGCTATTTTGTGGATTTGGAGAAGAAGGAGGATATGGTCCATCGGCTGAAAGATTTGATTTCAGATACCGAAAGGATGGTCACAATCGGCACTAATAATCATGGGTATGCCCTCAATTATCTCACGGCGGACAAGGTCGCCCATCGCTTGGCCGAATCTTTTAAAAGTATTATCGGGCGTCCTTAATTCCCTCATAATCCTATGAATGAAGACAAAAATTTAAAGCGGATAGCATCGGTTTGCATGAAGGATGATCTGTCATGTTACGACCCGTACGATATATGGATGACCGATTTGGGCATTCAGGTAAAGTCTTTGTTCAATAAAAACAAGTATTTGGGAATACTTCCCGCGGCCGGTGTAACGTTCTTTGACCATTTCCTAAACAACAATACCCGGCTCGGATACAAAAGAAGGGAATACCCAACCGCAAGGGCCATGGCGGCACTTACACTTTTGAATCTCTATAAAAGAGAAAATAAAGAAGAATTGTTGCAGGGTGCCAAATTGCATTTGGACTGGCTACTTGAGAACACCTGTACAGGCTATGCCGGACTCTGTTGGGGATTAGGCTTTAAATGGGCCGCCGGCGAGGGTTTGGACTACAATGAGAACACGCCGTTCAGTACCCACACCCCCTATGCCCTGGAAGCGATACATACGTATGTGCAAATAACCAAGGATACGAGCTATATACGGCACATAAAAAGCATATTTGATTTTTATGAAAACGACATAAAGGTCCTTTATGAAGACGATACCGAAATGGCCACCTCCTACGGCCCGTCCAAGGACAGACTGGTCACCAATGCGGTTTCCTACACCATGTACGCCTATGCTATTTTTTTAGGCTATTTCACCGATAAAGAAGATGCTATCAAGGAAAAAATTGGCAAGTTGTACGCCTTTATTCAAAACAGGCAGCGAAACGATGGTTCATGGTTGTATTCGCCCGAGGATGAAGATTCCTTTATAGATTGTTTCCATAGCTGTTTCGTGCTTAAGAATATCCATAAAACGCATCAAATTGTACCCTTAAACGATGTGAAGAAAACCACAAACATGGGCTATGATTATTTAAAGCTTCATTTTTACGCATCTAAGGATGGACTTTTCAAGAGATTCAGCCTTAGCAACAAACCGTCCATTATAAAATACGATTTGTACGACAATGCGGAGTTTTTACATTTGGCCGTGCTATTGAGGGATCTTGATTTTGCCCAGAAACTGGCAAGTGCCATAGATGTAAAGTTTGGGAAGGGAGAAGACATTTATTCGGTCATTGATATGTTCCATTTCCGGAAAAACAAAAACACCTTACGCTGGGCCAAAATGCCCTATTTATATGCGCTTTCCGCATTCCATCTTTTTCAAAAATAAAACTTTAGAGTCCCGATGATGTTCATTTTGTAGTGAATAAACGTCGTTCGTCTAGCGGCATTCCTTTTTTTGAAACGGTTATTTTTTGTCCATTTTCATTTTGTCCATCGCTTATGGTGTTTAATCGTGTTTTTATGTTATTGCAGTTACGATGGATTTTCTTTGTCCTTGGTAACTTTTGCATGAAAACACTAACAAACTAGCTATATGTGCGGAATTTTAGGATCGGTAAACATACCCTTTTCGGAGGATATCCTCGCTTTGATCGCACATAGGGGTCCGGACGATTTTGGTATCGAAAGGTTCCATAGTGGCGAACACGAAGTGCATTTTGGACATCGCAGGCTCTCTATAGTCGATTTGAGTCCAGCAGGGCATCAGCCCATGGTTTCCCCTTGTGGAAATTATGTCCTCATTTTTAACGGTGAAATTTATAATCATCAAGAATTAAGACAACGGTTACCCAAAAATTTCGAATTTAAGGGGCATTCGGACAGTGAAACCCTGTTGTATTTTCTCATTCATTTTGGAGAGCAAGGCATTGCGGACCTTAATGGAATATTTGCCTTTGCCTTTGCGGATAAGGCGAAGAAGCGAATGGTTTTAGCCCGGGATCCCTTTGGTGTAAAACCTTTGTATTATTCCCATAGTGACAACGGACTTGTTTTTTCATCTGAAATTAGACCGATTCAGGCACTCCTGAATGAGAACGAACTCGACGGACAGGCACTAGCCAGTTTGTTGAGATTGCGATACAATGCCGCTCCTAGGACACTTTTTAAAAACGTTCAAAAAGTCCCTTCCGGTCATAGTATTACTTGGGATATTTCCGATGCCAAAATCACCCATGAATCCCATTTTTATGCTTCCCAATTGCCCAAAACCATAAAAGGCGGTAAAAAGGAATTGGTTGATAATTATGGAGCAAACCTTGAAGCGGCCGTAAAAAGACAATTGCTATCCGATGTTGAAGTAGGGGTATTGCTAAGCGGGGGCATAGATAGTGCCTTGATCGCGGCCCTGGCAAAAAAGCATTATCAGGGCACCTTAAAGGCCTTTACCATTGGTTTTGAAGGAGAATTTGATGAGGACGAAATAGCGGACGCCAAGGAAACTGCAGATCTTCTTGGCCTGGAACATCATGTTGAAAAAATATCATTCCACGATTTTCTAGGATTGATAAAGGAGTGCTCCCGCATCGTGGAGGAACCCTTGGCAACCACTTCCATGATTCCTATGTACTATTTGGCCAAATTGGCCTCCTCACATGTAAAGGTCGTATTGACCGGGCAAGGTGCCGATGAGCCTTTGGGAGGCTATACCCGGTATCGCTCTGAAATCATTAGAGAACATTTGCCTTCCCCGATAAGGTCTGTATTGAAACCTACATTTCAATTCTTGGGAACCAAGAACGATCAATGGATCAGAGGCGCAAAAACTATGGAAATTTCGATTGAAATGGAACGGTTTTTATCAGTCTATGAAATTTTCGAGAAGGAAGAAATAGCACGATTGATAGGTGAGGATGATCATCTCAGTGAAGGTTTGATCGGTCATTTTTATGATAGGTTGGACTGTAAATCCCGTATACATCCCGCTGAAAAATTGATGGCTTTGGACACCCGACTCAACCTGTCTGACGACCTATTGAACTATACGGATAAAATAACGATGAATTTTGCGTTGGAATGCAGGGTTCCCATGTTGGATTTGGAATTGGTTCGTTTCATGGAATCACTTCCATTGGAACGGAAAGTCAACTACAGGGAGGGAAAATTGATCCATAAGGCATTCGCGGAAAAATTCTTGCCCAAAAAGATTATAAATAGGAAGAAAAAAGGCTTCCAGTCCCCAACCAATACATGGTTTAGGGAAGAAATGGACCTCTTGAAAGGGTTGCTGCTAGATACAACATCTTCGTTCGCAAAGGTTTTTAATTTAAAATATGTAGACCAAATTTTAAATGCTCATACCTCTGGTTTCAACAAAGAGAAACAGATTTTTCTTTTGTTGGGCATTTATTATTGGTTTGATTCTAATGACACTAACTGAAAAAAATATGGTTTGGGAAATGTTGAACGGGGTCAAGACCGCTGTTCCCAATTCACGCGAAGAACTACTGGAATATGTTTTTGAAAACAAAAATATTCTGGTTGCCGTAAATGCCGAAAAAATCCATCATGCCACGGACCTTTCAAAGGAAATTATCAACAGGAATGTGGGGTATCCTGATGGCGTAGGTGCTGTTTGGGCCCTCAATAGAAAGGGACATAAAAATGTCCAGAAAATTCCGGGATGTGAGCTCTGGTTGGATATTGTGGCCAAATACCATGACAGCAAGAGTTTTTTTCTCATGGGGGGGGAAGATGCGGTTATCAACAAAACGGTGGAGCTTTTAAAAACACGGTATCCCAATATGAACCTAGTAGGATACCGTAACGGTTTTCTAAAGGATCAAAAAGAAAAGGAAGACCTATTGGAAGAAATTGCTTTAAAACGCCCCGATGTGGTCTTTGTGGCCATGGGCAGCCCCAGACAGGAGCTTTTGATGGAAGAGATGGCGAAGCTACATGCTGCTGTCTATCAAGGACTAGGCGGAAGTTTTGATGTTTTTACCGGCAAAGTTCACAGGGCACCGGAATGGTGGATCAAAAATGGCCTCGAGGGTGTTTACAGGACCATGAAAGAACCCAAGAAGCGTGTAATGAGAGATATTAGGGTATTGCCCTTTTTTATGAATTTAATATTGAACAGGCTATGATACATCTCGCAAAAGCATCCGATCTTAAGGCTTGGAACGGTTTCCTCGAGGAGGAGAAGGAGCGACAGCTTGTTACCATTGCCCACAACCCTTCCTTAGGACGCATTTTAGCCAAGACCTTTGGTTACAAGGAAGAGAATATGTTTATCATGAAGGATGACCAGATCATTGGTGTCCTTCCCGCTGTAAAGGTGGGTAAAAAACTAGTATCCATGCCCCATTTTTCATATGGTGGTCCTATTTTTTGTTCCAAGTCCAAGGAAAATCTAGAGGTTTCCAACCTTTTGAACGAAACCAGTTTTGAGGTCAGGGGGCTACAGAAGGTGACGGATAATTTTTATGCCAATAAAATCCTGTCCAAGGTGAAACTCAAGAATTGTCCGGAAGAACAGTTTATGAACATATCTTCATCGGCGCGTAGAAAGATTAGACAGGCTCGAAAAAGAAATTTTCAAACGAAGCATGGAGGCTTGGAGCTGCTGGACGATTTCTATAAAGTTTATTCTAAAAGAATGTTCCAAAAAGGTTCTCCTCCGTTGGGGAAGGATTTTTTTAGGAACCTCTTGTCGGATTATGAACATGGCAAGGCCCAAATATCCGCAATATATTCCAACGGGAACGTTGCGGCAGCCGGACTAACGCTATGTTACAAGGATTTTAATGAACTATGTTGGGTAAGTTCAGACAAAAAGTATGACAGGTATAATGTAAACTCTTTGTTATACTGGAATATCATTAAGGACTCCATTGCAAATGGTTACTGTTATTTTTCCATGGGAAGGTCCACGGTCAATAGTACCAACCACAGGTTTAAAAAACAATGGAACCCCATAGAATTGCCACTGTTTTTTAACCACTCCCATTCCGTAGGAAAATCAATTAAGGAATTCACGTTTTTAACGAAGCTCTGGAAGCTCCAGCCATTTAAAACATCCGTTCTTTTTGGGAAATACATCTCCAAATATGTGTATTGACGTCGAATGGAAACCAAAAAAAATAAAATGACCAATAACCCTAATGATACAGTTCATCAACGTGCTGTTTTGGAGTTGTGCCAGGATACAAACGTTTGGAATTCCTTTTTGGAACATGAAAAGGAACACCAAATGGTAACCATAGCGCATAACCCATCCTTGGGCGAAATATTGGAGAAAAGCTTTGGGTATAAGTCCTTTAACTATGCAGTAAAGGAACATGGTGAGGTGATAGGGCTTTTTCCAACCGTTCAAATAGGGAGGAAATTGGTTTCAATGCCCCATTTTTCCTATGGAGGCCCATTCTTAAAACATACTGTTAAAAGGAAGTATAAAGTATCCGAGATGCTCCCTACCAAAAAGTTCGAGGTTCGATCTTTTGAAAAATTGACGGGGGAGGTATTCGATAAAAAAATCAGCTGTGTCGTACCACTACAAGCTACGGTCAAGGAACAGATAATGACCTTCAAACCCAAACTGCGCCAAAAGCTTCGGAAGGCCTCAAATCTGGATTTTTCGGTCAGGGTAGGCGGCTTGGAACTGTTGGATGATTTTTATGATTTGTACAGTAAAAAGATGTTGAAATTTGGGTCTCCTACCATAGGTAAGATTTTTTACAAAAACCTCTTGGAATACTATCAATTTGGTGAGGCGGGGATTACCGTACTTAATAATGGCGATAAGGTGATTGCTGCGGGGTTTTCCTTGTCCTACCTGAATTTTAATGAAATCTGCTGGTCTGCCACGGACTGTGCCTATGACAAACACAATCTACATGCCCTGATCTGTTGGGAAATGATGAAAAACTCCATTGGAAAGTATGACTACTTCTCTTTTGGTAGGTCTACGAAGGAGAGCAACAACCATCGATTTAAAAAACAGTGGAACCCCTTGGAGCTTCCCATTTATTATAATTATTCGGAGCCTGTGGGAGCATCTCTGAAGGAAATGACATTTCTAACAAAAATCTGGAAATTACAGCCTTTAAAAACTTCGGTATTTTTTGGGCACTATATTTCAAAATACGTTTACTAGATGAATATTCTGACTTTTGACATTGAAGAGTGGTATCATATTTTGGACAATCCGTATACAAAAACCCCTAAGGAATGGGCCAATTTTGAAGCGCGGATCCATCAAAATATGGAAACCATCCATGATATATTACATACGGGAAACCTGAGCGCAACATTTTTTGTTGTGGGTTGGATAGCAGAAAAATTCCCTGAGGTGGTGCGTGAAATTGCCTCAAAGGGATATGAAATTGGTAGTCATACCCATTTACATCAATTGGCCTACGAACAGGATAGAAAGACTTTTAAAAAGGACGTAGAAAAATCCATAAAGACCCTGGAGGATTGTACCGGGAAAAAAGTCCGCGCATTCAGAGCTCCCGGTTTTTCCATTACTGAAAGCAATAAGTGGGCATTTGAGGTTTTATATGAATTGGGTATCACGGTCGATTCCTCCGTGTTTGCTGCCAAGAGAGGTCATGGTGGACTATCCGAATACGGGACAAGTAAACCTTCCCTACTTAGATACAACGGTGTGGAGTTAAAGGAATTCCCTATTAATACGCACCCTGTAATGGGTCGGCAACTTATCTTTTCGGGTGGAGGATATTTTAGGTTATTTCCATATCCGTTTATCAAGCAATTCAGTAAAAATTCGGATTACATAATGACCTATTTCCACCCAAGGGATTTTGATCATGGACAGCCCATTCTACAGGGTCTTTCTCCATTCAGGAAATTCAAGTCTTATGTCGGCCTTAAAAATTGCAAGTCAAAATTGGAGCGATGGATCCAGGACTTTGAATTTGTGGACCTGGATACCGCGATAAGGCAAATAGATTGGGCCAGGGTAGCCACTGTGGAATTGGAAGCGGCGGAACAAGAGTGCGTCTCCCTTTTGTCAACAAGGGCCTAAAAAGGACTATATCCAACCGAAGAAATTTGAAGATGAAAAAAATAACCATTATTGCAGGTGCAAGACCCAACTTCATGAAAATTGCACCAATTATTCACGCATTGAAGGAGGCCCAGGAAAAAGGCAAAAAAATTGATTATAGGCTGATCCACACCGGTCAACACTATGACGAGAAAATGTCCGGTAGTTTTTTTGAGCAACTTCAAATTCCGGAACCCCACGTAAACCTTGCTGCTGGTGGAGGTACGCAAGCGGAACAGACTGCAGCGATCATGCTCAAGTTTGAAAAGGAACTCTTGGAAAACCCTGCGAATTTGGTCTTGGTTGTAGGCGATGTCACCTCTACCATGGCCTGTGCAATAGTAGCCCAAAAACTCCATACAAAAGTGGCCCATGTAGAGGCCGGAATACGATCAAATGATTGGAGTATGCCCGAGGAAATCAACAGGCTTTTGACCGATGCCATCACCAATTACTATTTTACCACTTCAGAATTGGCGAACCAAAACCTTTTGGCAAGTGGGGCAAATCCTGAAACAATTTTCTATGTAGGTAATACAATGATCGATACGCTTTTAAAGCAGCGCCCCCGTTTTAGAAAACCGTCTTTTTGGGACGAGCTTGGATTGCAGGATAAAAGTTACATGGTCATGACCTTACACAGACCGGCCAATGTAGACGAGGAAGCGAATTTGAAGACCCTCATCGATGAGATCATTCTGCATTCTGCACCCTATGATTTGGTATTTCCCGTACATCCTAGAACGGCGAAAGTTTTGGAAAGACTTAAAATTGCTGACAAACGCCTTCATTTGGTGGAACCTATGGGATATTTGGAATTCAATTACCTGGTAGAACGCGCCATGGCCGTTGTTACGGATTCCGGTGGTATTACCGAGGAAACCACCGTGATGGGTATTCCTTGTATGACCCTTAGGGACAATACGGAACGACCTGAAACGATTACCATTGGAACCAACGAACTTTTGGGTACTGATCCAAAGGCCATTAGGCCCGCCATGGAAAAATTGCTATCCGGGAATTGGAAGGTGGGTAGTATTCCACCGCTTTGGGATGGCGCCACGGCCCCCCGTATTATCGAAAATATATTGGGATTGAACGAATTATAATTAGACGGCAGGCAATTATCCGTAGCTTCGTCCGTTGAAGCCTGCAAAAAATTACTAAAATTCTGCGGTTCAATATAATCAAACAGTATCCTAAAATAGAGGTATGCAGCGTTTATTGGAGTTCTGTTTTTTCATTAAGTGTATCTAAAAGATTGCACGTACATTATGAGTGAAAGGCCATATATCTTAGATTTTAAGGAGGAGGACGAAACCGTTTCCATCCAAGACATACTTTTGAAATACACTCGGTTTTGGCCATGGTTCTTGGTTAGTTGTGCCATTTTTTTAGTGCTGGGGCACTACTATAGTAAATATGCACCTAAGACCTTTTATACAGAGGCCAAGATCAAAATTTTGGATGATGCCAAGGAACCCAAAATCATACCCAATGATAGGGTCGTAAACAATCCAAACCTTGGGTTGAACCTGGAAAACCATATAGAGGTTTTAAGATCTTACCGACTTTTAGGTGAGGTTGTGGACGAATTGGGACTGGATATTGATTATTACCAGTCCAACAACTTGGTGTTTTCCCAAATTTGGACGGCTCCTTTCGTTTTGCAAAAGCTTATGGATGATGAGGAAATCTCCAATCCATTGATCTACGAAATAGAAATGACATCCGCAGGATTCAATATTACGGATGCCGATGGTAACTTCTACCTTGTTTCTTATGAGGAAGAACGTGACCGAGAATTTAAATTGCCCTTTCGGATCATTTTGGGAGATATTGACCATGTAAATAGCCATAAAGATATTGTATACCGAGCAGTGCTACGTTCAAAAAGACAGGCCACCATGTTATTGTCAGAGGCATTGAAAATTGGAACATCTGAAAAACAAAGCGATGTAATAACACTTTCCATGAAAGGCAACAGTACGCAACGTACAGAAGCAATTTTGGATGCCATCGTTTACAAATTCGATAGCAACAGTTTGGAGGACAAACAACTTGTGGCCCAACACACATTATCCCTTATTGACCAACGATTCAAGGATTTGTCCACGGAATTGGATTCCATCGAATTGAGCAAGGAGGACTTTAAGAAATTGGAAGACCTTTCCTATATACAGGCCGATGCCAACGCGAGCTTGAGTAAGAGGACGATTAGTGAGAGTGAGGTATTACGATTAGAAACACAACTATCTTTGATTGGCATTTTAAAGAAGTCGTTGTACTCAGATGAGGCCTACGGCCTTTTGGCGGCGGATATAGGTCTAGCAAACCAGGCTTTGAACACTATGGTCCAGGATTATAACGAGTTGGCCAGGGAACGCCAAAAATTAATGCTTTCCGTAGGCAAGGACCACCCGAACCTCAAAAACCTTTCGGAGCGATTGGATTTTGCCAGGGATAACATCCTTAAGACAGTTGGGGTTTACGAGGCACAGATGAGAACTTCCTTGCGCACCTACAATGAGGAAAAGAGTAGGGCCGGTTCTGAATTTTCACAAATACCGGAACAGGAGCGAATTCTTCGATCTATTGAAAGACAGCAGAATATCAAGGAAAACCTTTATTTATTGCTCTTGCGAAAGCGGGAGGAAGCGGCCATTGACTATGCGGCACCCGCCTCATCGATCAAAGTAATCGACTACAGTGTTAGTGGACTTAAACCCGTTTGGCCCAAAAAAGTGTTGGTGTATCCAGTTTCACTGCTATTGGGTTTCATTTTGCCCTTTACCTTCATATTTTTCAAATCTTCCATGGATACCAAAGTCCAAGGTAGGGAGGAAATCGAAAAAATCAATCCGGAGATACCCACATTGATAGAGATTCCCTTTTTTAAGTACAAAAAGAATATGCACGGATTCCAAGAGGGCTCTGCATTGGCGGAATCGTACCGAATCTTAAGCACCAATACAGATTACCTAGTTCCCAAAAAGGAAGGTGGAAAAGTCGTTTTTGTGACTTCCGCGATCAAGGAAGAAGGTAAGACCATGACCGCCCTTAACTTATCGTTGGCCTATGCCAGTTTGGGAAAAAGGGTTCTATTGGTTGGGGCGGATCTCCGCAATCCAAAGTTGCACAGTTATATGGATTTGGATAGGAATTCACCTGGGCTTTCGGATTATTTAAAAAATGCTTGGTTTGATTTTCAGGATGGTATCCAATTCGGTTTTAAGAAAAACTTTAATCACCACGTTTACCTAAGTGGGTTTATTCCAGAAAGTGCCCCTGCGCTACTTTCCAATAAGCGTTTTGCTGAATTTTTAGAGGAAGCCAAAAGAAGTTACGATTATGTTGTAGTGGATACCGCACCTACAATGTTGGTTACGGATACCTTCCTTATTTCGGACCTTGCAGATGTCACCTTATTTGTGTTGCGTTCAGGTATGACGGACAAAAACCTATTGCATTTTTCAAAGGAATTGCACAAAAACAAAAAGCTAAAAAATATGGCCTATGTAGTGAACGCCGTGGGTAACCTCAAGCATAGGAAGTACAATTATGGCTATGCGTATGGCTATAATGGCTAATTGCCTTCTTCAACATTGATAGGTGTAATTCAAGGAGTTTGCCTAGGCAGATATAACCCTTTTTTAAATAAGGAACTTTGGTGAAAAAAGTTGGATTCGTTTATTCTACAGATGCACCAATGTACAATTGGCAGCAGCGATTTGTCAAGAGTGTCGTGGAAAACCAAAACTTTGAAACGGTGTTTCTTTACTTGGACCAAGCTTTCAAACGAGAAACCGCACCAAATTCCACTATAAATTCGCTCGCCGGAACGCTTTTAAATCTTCATTTGGTTTTCGAAAAAAAACTCTTGAACACCATGCAACCAATATCGGTTACATCGGATTTTTTAAAAAGTACCTATCCTTCTATTACAACCATCAATGTAGCCTCCTTAAGGAAAGATGGTCCTAAAAACCCTGATTTTGAGGTTATCGTAAACCTAACCGATGTTTTGCTATCGGAAGATGATATTAATGCATCCAAAAACGGTGTCTGGAATATACTATTTTCCGATGCCGAACAAAATAGACGCGGTCCCATTGGTTTTTGGGAGGTTTTGGAGGGTGATTCGGGTATCGGGGCAACTTTATGTACCATTGCCGACAACAACCAAGATCGTTGTAACATACGAAGTACGTGCTTTTTTAACCGGGCATGGTCCATGTCCGAAACATCTAGAACCGTAACCGAGGGAGCCGTTTCCATGGTGTTGAAGGAATTAAATGCCCTGTCTGATGACAATCGGACTATTTCCTTAAAACCCGATTCCCAACTTCCAAATATGAAATATCCAGGATTTTCAGATGTTTTTAGGTATATGGGTAGATTTTATAATGGATTAGGGGCCAAGGCATTAGAGAAATTGGGGAATGCTTTTTTTGGAATACGGCCGGAAAAATGGTCACTTTTTTTAGGTTATGGCGATTTTGAAACCGCTTCGTTGGACAAATTAAAGTCGGTCCCCATGCCCAAGGACGAATTCTGGGCGGATCCCTTTTTATTTGAACACGAAGGGAGGGACTATGTGTTTTTTGAGAACTATTCCTATCATACCAAAAGAGGAAAAATTTCTTGTGGAATTTTGGAAGGCCCTACCTTGAAAGATGTCAAAGATGTAATGGTAAGGGATTATCACCTTTCCTTTCCTTTTATATTCAGGGAAGGGGAGCATATTTATTTGATGCCCGAAACTTCGGCGAATAAAAGGTTGGAGCTTTACAGGGCTGTCGATTTTCCCGTTTCTTGGGAACTATACAGTACCGCTTTTGAAGGGGAACTTGTGGCCGACCCTCTTTTTTACACTGATGCCGACAATCAACGGTGGCTCTTCATTAATAAACAGGCGGACGGGGCGTCACCTATGAACAGTGAACTATTCATCTATCGGGCAGATTCACTACATCTGAAGGAGTTGGTTCCCCATCGCCAAAACCCGGTAATTATTGATGCCCGTGTAGCGCGCAACGGGGGTGGTATTTTCAAAAAGGGCAATGTACCCTTTAGACCTTCACAAAGAAATGAGGATGGGATTTATGGTAGGGCACTGAATATCAATCAAATCAAAAAGTTGAGCTTAGAGGAATATGAAGAAGCGGTGACGGCAGTTTACCATCCAACTTTTGACAAAGGCCTTATGGCCATGCACCATCTACATCAAACCAAAAAAGCCTTTGTTTTTGATGCAGCCTACCGTAATTCCTTAAAAATGAAATCCTAAGGCAATGATTATTGGGGCAATCCGCTCCAAATCTCAACATCGTCTATCCACTGATGCATTGGGTGGGTATTTCCATAAACTTGGGTAAGTATGATAAAATCCAAATTGTCGCCTCTGTTGGTAGTAGCACCGTAATGCTCCGCTACCAAGTTTCCGTTCACCCGCATGGAAGCATAACCATCTGAATCTTCGCTCCATTTTAAAAAATACTCAACCTTGAACCATTCCTCCCTAGGTATGGGCACCTGATAGTTTCTAACTTGCCAGATAGGTTCCGTAGGGTTTATGTCTCCTTGAAGTAGCCAATGGGGAGTACCAGTATCGTCAGTGGCTATGAAGGCGATCATACGAAAGCCATCCGTGCGGCTTGTATTGTATTTTTTTGTTTTGTACTCCCAAATGGCACGCCAATTATCGGGTCCATTCAAGGAGGTATCATCGATTTTCATCCAGTAGCTCATATAAAGCTCCCTTGGATTTTCCCTGATATTGTTAATCTGATATGGTGTTTGGGTTACCCCGATGTCATAATTGACACGTTGGTAAAGGCTCGTGGTCTGGGTGCCATTTACGCCTTCCACAGTATCCATGTAGTTCTCAATGGCGGCGCCTCCATCATCTTCAATTCTATGGATGCCACTAAAATTTGAACCCAGGATTTTGATGGGCCATGAAAACCCTGTTTCATCGTCCATGCCCCGAATGACCTGATAGCTGTCCTTGATTTCATCCATATAGGTATTCGCCTCAAAACCGGAACGGAACAATAATTGCGGTGTGGATGGAAGTGGATCGGTACCTCCATCCTTATTACAGGAGGCGACCAGTAGCAAGGCCAAAAAATATGGCACTAATGTTTTCATAATGGGCTATAGGATACTCTGACAGCAATGAAATCGGAGCATAACAATTTTTTTTCAAATATAAATAATATCAACAATCTAAAATCAATCGTTTCTTTTTGATTGCCATTATATCCGTCAAATGACCTTTTAGCCTGACTCGGTATTTATTGTTGGGATTAGGGGGTAGGGACGCCATCCCAAATTTGTAGGTCGTCCATCCATTGGTACATGGGGTGCGAATTTCCGTAAACCTGGGTGAGCATTATAAAATCCATGGGGTCAGCGTTGTAGGTCGTTGGACCATAATGTTCCCCAATAAGTTGGTCGTTGACCTTCATGGAAGCGTATCCGTTGGAATCATCGCTCCAACGCAGAAAAAATTCCAGCTTGAACCATTTGCCCATAATCAAGGGGATTTTATAGTTTTCCACTTGCCAAACGGGCATTTGCGGATTTCTATCGCCCTGAAACAACCAAAAGGGTTTTCCCTGAATGTCCTTTGCCATGTAGGCGATCATCCTAAAACCGTTGTTCTCCGCATAGTTCTTTGTCTTATATTCCCAAAGCGCACGCCATTCATCATTTCCCAACAGCGATATGGTGTCCGTTTTCATCCAGTAACTTATGTACAACTCCTTGGGATTCTGTTGAATATGATTTATTTGATACGGGGTTTGGGTTACCTCAACGTCATAGGATACTTCCTGATACAGCGTGGTGGTAATAGTTCCATTTGGCCCTTGTGCTTTTTCCAACCGATTTGAAATAGCCTTACCATTATCGTCATTTACCCGATGAATGCCACTAAAGTCGGACCCCAAAATAAATAGCGGCCAGGAAAATCCCGTTTCGGTGTCCTTACCTGTCAAATACTGGTAACCTTCCTGTGGCGCACTTAGCGAAACGCCTTCAAATCCGGATTTAAAAAGTAGGGTGGGAGCAGGGTTCTGAATTTGGGCCACCGGAGCTATTTCTTCGGATGCAAATTTTTTGGATTTCCCTCCTTTAGTATTGTTTGGTGAGAAAACAAAGAAAGTAATTCCTAAAGCTATTGCTACTAATATCAGGAATTGCCTAATCATTTTCATCACCCGAAAAAATTCTTGATTGGTTAACTGGCGTTAGTATTATTCCTCCATTGTATGATAAACGTTCTGGACGTCATCATCTTCCTCAATTTTCTCCAGGAGCTTCTCCACATCGGCCGCTTCTTCCTCGCTTAAAGGTTTTGTGACCTGGGGGATGCGCTCAAAACCGGAGGATAGGATTTCAATACCCCTATTTTCCAATTCTTTTTGTATCGCACCAAAGCTTTCAAAGGGAGCGTAGATTAAAATACCGTCATCGTCCACAAAGACTTCTTCGGCACCAAAATCTATCATTTCCAATTCCAGCTCTTCGGGGTCGATACCTTCTGCAGGAATCCTGAAATTACAGGTATGGTCGAACATAAATTCCACGGAGCCGGAGGTTCCCAAACTTCCGTCACATTTATTGAAATAGCTTCGGATATTGGCAACTGTTCTGGTATTATTATCCGTTGCGGTTTCAATTAATATAGCAATTCCATGTGGACCGTAACCTTCGAAGAGTACTTCCTTATAATCGCCTTGGTTTTTGTCAGTGGCACGTTTAATGGCCCGTTCAATGTTGTCCTTGGGCATGTTGACCGCTTTCGCATTCTGGATCACCGCCCGTAGCCTTGAATTGGCATCAGGGTCCGGACCTCCTTCCTTAACGGCCATTACAATGTCCTTCCCGATCCGGGTAAAGGCCTTGGACATAGCGGCCCATCGCTTCATTTTACGTGCTTTCCGAAACTCAAAAGCTCTTCCCATAGTCTATTTCTTTAATGCCGGCAAATTTAGTAAAAATCCCAAATCTTATAGCCGCAAACCGGTCTTTGAAAGTATACGGTTAATCACTCTCAATGATATCCTCAATGCTTCTTGCCAATACAAAGTCTTTTTCAGTAACGCCATTAGCTTCATGGGTACTTAACCGAATATTGACCGTTTTATACACATTGCTCCAATCAGGATGATGGCCCTGGGCCTCACATTCAAAAGCTATTCGTGTCATGACGGAAAACGCTTCCTTGAAATCCTTGAATTCAAAAGTGGTCTCAATGGCTCCGTCCACATATTCCCAGCCGTCCAACTGGCCTAAATAATCATAAATCTGTTTGTCCGTAAATTTTTCCATGTGTTATTCTTTAATAATATGATGGTCTATAATTTCCTGATATGTAAATCTTAAATTTTTGGGCAATAAGTTCGATTTTGGAAGCACTGCCAAATATCTGTCCTCATTGGTGGTATAAACCCTTTTAATTATTGGGTTGAAGGTACCCACACGTTCCAAAACTTCCTTTATAAAATCCTCATGGTGTACCAAATCCGTACTACCAAGATGGAAAATTCCCGTTTTATTTCTATTGATAAGATAATGAATTTGTTGTGTTAGCCTGTCATCATTGGTCACATTTAATATCAAATTAGGAAAAACCTCCACAGGTTCATTGTTAAGGATGAGATTTTTCATTTCCCGCACCCTTGGCGAACCATTTCCAAATACCATAGGGATTCTCAAAATGGCCATTTTGTCCTTTGGCAAACGCATGAGCATATTCTCTATTTTTATTTTTAATCGGCCATAAATACTTTCCGAAAGTGTTTTGTCATTTTCATAGGAAGGATATTTACTATAGGCATCAAAAACGTTCGCAGACGATAGAAAATAGAGTTTGCAATCTTGTTGGCCAATATACTCCGCCAGATGTTGGTGCATGGTTATTTGTGCCGCAAAATTACCTCGTATGGCGGAGATGATTATCTGTGGTTTAACGGTATCAAGTATCTCGAAAATATCATCCTCCTCCAGATTGAAATGGAAAAATTGTTTGTTGTTTTCAAATGACCTCCGTGCATTGAAATAGGTTCCATAGGTATCAAAATAGTTGCACAATTCCTTATAAATGGCATTGCCAAGGAACCCGCTTCCTCCTAATATTAAGACCTTCTTTTTTTCCAAACTAGAAAATTGATAAATCGGATAATGTGGTCAGTCGCTCCAGGGCCGCCATGCCCCTTGTAGAATTTCCTTTAGGGTTTAGGCCAGGCGACCAGACGGCCACGCAGAATTTTTTTGGTAATAATGCCACAATTCCACCTCCAACACCACTCTTGCCGGGTAGCCCTACTTCGAAGGCAAATTCGCCGGCCTCATCATAGAAGCCACACGTAAGCATAATGGCATTGATCCGTTTGACCTGACTTACGGTCAAAAAATCATAATTCTGTAGGCACTTGCCCCGGTTTATGAACAGATAGAACGTATTGCAAAGCTGGGTACAGGACATGGATAGGGAACACTGGTAAAAGTAGAAATCCAACACCTCAATGACATCGTTTTTTAAGTTGCCGTAGGATTTTAGCAGGTTTGCGGCAGCATAATTTTTAAATCCGGTCGCTTTTTCGGAACTAGCTACTTTTTCATTGTATGAAATTGAAGTGTCGCTACTGACTTTATGTACAAACTCCAAAAATTCCTTCTTGGGGTTTTTGAGCTCGCTAACCAAAATATCCGCGATGACAATGGCTCCTGCATTGATCAACGGATTTCTAGGGATACCATTTTCCTGTTCCAAAAGGGATAGATGGTTGAAGGGATCCCCTGAAGGTTCAACGTCAACCCGGTCCCATATTTTTTCACCAATAAGACCCATGGCCATGGCCAATGTGAGCACTTTGGAGATACTCTGCACGGAAAAACGCTCGTCAAAATCCCCGATTTGATACGATTCCTTTTCAATATCCAATAAACAGATCCCAAATTTATCCTCCGGTACACAGGCCAGTTCAGGAATATAAGTGGCAACCCTTCCCGTATCGGACAACTGCTTCGTCTCTTCGTAAATGGTATGTAGTATATTTTTGAAATCTAGCATTTAACCCTTGTAAAAAGGTAGTTTCACTACGGTGGCCGGTACCGAATTTTTTCGAATCTGAATATGGATTTTACTTCCAATTGCGGAGAATTCGGTCGAGACATACCCCAGTCCAATGCCCTTTCCCAAAGAAGGGGACATGGTTCCAGAGGTTACGATGCCGATTTTATTTCCATCGGCATCCACAATGTCATAGTCATGTCTTGGTATTCCCCGTTCGTCCAACTCAAAACCAATAAGCTTTCTTTCGGGCCCTTTTTCTTTTTCCTTTTCCAAAGCTTCGCTATTGACAAAATCCTTGGTGAACTTGGTTATCCATCCCAAGCCTGCTTCAATAGGGGAGGTTTCATCGTTAATGTCATTTCCATACAGACAGTAGCCCATTTCCAATCGTAAGGTGTCCCTAGCGGCCAAACCGATCGGTTTGATACCAAAATTTGCCCCGGCCTCAAAAACCATGTCCCAAACTTGCTGTACCTCGCTGTTCTTGCAATAGATTTCAAAACCACCGGAACCCGTATACCCTGTTGCCGAGATGATTACATACTCGATACCGGCAAAATCGGCCACTTCAAAATGGTAGAACTTGATTTGTGACAAGTCAACGGAAGTCAGGGATTGCATGGCTTCCACTGCTTTTGGACCTTGTATGGCCAGCAGCGAATAATCATCGGAGAGATTTCGCATTTCTGCTTTGAAATCGGTATTATACTTCGAAATATGTGCCCAATCCTTATCTATATTTGAAGCATTGACCACCAAAAGATATTGTTCCTCCTTGATCTTGTAAACGATCAAATCATCCACAATACCACCGGTCTCATTGGGCAAACAACTGTATTGCGCCCTGCCTATTGTCAATTTGGAGGCATCGTTGGAGGTCACTTTTTGTATCAAGTCCAACGCGCGGGGACCGCTGATCAAAAATTCACCCATGTGCGAAACATCAAAGACACCAACACCGTTTCTAACCGTTTCATGTTCCACATTTACGCCTTCGTAGGAAACTGGCATGTTATATCCTGCAAATGGTACCATCTTGGCACCTAATTGCTCATGGGTTTTTGTTAAGGCTGTATTTTTCATAGTATCGAATTGTGCATGGCAAATTTAAGGGAATTAAATAGGATAGCATTCTAAGGGCATCGTATGTTTTCCCCAAATTTTATAGTAACTTGTCCTTTCCTATTTGCAATAATAAAGAATGACTATGAAATTATCTATACTGTGGATTGCCATCCTTTCTATAGTAACGGTAACCGCTCAAAACCTTCCGCAAGACTATTTGTCAGCGGAATTTCATAAGGATAGAAGGGAGAAAGTCCGTGAATTAATGTCCCCAAACAGTGTTCTAGTCTTTTTTGCCAATGCGGAACGCAACAGGGCCAATGACGTGGATTATATCTACCATCAAGATCCCAATTTTTATTATCTCACCGGATATAAGGAACCCAATGCCGTGTTGCTTATCTTCTCCAATATGCAAACCGATGCCGTTGGAAAGGAATTTAATGAAATGATATATGTACAGGAGCGAAATGCCAAGGAAGAGCAATGGACTGGAAAGCGTTTGGGTGTGGAAGGGGTACGGGAGCAACTGGGCTTCGATAAGGTTTTCAATGGTAGTGATTTTGCCGATGTTCCCATCGATTTCAAATCCTTCGATAAAGTTTCCTTTTTTGATTTTGAGAATGATTACCGTGATAAAAGGGGAGCGGCCGATTTGTTCGATCTTATCAAAACGTTTAAACTAAAGGCTAATTATCCTTCGGATTATGACCCGATAAAGCAGAATCTGTATGCCATGATCCAATCGGTCACACCCAATAATGCCGAAAACGTTGTGAAGGCTGTGAGTAGGTATTTAGCATTTTATGAAAACCTAAAAGACGATGAATTCCTGACGGACTTCGTGAATGCCACCGATGAATCAAAAAGGCTGGAAGTAAAGGAAAAAGTAAATTTAGTGTTGGCTTCCAACAATCTGGACTCCAGAATGATTTCAGAAATAATGGCCACGCTCAGGGAAACCAAGACTCCGGAGGAACTGAAATTATTGAAAAAGGCCATAGAAATTTCCGCAGTGGGTCAAATTGAAGTGATGAAGGCCATGCATCCCAACATGTCCGAAACGGAAATCCAAGGCGTCCATGAGTACGTCTATAAGAAATATGGCGCTGAATACGAAGGCTATCCTTCCATTGTGGGGGGCGGCAATAACGGTTGTATTTTGCACTACATTGAAAATAATAAAATGGAGGTAGGCAATGATTTGGTCCTTATGGATTTGGGAGCGGAATATCATGGCTATACGGCCGATGTTACCCGAACCATTCCCGCCAATGGGAAATTCTCTCCTGAGCAAAAGGCCATTTACGATATTGTTTATGAGGCCCAAGAGGCAGGGATAAAGTCCAGTGTGGTTGGTGCTGAATTTCAAGCCCCCGGAAAGGCCGCCTTGAAAATCGTGGAGAATGGATTGATGAAGTTAGGTATCATAAAGGAAGCCAGTGAGGCGAGGACCTATTTTCCGCATGGTACATCCCACTATTTAGGTTTGGATGTGCATGACCAAGGAACCTACCGTCCGTTTCAGGCCAATACCGTCATCACAGTGGAGCCCGGTATTTATATTCCGGAAGGCAGCGATTGCGATGAAAAATGGTGGGGCATCGCCGTGCGTATCGAGGATGACATCCTTATTTCGCATGAGGGTCCGGTGAATCTATCGGCTATGGCTCCAAGAACGACAGAAGCCATCGAGGCCATGATGAAACAGCCAAGTCCGTTGGACGATTTTCAATTGCCAAAGCTGGATTAACGGTTCAATAGGAAATCGCTTAAATCCGAATAAGTCTTGATTTTTATCGATTTCTTCTCTTTGTCCATTACCTTTTGGATCTGTGGGGGCAGGGGAAGTTTTTTGCCAATGGTCTCTTCCACCACATCCAAAAATTTCACGGGGTGTGCGGTTTCCAAGAAGATGCCATAGGTATCCGGGTGTTTTTCCTGATACTTTTTTAGTCCCAAATAGCCTACGGCCCCATGCGGGTCAGCACAGTACTCACTGGACTGGTAAATATCCAAAAGTGCTTTTTTCGTCTCGGTGTCCGTAAAGGAGTAGGAGGAGAGGTGATGCTCTAAAATGTCAAAATCGTCCTCGAACAAATGTCGTATTCTCACAAAATTACTCGGGTCCCCCACATCCATCGCATTTGAGATGGTCGCCGTTGAAGGTTTGGGGTCGTAGCTCCGTGTTTTCATGAACTGTGGAACGGTATCGTTTACATTGGTGGCGGCAATAAAATGGGTTACCGGCATTCCCAACTTTTGTGCGACCATACCGGCGCATATATTCCCAAAGTTCCCGGAAGGTACTGAAAAGACAATTTCCCTTCCCTTACTTTTTACTTGTTTATAGGCGAACAGAAAGTAAAATAACTGTGGAAGCCATCGGGCTACATTGATCGAGTTGGCCGAGGTCAGTTTCATGTTACTTAAAAGTGCCTCATCTAGAAAAGCAGTCTTGACCATCGCCTGACAATCGTCAAAAGTACCTTCCACTTCCAAGGCCGTAATGTTCTGCCCCAAGGTGGTCAATTGACGTTCCTGGATATCACTCACCTTTCCGCTTGGATAAAGGATCACCACCTTTACACCATCCACCCCTAAAAATCCATTGGCTACGGCACCTCCCGTATCTCCAGAGGTGGCCACCAAAACGGTGACCTCATTTTTTTCGTCTTTAGAAAAGTAGCCCAAACATTGCGCCATGAAGCGTGCACCTACATCCTTGAACGCCATGGTGGGCCCATGAAAAAGTTCCAAGGTAGCGACGTTCTTATCGATTTCAACAACGGGAAACTCAAAATCCAACGTATTCTTTAGAATCTCGCGGAGGACATCGTTCTGGATTTCATCACTAACGAATTGATGGATGGCATTGAACGCTATTTCCTGATTTGAAAGGTCCTCGATGGTTTCAAAGAAACTTTTGGGTAGCCGTTCAATGTTTTCGGGGAAATAAAGTCCCTTATCCGGGGCAATGCCATTAATAACTGCTTCTCTAAAGGAAACGTCAGGGGCTTTTTTATTTAAACTGTAGAATTTCAATGTGCTGACTTATATTTCTTTAGGCCACGGAATTAAATTGTCCGTACACCTTCATGGTTAATTTTGGATACATGTATATCATGCTCCACACCTATTTCTTGATACACTTCTTTCATCGCCCGGGCAACTTTTTCTGCATTTTCCCTTCCATAACTCAAAGCGAAGATGGAAGGTCCCGACCCTGAAATTCCAGCGCCCAAGGCCCCAGCTTCTAGCGATGCTTTCTTCACTCTATCAAAACCAGGAATTAAGATAGAGCGTATGGGCTCAACGATATGATCTTCCAAGGAACGACCTATCAACTCGTAGTCATTTTGCAATAGACCGGCAATCAATCCGCCTACATTTCCCCATTGTTTTATGGCGGTTTGAAGGGATAATGTAGTCTTTAAAATTTTTCTGGAGTCTGATGTTTTTATCTCGATTTGCGGATGTATGACCGATGCAAACAATTCTTCGGGTGCTTTTATGGGTACAATGTCCAAAGGGGAATAGCTTCGTACCAGTGTAAAACCGCCAAACAGCGCCGGTGCTACATTGTCCGCATGGGCTACGTCACTGGCCAGGCGTTCCCCTTCCATGGCGAAGGTGACCAGATCGGTTTTTGAAAAAGGGTTTCCCAATAAATGATTCATGGCCCAAACCGCTCCCGTAGAACTTGCCGCACTACTACCTATGCCGCTTCCAGGTTTTATTTTTTTATTTATTTCGATTTCAAAACCTCCGGCGTAATCGGCTTTTTCCAATAAGGCAAGACCTGCCACACCTGCTACATTATTTTCGGTTTCAAGGGGTAAATTCTGTCCTTCAATTTTGGATATAAAAACTCCTTTTCTGGAGGTCTTTCGAACGACCATTTCATCCCCTACCGAATCCAAGGCAACGCCAAGAACATCGAATCCGCAGGAAATATTGGCGATTGTCGCCGGGCAGAACACCTTTACTTCGTCGATCATCTTACTTTTCTAATTATCCAAGTAGCACATATTCTCTGTAGGTCGATTGAATAGTAATTTGAATTTTTTTAATGCTATCTTCATCCTATTTCATATTTAGTAAGTCCCTTCCCCTTTGGGGAGGGGATAAGGGGAGGGGCTAAAAGTTACCTATTCTAATAATATCCGCAAAAATACCCGACGCCGTTACATCGGAACCTGCTCCCGCGCCCTTGATAATCAGGGGAAGGTTCTTGTATCTTTCGGTAAAGAACAAAACGATATTGTCACTTCCCTCCAGGTTATAAAAATCATGGTCTTCCGGAATTTCCTGAAGTCCTACGCTGGCTTTGCCATTTTCAAACTGGGCCACATATTTGAGCTTACAGTTTTTAGCTTTGGCATCGGCATAAATTTTCTGAAAATCAGACTCATACTTTACCAAGGATGTAAAGAAATCATCATTGTTCGTGGTATCCAAACTTTCTTTGGGCAGAAAGGAATTATTCTCTATGTCTCCAATTTCCAAAACATAACCGCTTTCACGAGCCAAGATGAGAATTTTCCGCATCACGTCGATGCCGCTTAGGTCTATCTTTGGGTCGGGCTCCGTGTACCCCTCTTCTTGGGCCCTTTTTACTATGTCGTGAAAGGTATTGGAGTCATTGAAATTATTAAACACAAAGTTCAAGCTACCTGACAGAACCGCCTGAATTTTAAGCACTTTGTCCCCTGAAGCAATGAGATTTTTCAAGGTGTCCAGGATAGGCAGTCCCGCACCCACATTGGTCTCGAACAAGAAAGGCGCGTTGTATTCCCTGGCAAGGGATTTTAGGCGTGCATAATTGTAGTATTCCGATGAACAGGCAATTTTGTTGCACGTTACCACGGATATGCTGTTGCTCAAAAAATCGGCGTAGGTGCCCGCTATTTCAGCACTTGCGGTGTTGTCCACAAAAATGCTGTTGCGGAGATTTAGGTCGTTGACCCTATCGATAAAAAGCTGCTTATCTGCCTTTTGTCCGGTCGACAAAGTATCTTGCCACGTATCCAAGGGAATTCCTTTTTCATCGAAATGCATGGTCCTAGAGTTGGATATACCAACCACCCGAACATTCAGCTTTAAATTCTTTTTTAGATATTTTTCCTGCGATTTTATTTGGTTCAGGAACTTGGCTCCAACGTTTCCAACACCCATGACGAAAAGATTGAGCTGCTTTACGTTTTCCTCGAAAAACTCCTCATGAAGGGCATTTAGGGCCTTTTTTACATCCTTCTCGTTGATGACACAGGATATATTACGTTCTGAGGCACCTTGGGCGATTACCCTAATATTCACATTGTTCTTACCCAGCGTACTGAACATTTTTCCACTGAGTCCTTGGTGGCTCTTCATGTTGTCGCCCACGAGTGCCACAATGGCCAGTCCCTTTTCCGGTATCACTTCCTTGATCTTTCCCCTCTCTATTTCGTAGGCAAACGCCTCGTTTACGACTTCAACGGATTTTTCAACATCATCCGCCGAAACCCCTACGCAAATGGAGTGCTCTGAAGAGGCCTGGGTAATGAGCACGACACTGATATCGGCCTGTGACAAAACCTCGAAAAATCGTTTTGAAATTCCGGGTATTCCCACCATTCCAGGGCCCTCCAAGGATAGTAGGGCCATATTGCCTATGTGGCTGATACCGCGTACGGTCTTTCCGCCTTCGTTCCTTGATTTTGTTATCAGGGTTCCTTCCTCTTCGGGCTTGAAGGTATTTTTTATGAGTATCGAAATGCCTTTGGACAGAACAGGCTGTATCGTTGGA
Source organism: Maribacter aurantiacus (assembly GCF_005780245.1). NCBI lineage: Bacteria > Pseudomonadati > Bacteroidota > Flavobacteriia > Flavobacteriales > Flavobacteriaceae > Maribacter > Maribacter aurantiacus. Next base: position 202,871 of record NZ_VBUK01000006.1, on the reverse strand, counting down.
GGATACAGGACTTTGGCGCCAAAATGCGAAAGTTCCATGGCTTCCTCATAGGAAATATGGGTAATCGCCTTGGCCTGCTTTACCATTTTTGGATTGGCCGTGTACATGCCGCTCACATCCGTCCAAATCTCCAAAATGTCGGCTTCCAAAGCGGCGGCATAGATGGCCGCGGTATAATCGGAACCGCCCCTGCCCAATGTGGTTATGTCATTATTTTTGGAAGTGGCAATGAATCCCGGGCAAACGGTTATGAAAGCCCCGTTGTTTTTGAAATATTCCTTGCAATTGGTATCGGTCAACGTAAAGTCCACCACATTTTTACCGGCGAGCTTAAAGGTTTTGATCAGTTCCCGACTGTCCTTGTAAACGGCGTCCAGACCTTCCGAAGCCAAATACTCGCTGATGATATACGACGATAACAGTTCCCCAAAACTTACGATTTTATCGGAAAGCTTAGGTGTAATCTCACCAATAAAATAAGCACCTTCCAATAGGGTTTCCAGGATGTTCAATTCAGACTTTACCTTGCTAAGCACCTTGCTTTGCGCGGTTATGGGAATCAGTTCCTTAACGGTATCCAAATGTCTGGTCTCGATTTCACTGAGGATATCCTTATATCCGGTTTGTTCCTTGGCCGCCATCTCACCTGCTTGAAGTAGTTGGTCCGTCACTCCTCCAAAGGCGGATACCACTACAATGATCGGATCATTATAGGCCAAAAGGATGTTTTTGATTTTTATGATATTTTCTGGGCTGGCTACGGAAGAGCCGCCAAATTTCAAGACTTTCATGCTAGAATAATGTATAAATTGACTTTATGGGAATCGTGTTGAAAAACACTATAACGGAGGTGTATAATTATTACCCCATAGGGGTGGTGTACACGGTACGTGTAAGAAATTGGTTTTTTATTGTATTGGATACAAGCATTATGTCCTTTTGGGATATTTACTTTGATGAGGCTCAAAAGTAGTACATTTGGCTAGCTATTCAAACGTTTCCACAATTTTTTATGGGATCGTTACTTTTTAATTCAATCCAAAACTATTATGAAGGTTTTTACCGCCGCCCAAATTTATAAAGCCGATACATTTACTATTGAAAAACAACAGATAACAAGTGATGCCCTTATGGAGCGGGCCGCTACCCAAATCTTTAATTGGATGCACGTTAGGATGCAGGGGGCACCGGTAAAGATCCATCTGTTTTGTGGCATTGGGAATAACGGGGGCGATGGTATTGCGCTTGCCAGGCACTTGTTCGAGCATGGATATGACATTGCTGTGTACGTTGTTAAGTATAGCGATAAACGATCCAAGGATTTCCTGACAAATTTGGACCGATTGAAAGACCGGAAAATTTGGCCTATTTATATGGATGCCGATAGCGATCTACCGGAAATACATCCTAACGATATTATCGTGGATGCTATTTTTGGGATTGGGTTGAACAGAACGCCCGATGCTTGGGTAGCAAAAATAATCCAGCATTTGAATACTTCCAAGGCGTTTATCCTTTCGGTAGATATTCCATCCGGGTTGTTTACGGACAGTGTTCCAGAGGACAAAGAAGCTGTAATAAAGGCCAATTATGTGCTAAGTTTTCAAGTGCCAAAATTGGTTTTCTTTCTTCCCGAAACCGGAATATATGTGGAACAATGGGAGGTTTTGGATATTGGTCTGGATGCGGAATTCTTGATGAACGAGAAAACAGATTTCGAACTGATTTCTAAGAACGAGGTTCTTCAGTTTTATCGGCCTCGGACAAAATACTCGCACAAGGGTACTTACGGACATGCCCTCATTGTGGGAGGTAGTTATGGAAAGATGGGCGCGGTCATTTTGACGAGCAGGGCCGCATTGAAAGCGGGCAGCGGTTTGGTGACGGCGTACGTTCCGGAATGCGGATATGCAATTTTACAGACAGCGATACCAGAGGTGATGGTCCTAACAAATGGCAAAGAGGCTATCGAAGCTATTGAATTCGACATGAAGCCAACGGTCATTGGTTTGGGAATAGGAATGGGTATACATGACAAAACCGTAAAGGCATTGGAGCATTTCTTAAAGGCAAATAAACTACCACTTGTCTTGGATGCGGACGCGTTGAACATCCTTTCCAAGAATCAGGACCAGATGGATTTTATACCGGAGAATTCCATTTTAACACCACATCCAAAGGAATTGGAGCGGTTAGTGGGGAAGTGGAAGGACGATTTTGAAAAGTTGGAAAAGGTAAGGCAGTTTACGGATAAGCGAAAAGTTGTCATTGTAGTCAAAGGGGCTCACACCATCACTTTTTTTGAGGGTAGGGGGTACATCAATACTACTGGAAATCCAGGGATGGCCACCGCGGGCAGTGGTGATGCCCTTACCGGTATCATTACCGGACTAATCGCACAAGGCTATTCCAGTTTGCAAGCGGCTATTTTTGGGGTTTACATCCATGGAAAATCAGGAGATATATCCGTAGAAAATACGGGATATCAGGCATTGATTGCTTCGGATATTATAGAAGGCATTGGAAGTGCTTTTTTGGATTTGTTCAAGGTACCGGAGGAGCGTCCGGATACCTCTGAAAAGGATGGCTAGACCCTTACTTGGCGCTGATCCTTCTCTTGACCCATTTAAGCGCATTTTCGTATTCAATGAAAAACTTCATCGGCTTTTTATAAAAGAGTTTTTCGATTTTGAAATTGTGCATATCGATTTCCTTTACTGATACGATAGCAAATGCCTTCAAGTTTTCCAATTCTTTTAAATAGCTGTATATCGTGGGGTCTATGGCATAGGAATTTTTTCTTAGACTGATAAAGCCGAAGTTTTTATCCCTAAAATGGATTTCAGAAATCCCAATGATTTGATATGCCCTCTCTAAAGTTAACGTGGCTCCTTCATCAAAAATGGATACCATATAATCGTCAAAAACCTGAATTTTTCCAACCTCCAGGTTGTACTCGCGCACGATGATCTTTTTGTTCACAGATCCTACCTTCATTTTATATTCATTATAGTGTCTGGAACGAAAATATACCGATTATCCTCCACGGAATAAATTATTAGATTAAAAGCGTAAATATCGCACGTAATACGAAGCGGCGAAAGGGCTTGTGTTTTAATTCTTACGAAGGTTGATGTATTTCATTTAAAAAACAAAGGGCATCCTACTTGGATGCCCTTTCATATTTTTGAAATTGTATTTTACTTATTCGGATTTTGGAGATTCCTGGGGCTTATCGATTTTAATGGTAAGCTCCTCATTTTTCTCATCCAAATCCATGGTAATTGTATCCCCTTCCTCCAATTTGGAATTGACAATTTCCTCGGCCAAGGCATCCTCTATATACTTCTGGATGGCCCTTTTTAAAGGTCTTGCCCCGTATTGCTTGTCAAAGCCTTTTTCGGCTATATAGTCCTTCGCGGTTTCTGACAATACTAATTCGTAACCAATCCCTTTGATACGTTTGTACAATTTGGAAAGTTCAATATCAATAATTTGATGAATATGCTCCCTTTCCAAAGGATTGAATACGATAACATCGTCAATTCTGTTCAAGAATTCCGGAGCAAAGGCCTTCTTAAGCGCATTTTCAATCACACCTTTCTGATGGGAATCCGCTTGTTCCTTTTTGGCCGCCGTTCCAAACCCGACACCTTGACCAAAATCCTTTAATTGACGTGCCCCAATGTTGGAGGTCATGATAATAATGGTATTCCTAAAGTCGATTTTTCTACCAAGACTATCGGTAAGGTAACCATCATCCAACACTTGTAACAGCATATTGAAAACGTCCGGATGGGCTTTTTCAACCTCGTCCAATAAAATTACCGAATAGGGTTTTCTACGCACTTTTTCGGTCAATTGGCCACCTTCTTCGTAGCCAACATATCCCGGAGGTGCACCTACCAATCTTGATATGGCGAACTTCTCCATGTATTCGCTCATATCGATGCGTATAAGGGCATCCTCGGAATCAAAAAGTTCTTTAGCCATTACCTTGGCCAACTGTGTTTTTCCAACACCTGTCTGTCCTAAGAATATGAAGGAACCAATAGGTTTGTTTGGATCTTTTAGACCGGCCCTATTTCTTTGAATGGCCTTCGATACCTTGGCAACTGCTTCGTCCTGTCCAATTACGTTCGCTTTTATGAGCTTGGGCAATCCTGCCAATTTGTTGCTCTCTGTCTGCGCAATTCTATTAACGGGGATGCCGCTCATCATAGAAACCACATCGGCTACATTGTCCTCGGTAACGGTCTCTTTGTGAAGCTTGCTTTCGTCTTCCCATTTTTCCTGGGCTATGGCCAAATCTTTTTCGAGCCTTTTTTCATCGTCCCTCAATTTGGCAGCCTCCTCGTATTTCTGCTTTTTGACCACGGAATTCTTTAGTTCCCGCACATCTTCCAGTTTCTTCTCAAGTTCAAGAATCTGTTTTGGTACGTCCATATTTACGATATGTACCCTAGATCCTGCCTCGTCCAAGGCATCAATCGCCTTGTCCGGAAGGAATCTATCGGTCATATATCTGCTGGTCAGTTTTACACAAGCTTCAATGGCTTCATCCGTATAGCTGACATTATGGTGGTCTTCGTATTTACCTTTAATATTGTGCAATATCTCAATGGTTTCCTCAACGCTGGTAGGTTCAACGATAACCTTCTGGAACCTGCGCTCCAAGGCGCCATCTTTTTCAATATATTGCCTGTATTCGTCCAAGGTGGTGGCTCCTATACATTGAATCTCGCCCCTTGCCAAGGCAGGTTTGAACATATTGGAAGCGTCCAAACTACCGGTAGCACCTCCAGCGCCCACAATGGTATGGATTTCGTCTATGAACAGAATGACGTCATCGTTCTTTTCCAATTCGTTCATAACGGCCTTCATACGTTCCTCAAATTGGCCACGGTATTTTGTACCAGCCACAAGGGAAGCCAAATCCAAGGTTACTACCCGTTTGTTATAAAGGATACGGGATACTTTTTTGTTTATAATGCGTAAGGCCAAGCCTTCTGCAATGGCACTTTTACCCACACCGGGTTCACCGATCAACAGTGGATTGTTCTTTTTTCTTCTACTTAAAATTTGGGAAACCCGCTCTATTTCCTTTTCCCTACCAACAACGGGGTCCAATCTGTTTTCTTCGGCCATTAGGGTAAGATCCCTTCCAAAATTATCCAAAACCGGGGTTTTGGATTTTTTGGAGCCTTTGTTCCCAGAATTGGTCCCAAAAGTACTTTCCTTACCTTCATTGGATTCATCGGAATCACTTGGGAAGGATTCAGAAGTAGGTGAATCCACGATTTCGTCATCGCTGGTGATCATAAACTTGAATTGCTCCTTGACCCCATCGTAATCCACTTTCAACTTGTGGAGCAGTTTGGTCGTAGGGTCATTTTCGTTCCGTAGGATGCAAAGCAGTAAATGCGCCGTATTGATCGATGAGCTTTGGAAAAGTTTTGCCTCCAAAAATGTCGTTTTTAATGCTCTTTCCGCCTGTCTCGTCAAATGAAGATTTTTCTTATCTTTTTGAACGTTCCCTGCATTTGGGTTGGAAGGACTAAGTATTTCTACCTTTCTACGTAAATGATCTAAGTCTACGTCCAGGGCATCCAAAATACTTATTGCTTTTCCACTGCCATCCCTCAAAAGGCCCAACATCAAATGCTCCGTTCCAATAAAATCATGACCGAGCCGTAAAGCTTCCTCTTTACTGTAGGCAATTACATCTTTTACTCTAGGTGAAAAATTGTCGTCCATATATTGAATTATCAACTATAAAATTACTAAATATCAATGAATCATGGGCAAATACCGTACCTATATTCGTTAAAGTTGTTCTAAATGACGAAAAAAGTTCACCAAATCAAAGTACATGTTGGTTTAATTATCAACCAATGCACCCAGGTTTTATGTTGATAAAATATTGAATAAATACTTCGTTCAGTTCTTTCAACCCCTCTATTTTCCGTATATTGGCATGCTTTTTTACGAATAAAAAACAATTAAAAATTTACCATGGCTGAAGGAGAAAAATTGATTCCTATCAACATAGAAGAAGAAATGAAATCTGCCTACATTGATTACTCAATGTCGGTCATAGTGTCACGGGCACTGCCAGATGTGCGAGACGGTCTAAAACCGGTACATAGAAGGGTGCTTTTTGGAATGCACGAACTTGGGGTAAGGAGTACAAGTGCCCATAAGAAATCCGCTCGTATTGTGGGTGAGGTATTGGGTAAATACCATCCCCACGGCGATACTTCCGTTTACGATACTATGGTGAGAATGGCCCAAGATTGGAGTTTGCGCTACATGTTGATCGATGGTCAGGGTAACTTTGGCTCGGTGGATGGAGATAGTCCGGCCGCAATGCGATATACCGAAGCGCGCATGCGCAAGATCGCTGACGAAATGTTAGCGGATATCGATAAGGATACCGTAGACCACCAATTGAATTTTGACGATTCTCTACAGGAACCCACGGTACTGCCTACCCGTATACCAAACTTATTGGTGAACGGAGCATCGGGTATTGCTGTAGGTATGGCCACAAATATGCCCCCGCACAATCTTGCCGAGGTAGTGGACGGAACGGTGGCCTTCATCGACAACAACGATATAGAAGTTGATGAGTTGATCACCCATATAAAGGCTCCGGATTTTCCAACCGGGGGGATAATTTATGGATATGACGGCGTAAAAGAGGCATTCCATACGGGTAGAGGTAGAATAGTCATGCGGGCGAAGGCTCATTTTGAGGAGGTTCAAGGGCGTGAATGTATCATTGTTACCGAGATTCCGTATCAGGTGAACAAGGCGGATATGATCAAAAAGACGGCCGACCTTATCAACGAGAAGAAAATAGAGGGGATTTCCAACATTAGGGACGAATCCGACCGAAAAGGTATGCGCGTCGTTTACATGTTGAAAAGGGACGCGATACCCAATATTGTGCTAAATACGCTCTTTAAGTATACCGCTTTACAGACTTCCTTTAGCGTAAACAACATTGCTTTGGTCAATGGAAGGCCACAATTGCTGAACGTAAAGGACATGATCCACTATTTCGTGGAGCATCGTCATGAGGTGGTTGTTAGACGGACCGAATTTGAGCTGAAAAAGGCCGAAGATAGGGCGCATATCTTGGAAGGATTGATTATTGCATCGGACAATATCGATGAGGTCATCGCCATTATTCGTGCTTCCTCCAATGCCGATGAGGCCCGTGAAAACCTCATGGAGCGATTCAAGCTTACAGAAATTCAGGCCAAGGCAATCGTTGAAATGAGGTTGCGTCAATTGACAGGTCTGGAACAGGACAAGTTGCGTTCTGAATATGAGGAAATCATTAAGACCATTGCTGACTTAAAGGATATTCTCGCCAAAAAAGAGCGAAGAATGCAAATCATCAAGGAAGAGCTTCTTGAGGTAAAGGAAAAATATGGTGATGAGCGTCGTTCCGAAATTAATTTTGCCGGTGGGGACTTGAGTATGGAGGATATGATACCCGATGAACAGGTAGTCATTACTATCTCTAGGGCCGGTTATATCAAAAGAACCCCACTATCGGAATATAAGACCCAAAATAGGGGCGGGGTTGGTCAAAAGGCTTCGTCTACACGAAACGAGGACTTTTTGGAATACCTTTTTGTGGGGACCAACCATCAATACATGTTGTTCTTTACCCAAAAAGGAAAGTGTTTCTGGATGCGTGTGTTTGAAATCCCGGAGGGAAGCAGAACTTCCAAAGGAAGGGCCATACAAAACCTAATCAACATTGAGCAGGATGATACCGTAAAGGCATTTATCTGTACGCAGGATCTAAAGGATGAGGAGTATGTGAACAGTCATTATGTTATAATGGCTACCAAAAAGGGTGTCGTCAAAAAAACCCTGTTGGAACAATACTCCCGTCCAAGACAGAACGGTATCAATGCCATAACCATTAGGGAGGGCGATGAACTTTTGGAGGCAAAATTGACGACAGGTACCAGCCAAATTTTCTTGGGTCTAAAATCTGGTAAGGCAATTAGATTCGAGGAAAGTAAAACAAGACCTATGGGTCGTAGTGCATCCGGTGTACGTGGTATTACCCTAGACAGCGATGAAGACGAGGTAATTGGAATGGTTTCCGTTCATAATTTTGAGGATGAGCTCCTTGTTGTTTCCGAAAATGGATATGGCAAAAGGTCCAGTATCGAGGATTATAGGATTACAAACCGTGGTGGAAAAGGAGTAAAAACCATCAGCATTACCGAAAAAACGGGTAATTTGGTCGCCATCAAGAATGTTACGGATTCCGATGATCTTATGATTATCAATAAATCCGGAATAGCCATAAGAATGAGCGTTGAGGACCTTCGGGTTATGGGAAGGGCCACGCAAGGTGTGAGATTAATCAACATAAAAGGTAATGACTCTATCGCGGCCGTAGCTAAGGTTATGAAGGAAGAAGATGACTTAGACGGGACCGATATTAATGACATTGAAGTGAACCCTGAGTAAAATTGGCATGGGAATTGATTAAATTTGCACCGAAAGATATTTAACACTAATTAATAATTAATAGAATCAAAAATGAAAACTAAGATTTCAATAATAGCGGCAATGTCCATTGCAATGGTGGGTTTAGCCCAAAAAAACGAGATAAAGGATGCCGAAAAGGCATTGAAAGACGGGGATGTGGCAGCTGCTAAAACCTCTATTGAAGCCGCCATGGGTAGTATTTCTGGCGCAGACGAAAAAATGCAGGCCCAATATTATTATACAAGAGGAAAAGTGTATGCCGATTTGGCCAAAAAAGGAGATGATTCCGCATTTGAGCCTGCGGCCAATTCCTTCCAAAAGGTATTGGAAATAGAAGAGCAATCCGGTAAAAGTAAATACTCCAACGAGGCAACCCAGTACATGGCAAGTATATCTGCAGATTTGGTAAACTCCGCAGTATCCGATAACGAACAACAAAAGTTTGAATCCGCTGCCGATAAGCTTTATATGAGCTATAAAATCAGCCCAAAGGATACTACATATTTGTACTATGCTGCAAGCAGTGCCGTGAACGGCGGACACTATGAAAAAGCTTTGGAATATTACAATGAGCTTCAAGAAATAGGTTACGATGGCAGCGGTATCGTTTATAAGGCCACCAATACTGAAACCGGTGAGCAGGAAATTATGGACAAAACGCAACGTGACCTAATGGTGAAATCTGGAACCTATAAAGATCCAGTTGATGAGAAAACACCTTCCAAAAAAGCTGAAATCGTAAAAAATACTGCCCTAATCTACACCCAATTAGGACAGGATGACAAAGCTTTAGAGGCATATAAAGCCGCTAGAGCTAATGACCCAGAAGATGTCAACCTTATATTGAACGAGGCTAACCTATATTTTAAATTGGGCGATAAGGATAAATTCAAGGAATTAATGGCTGAAGCGATAGCATTGGCACCTGATAATGCAGACTTACACTATAATGTAGGTGTAATCAACATGGAGCAAGGGAATTTTGAGGAGGCTAGAGAGTCATACAAAAAGGCAATTGAAATTAATCCTAGTTACACTAACGCCTATTTAAACCTTTCCACTACCTATGTTAATCAGGGCAACGCTTTGATTGACGAAATGAATTCTTTGGGTAATAGCAGAGCCGACATTGCCAAGTATGACGAGCTTAAAACAAAAAAGGATAATTTCTTCACACAGGGAGCCGATATTTTGGAAACCGCATTAAAAACAAACCCAGACAATCAAGGTATATTAACGCAGTTGAAGAACATCTATGGTGCTATGGGCGATAATGAAAACTTCATGAGAATAAAAAAGTTGCTAGGGGAATAATTCTTTAAACAACATAAATTATAAAAAGGGTCCAATAATTTTAGGACCCTTTTTTTATAGGATTCTTTTTAAGACCCTTAGTTGATGCGAATAATTTCTAAGATCGTAATTAAAAATTCCGGTATGGTCTATCCTGTCTATTCGTACCATACCGTTTACATGAATGATAAAATTATTTTTCATTACGATACCAACATGATTGATATGTCCGTAGGAATCATCGAAAAAGGCCAAATCCCCAGGTTCACATTCTTCTATAAAGCTCAGAGCTTCCCCTTGTCTCGCCTGTTCCTGTGCGGTGCGTAATAAATTGTAGCCGTTAATTTTATAGACCATTTGTGCAAATCCAGAGGCGTCTATACCAAATGGAGTTTTACCACCTTTTAATTCCGGCGCATTTAAGTAATTTATTGCAGTATTGATTATGTGCTCTTTTGTTTGTTTCCCTTCCGTCTTATTTCCTTCAACCGTTACATTAAGAATGTCGGTCAAATGGATTGAGGAACCTAAAATTATTGAAATCGGTGTGCCGTTTGGATGTCCTGCAAAGCTTAAGAGATCTGTAGCAAAAATTGGCTGTTTTTCTTCAATTAATATAAATTCCTCTTTGGTGATAAAATGTACTTGATTATTTGGTACCCATCCCTCACATTTGTCCGACGAAACTCTGATTTTTGACCAATATTTGCGGGATTCCAATATCTTAAAATGCTCTCCAAAGAGTACTTGGCTCGTCATTTCCGAAGCTTCTTCGGGCGATATTCTCAAAGGAATAACACTTAGTGGGCAAATACCGTATTGCATCTATTTTCTAGGATGTTTAGGCTCGCTCCAAAATCATGGAAGAAGCACCACCGCCTCCATTGCAAATAGCTGCTGCACCAATTTTTCCATTTTTTTGTTCTAAAACATGTATTAGTGTTACAAGAATCCGTGCTCCGGAGCATCCTAATGGGTGTCCCAAAGAAACGGCACCACCATTAACATTTACATTTACATCGGTAAGACCCAATATCTTCATATTCGCCAAACCTACTACTGAGAAAGCTTCGTTAAACTCAAAAAAGTCAACATCTTGAAGTGTAAGCCCTGCTTTATTCAAAGCCTTTGGTAAAGCTTTGGCAGGTGCGGTCGTAAACCATTTTGGTTCTTGTGCGGCATCGGCATAGCCCTTAATGGAGGCTAAAGGTTTTAGGTTCAATTCCTTTGCTTTTTCGGCACTCATCAATACCAGGGCAGCGGCGCCATCATTGATGGTGGAGGCATTCGCGGCCGTTACCGTACCATCCTTGGAGAATGCCGGTCTTAAATTTGGGATTTTATCCAAGAAAACGTTCTTGTATTCCTCATCTTCGGAAACGATCAATGGCTCCCCACGTCGCTGAGGTACCGTTACGGGAACAACTTCATTTTTGAAAAGGCCTTTTTTCCAAGCTTCTGCAGACCTTTTGTAGGACTGTACGGCGAAAGCGTCTTGGTCTTCCCTTGAAAATTTATATTCAACGGCACAGGCATCCGCACATACGCCCATAGCATTTTGATCATAGGCATCTACCAAACCATCTTTTTGCATTCCGTCTACCATGGATGACGGACCAAATTTCACCGGTGATCTCAAGTAAGCATAATGCGGAATCAAACTCATATTCTCCATTCCTCCCGCTACTATGATGGAGGCATCTCCTAGGGCAATGGCTTGGGCTGCCTGCATCACGGCCTTCATTCCGGAGGAACAAACTTTGTTCACCGTGGTACACGGTACGGTATCCGGAATTCCTGCATAAAGAGCCGCTTGTCTTGCAGGGGCTTGTCCCGTGCCCGCCTGTACAACGTTTCCCATTAAAACTTCTTCCACCATATCCGGCTTTAAATTGATTTTTTCTAGGGCTCCCTTTATCGCGGCGGCACCAAGTTTAGGAGCAGGAATTGTGGACAAGGCACCCATAAAACTTCCTATTGGCGTTCGTACCGCAGAAACTAAAACAACCTCTTTCATCTTATATTTTTATTGCTTTTTAAAAATGGATTTGTCATGATGTAACGTTTAGGCGGGTGTAATTATTCATATCATTATCCTTTGTTTTCAAAAGTTTTTGAAACTTTGATTTCGCCATCTTGATAGCTATCGGTACATCTTGATAAGTATCAAGGATCCCTATCGCTCATTTCATGTATTTTCAAATTTATATAAACGAAATTACTAAATTCTAAACCAAAACCTTGGTTATTGACCTAATTCCTTATTGTACATTTATATTTTCTATTTTTGGAATAGCTACGCAAAAATTGAACGTTTGGACAACCTTTACAAAAAACAATCCCTTATATACAAGTACTTCCTATACTTTGTTTCCATAGGATTTATTGTTTTCTTTTTTCCTAAAGGCGGAAAGTTCAAGTATGAATTTCAAAAAGGGAAACCATGGCAATTTGAAACCTTATATGCACCTTTTGATTTTTCGATAAAAAAATCCGATTCCGAGATTGCTCAGGAAAAGCAGCAAATAGAAGAGACAAGCGGACAATATTTTAGGTACGACCATCAGCAGGTTAGCAGGGTTTACGAGCGATATGATAATTCTTTCCAGAGCATTTTTGGTAATTCGGCTTACACAAATGCCCAAAAGGATTTTTTAAAAAAAATAGGTGAAACCCTTTTAGATTCCATCTACCAAAATGGTGTACTGGATAGTAGTGCTAAACAGATTAGGGGAGGTTCTGTTTTTTTGGTTAAGAACAACGCGGCCGCGAAAAAACAATTTTCCTCGTTTTACAGGCTTTCTGATGTTGGGAATTTGATTCAAAACAAACTAAAGGAAGAGAATATTCCCCATTTGAACCAAGAATTTCAAGACCTGTTTTTTGAGCTTATTGAGCCAAATGTCAGTTACGATGTTAGCCTCACGCAAAAGAGCCGGGAGGACGCTTTATCTAAGATAAGTTACACTCGAGGTACCGTAGATGAAGGTAAACTAATTATTGCCAAGGGCGAGGTTGTAGAAGGCGAAAATCTGAAAGTATTGGAGTCTTTGAAGTCGGAATATGAATCGGAGTTATGGACAGCTCACAATTATTATATCATACTTATTGGGTATACCGTATTGGTGGCCTTGGTACTTTTAATGCTCTTGCTTTTTCTGAAGAAATACAGACCAGCCATCTATGGTAACAATACAAAAGTAACCTTCATTTTTTTCAATATCCTCCTGATGGTTTTTATCACAACCATGGTTGTAAAGTATGATGATTCCTTGGTGTTCGTAGTGCCGTTATGTATACTACCCTTAATTCTAAAAACCTTCTTTGATGCGAGATTGGGGCTATTCGCCCATGTACTGACCGTACTGATTTTAGGGTTTGTAGTACCCAATAGTTTTGAATATATCTTCCTTCAGATTATTACGGGTATTGTTACCATTTTAACAGTTTCTGAATTGTATAAACGGGCCAATCTATTTATTTCTATAGGACAGATTATTTCTATTTATGTAGTGGGGTATTTGGCATTTCACATAATACACGAAGGCAACCTCAGTAATATCTCATGGTATACACTAGGGCTTTTCTTACTCAATGGTATGATAACCTTGTTCGTACAGCCCTTGATTTATATTTATGAAAAAGTCTTTGGTCTAGTATCCGACGTCTCCTTGTTGGAACTTTCGGATACCAATTCAAAGTTATTAAAAGAATTATCCAACAAAGCCCCTGGTACGTTTAACCATTCCCTTCAAGTAGCCAATCTCGCAGAATCCGCGGCCAATGAAATTGGGGCAAATGCCATGTTGGTAAGGGTAGGGGCACTCTACCACGATATAGGTAAAATGAACAACCCTACCTATTTCACCGAAAACCAGATTACCAATGTGAACCCCCATGACGAAATCACTCCTAGAGAAAGTGCCAAGATTATTATTGGACATGTTATAAAGGGCATAGAGATAGCAAGAAAAAATAAATTACCTGATCGTATTATCGATTTTATTAGATCCCATCATGGAACTACATACGTTTACTATTTCTATAAGAAGGAGAGGGACTTGGAAATAAATATCAATGAAGAGGATTTTAAATATCCAGGCCCTCTTCCATTTTCAAAAGAAACGGCCATATTGATGATGGCAGATTCTGTAGAAGCAGCCTCAAAAAGCCTAAAGGATCCCACCTATACCATGATTGATGAATTTGTAGATAAGATAATTGCAGGACAAATGAAAGCCAATCAATTCATAAATGCGAACATCACCTTTAAGGAGATTGAAATCATCAAGAAAATCTTCAAGCAAAAACTGACCAATATTTACCATTTAAGGGTAGAATATCCTGAATGACAGACCGTTTATTTTTTTTTAAAAAACCTAGTAAAATAGTTGCGTGCTTCTACGGTAAAATTTACATTTGCATCCGCAATTTGAGCGAACGTTCCTGAAAATAGATTATTGGAGAGGTGCCGGAGTGGTAACGGAGCAGATTGCTAATCTGTCGACGCGCAAGTGTCGCATGGGTTCGAGTCCCATTCTCTCCGCAATTTCTTTTAATTTAAGATAGCCTCGGGGTGTAGCGTAGCCCGGTTATCGCGCCTGCTTTGGGAGCAGGAGGTCGCAGGTTCGAATCCTGCCACCCCGACTTGATTATCAGAGGTTTACAGAGTAAAATTTGTAAACCTCTTTTTATTTGCACTCAATTTGCACTCATTTCATTCTCAAATACTCTCTATGCTCACAGTTTTACATTCACTTCTTTTTCTGGCAGTGTGAACTTAATATGGGGATATCTATTAGTGAGACCAAATAAGAATTTTACTTGGAATGAAGTTTTAGAAAATAAGCAGTTCTATCTAGGAGAAGCTTACATTTGTAATAGGATTAACGCTTTTTATAACTGAAATCGGATTGTTCTTTATGATTATCCATTTTGAAGCATTAATTGATATCATTTATTTCTTTGATATGAAGTTTTCAATTTAATGGGATAAATCCTTTAATACTTCAAAGCTTATTTTGTTACTAATGGGTTTACCATAAGTAGTAAAACCATTCAAAGAGATTTCGAATTCTCCCTCTATATCGGAAGTGAAAAACTCAAGATCAATTATTTCTGAATTAATTTTTAAATGAGGTTGCCAAAATAGCAACCTTCTGTAATCCGGGATTCTTGAAATATTTGGATTATCTCCGTCATACTTTTGTTTGTAATAGTTTTTTACAGGAAAGGGCTTCACTAAATCGGTAACCAAACCGTTCTTTATGTTATAATACTCCAAAAAGTTTTCATCTAAAGTATCAATTGATAAGATACCATGATAAATCTTCCCTCCTAGAGATAACTGACCTCTAAATAAACTAATTTTATCAATCCTTGATGCATCAAACTTTTTGATTTTTTCATGCTCTAGTATGAAAACTCCATCAATTAAAACTATTGCGGGAAGATTGTCTAGGGCTTCTTTATAAATTTTAACATCTTGAGTAATCTTTATGTAATCACTACGAGAGCCTCCTTCTCTATAACCTGCAAATTTTATAACTTCAAGAAGTGTTTCTTCAAAAGTAGGAAAACGAGTATATTCATCTAAGTAAAATACTTCTGGTTTCCCTAAATAGTAAGTTTCATAATTATCATCTGATAAAATGGAGTCGGGTTTAGCCTCAAAAAAAAGGTTTTCAAGTTGATTTTGGATGCTTCTTTCCTTAATTATATTTTCGTAAT
Source organism: Maribacter aurantiacus (assembly GCF_005780245.1). Lineage (NCBI taxonomy): Bacteria > Pseudomonadati > Bacteroidota > Flavobacteriia > Flavobacteriales > Flavobacteriaceae > Maribacter > Maribacter aurantiacus. The sequence continues at coordinate 187,322 of NZ_VBUK01000006.1, read as the reverse complement.
TTTTAGATGCATTTAATTCTTGAAAATTCAGATTATCAAAATCTAAATTTTTGATTTTACCTTTATTAATTGTGTAGGACCTGAATTTTTCGTCAACTTGGATAACTGCTTTTCCTTTGTTATAACCCTTTTTTAGATAAAAAAAGAACAATCCGTCTTCATCAGTTTTAGAAAACTGAAATAAAAAACCTTCTCCAGGAATGGACAATAGGACGGGAGCATCTTCAATTGCTATGCCTGTTACAGAATCCGAAATAGAGCCAAAAAAAAGCTCCCCCCTTTGTTCGGGTAAAAACACATAGTTTTCTATTTTTGGTTGTACTTGATTTTTTGCGGTTGAGAATTGAGTAGCATATTCTATAGCACTTAAAACTGGCTTAGTTGCGATTTCATTCTTTTTTATGACTTTTATAGTGTAAGTACCCCTTCCCAAAAGACCTTTATAGTTTTTTATGGAAAGAGTTACTTTTTCTCGAGGTCCATAACTCTCTTTAGGGAGTTTGAGGGAAATAACCGAAGAATCTAATTTATAGATTAAGTCGTTTTTGGAATTATTGAGTTTTTTGTCATTTGAAAAGATTGACGAAAATGATGGATTGGAAATATAAGGATTGATTATAATAATATCGTCTTTGTAAAGTTGTTGTAGTCCACCATTTTTCATCCAATTTGTGTAGGCCAATAATTTATACTTTCCAGTAGGGATGTTGGTGGTTAAAAAGAAATCTCCATGCGCTAGGCCATTCTCGATATTGAGTTTATGCTCAAAGACCATTTCTTTGGACTCATTTATTAATGATACGTAACCAATTTTACTAATCTCACTTAGTTTATTACTTTGAACATTAAAACAATAAAACGCATAGTTCAAATACTCGCCCGAAAATACTACTGGGCCAGTATGGTCTAGATACGTCTTCTCTTGTGGTAATTTTATTAAACTTTCCAGTTCACCACTTGATTTAACTACATATTGTGCTTGAGTACTACCGCACATTACTACTAAACATAAAAACCAAAAACTAGTTATTTTCATAATGATAAGTATTATTAATCGATCCAAAAATCAGGTTTTATGTTACTACCTAAAAGCGTACAATCGCCACAAATTCTAAAGACAAAAATATGTGGTCCTGGACAAGAACCAAGTCCTTCTTCGTTTGGTCTTACGTAGCTAATCAAATCAAGGTTGACCTGTTCAATAATAGATTGTGGACATCCTCCTGGTGCCAATCCTGGAAAACAATAAGAAACATGTGATTCTGGAGAGGAAAGTTCCCCACAGTTAAAAATAAAAGGCGGTAATGATTCTCCTGGATATATATCCGTAAAATTAAAAAATAATCTCTTTTTTGAAATGGAAACTACATCGAAAAAACCGATTACTAATCCGCTTTGTCCATTATTTGCACTTAAATTTCCTTCTAAAAAACCTGGCTGAATTTGTGAAAAAACACTACCAGACTGACTGAAATTATTTAATTGTTCATAGAAGCCAAACGATTCTTCACTCGAAACCTGTTGTGTGACCTCAATGCTGTATCTGTGCGAAAGAATAAAGTTGTTCTTGCTTATAAAACGTACCATGAACCTCTTTAAACTACCTGTATCTGAATTGGGCTGTCTGGCTTGTATGATGGTGTTTGACAAAGCATTACCGTAACAAACCTGCTGTTCTTCCTCTCTGGGAACTATTTCCAAATCATAGGTAGGAACAGGAAGTGCACAAGGATCATAATTGGTCAACTTAAAATCGTTTTCGTCCCAAAATGGAGCTACAATTTTGTAGGTTTCATCATAGGTGAATCGAAGATTGTTCACACTTCCTTCTTTAGTTGTGTTATCGATAAAGATTCCAATGCCTTCCTCGCCTGCATCGCTGATTGTTTTTTCGGCATAGATATTCTCAATCTCGGCAAGGCCATGAAGTGCCATCTCCTTTGAGGTATAGCCAATGCCATCTGCTGTGGTTATCTGTAAACGATAGGTGGTACCTATTTGCGCACCAAAAGGCTCGATCGACTCATAGTTTCCTGGACTAACTTCCAAAAACGGAAAGATCGTTCCAGAACCATCTACAATAATTACATTGGCATTCTCTTCATAGGGTATCAAATCTCGGTCTATATCTCGTATTGGGGTGAAAGGATTGAAAACAGAATCAATCTGCAGGTCCAAAAGCGTATCGATTTTACTTAACACAATACGATGATTTGAAACTTCGTTAGTCAATTTACCCTCAACTATCAAGATTCCCTTAGCTCTTTCCGAGCGGCCTATACCTAAATCAACCTCTTCGATACAGGAGGATACTATTATCGACAAGATTATAAAATAAGAGATTCTACTTGGGATATATTTTAAATAATTCATAGCGGTTTTAATTCAAAACTTAAAATTATAGGTGATAGAGGGTATGGGAATAGCAAAAATGGAACTTTGTAAGGCCTTTACCTCACCGTTTTCCGTCACAAAGAATACCGAATAGGGATTGTTCCTTCCCAAGACATTATATACCGATATGGTTACAAAACTATGGGCGAGTTTGTTTTTCTTGTGGTTCCCTTCGATATTCAGCCCTAAATCCAACCTATAAAAATCCGGAATACGGAATTCGTTTCTGTCACTAAAGGCCACAAAATCGGCATTATTAAAACGAAAAGTACCTATTGGGTAGGTAACTGGCCTACCCGTCTGATACACAAAGTTTGCCGATAGGCTATACCTTCTGGTAATACGATAATTGGTGATAACACTTACATCATGGGGCCTATCAAAATTGGATGGGAAAAATTCGCCGTTATTGATACGCTCTTCGCTGAATTCACTATCAAAACGATACAATGATCTGGAATAGGTATAACTAAGCCACCCATTTAGATCACCCCGATTCTTCTTTGCCAAAAATTCCACTCCATAAGCTTTGCCATCCCCTTGCAGTACTTCGGTCTCCACGTTCTCGTTTAGAAATAGGTCGGCCCCCGTCTTAAAGTCCAGCACATTGTCCATACCCTTATAATATCCTTCCAAGCTTAATTCATATTCGTTTTCCTTGAAGTTTTTGTAAAGTCCCAATGATGCCTGATACCCCGTCTGAGGGGCTATGTTCAAGTCGGAAAGTTTCCAGGTGTCGATTGGGGAAACCGTAGTATTATTGGAAAGCGTATGTAAAAACTGATATGAATTGTTAAAACTGGCCTTTATGGAAAAATCCGGAGTAAAAAGATACCTTGCTGAAACTCTGGCCTCTGGTCCACCGTATGTCTTTATAATTTCTGCCCCATCATAAGAAATTGTTTCTTGGGCAGTGGATTCATTTTTTGGTAGCCCTTCTTGATAGCGCTGCTGTGTTCCCGGACCCAAAGCGGCAAAAAATGCGTATCTAACGCCTAAATCCAAAAGCAACCTATCATTTAACTTGAATTCATCCCCCAAAAATAATGCACCCTCCAAGGCCTGCTCATTGTCTATTAGAATCGTGCTTATACTGGATTCATTCCCGTCCGGGCGAATACTTCCCGGGTTGACCGAGTAATATTTGGCAGAAATTCCATAATCCAGCGTATTTCTTTCATTCAGTAAGGTTCTAAATTTATATTTGAACTCGGTTTCATTAATACTATAATCCAAGTTGAAATCGGTATTCGCCTGTCCGTCAAAATCGATTCCAAAACCATAGTTACTATTGCCCAACACCATGGCCGTTGTGGTCCTCTCGCCCATTTTTCTGTCCCATCTCAACGAAAACAGCCTGTTATCATAATTGTATAACGAATCCGAGGTTATACTAAAGGCGTCCTTACTATAATACGCCGTTGCCTTTACCTCGTTATTGTCATTGATTTTATGGTGGTATTTTACGATTCCATCAAAAAAACTGGCATTGCTATTATTCAAGGAAGGCTCGTCCAAAGAGCGCAAAATCCAATCGGCATAGGCACCTCGTCCCCCAACAACAAGGGAGGATTTTTCCTTAACTATGGGAATCTCAAGAGCCAGATTACCGGTAACCGGACCTATTGATCCTTCTCCTGCCAGCTTCTCCACATTGCCGTTTTTGGTCCGTATGTCAAAAACCGAGGAAAGTCGCCCCCCGAATTCCACGGGCATAGCACCCTTATAAATATCCACGCCCTTGGTGGTAAAGGGATTCAAGGCTTGAAAAATACCGAAAAAGTGTTGTGGATTGTAAATGACCGCATCATCTAAAAGTACCAGATTTTGGTCCGTTTTACCTCCGCGGACGTTTAACCCGGTAGCACCCTCCCCTGCCGAAGAAATACCTGGAAGTGCCTTTGCCACTTGTAAAATATCACGCTCTCCCAATACCAGGGGTATGTTTTTAGAGGCTTCGGAATCTATCTGTTCACTTCCGGTATCGGCATCTTCAACGTTCCTTGCCGCGTCTGCCTGAACCACAACCTCATCCAATTGTTGGAGGCCTTCTTCCAAAAACAAATCCAAATTCCCATCATTGTACATGATCACTTCACGTTCCATAGAAGCTATACCCATGGCCCTTACTACCAAAATATTATAACCCGATGATAATTGGATTGAAAAGTTTCCATTGCTGTCCGTTATTACAAAACGATCTGCATTCTTAACCCGTATGGTCAAATCCGGAACAGGCTCACCTGTAACCGAGTTTATGGCTTTGCCTGATAGCGTATACTCCAGTTGCAGGTTATTGGGATCCGACTTTCCAATGCGAGCAACAGGGTATTTTTTTGTTGTTGGCCTAATATCTTCATTGTAAAAAGTGGGAGGCGGGGCATTTGACGGTTGCCCAATTGAACTTTCCTCTTCTTCTTTTGTCGAATCCTTAAAAAATCCATCGGGCAATTCATCATAAATAATGGCATTTTTGATAATGAATATCCGTTTTTCATCTTCCTTAATGTAATAATTAAGTTCTGTCTTCAGCAAAATTTTTTCCAATAAACTCTCCACTTCTTCATTATTAAAATCAAGTGAAATACTATCTGAAGTAATCCATTTATCTAGATAAAACATTCGATATCCCGATTCGGATTCTATGTATTCTATAACCGAACTTAAAGGAGTATTTGAAAAATTACCTGTTAATGGCAAAGATTCTTGAGAGTAAACCATTTCTAAATGAACAAACAGAAAAAGATAAAACGATATTGAATATAGTTTCAAACCAAAAAAAGGTCTCAAATTAAAAATATAAAATGAATAAGTTTTTTTTTGTAGTCGCATCATTATTAATTACTTCACTTCAATTATTCAACATCAAGAGCTTTAAATTCAAATTCAACGTTCAATCAATTCCCTTTATAAATTCTTTGTTAAAATTCATTTTTGCAATCATTTCATTTTAAAATATTTCAATGGTCAATCCGATTTTTACTATCGAATACAAAGTAGTTCAATTGTAATTGTTGTTCTATCCTTACCTTTAATTTAAATTTATATATTACTCAATATTCTTATATCTGATTTTATGCTGGCGCATGAAAAATCATTGTTTGTAGAGGCCCTTTAACCGATTTAAAAAACGATGTGCTAATCTCAAATCCTCTGTAATAATTTCGGCAGATCCGGTCATATTCTGGTTAAATTTAATTTCCTTTCCGTATGAGGTTACCAACTTATCTTCAAGATTCACATCGATCCAATAATTGTTTTGTTCATCTGGTACTAAAGAAACATTTGAAATTATTCCTTCCAACACTCCAAATTCATTCTGAGGATAACTATCCAATCCTATGTTCACTTTTTGCCCAATTTTAATTTTACCAAAGTTCTTTGCAGGAGTTTTAAGTTTGGAAATATATGATAAACTGGTTTTTGGTATAACAGTAAAAATCAATTCACCTTGTTTGACCGTCTGATTTTTATCCCAAAAACCATTAAATGCAACTGTGCCATCTATTTTGGACTTAAAAACATAATTATTTTCCCAATCCCTTATTTCCTTTCTTAGTCGCGTATATGACTGGACTAAATTGTTATAAAGTTTTTGTTTTGTTTCTATCTTGTTGATGAATAATTCTGAAGCATTATTTAATGCTAAACCTAAAGCCTCTCTCGTTGAAGATATGGTATTTATTAATGACTTCAGTTTATTCTCTACTCTAATAATTTCCAATTCCTGTTTTTCGAACTCACTTTTAGATAAGACTCCCTTTTGGTACAATAGTTTCATGCGCTCAAAATTGTTTGTTGAAATTTCCATTTCAGATATACCTAAGTCTTTCTGACTTTCAAGGTTACTTAATCTTGCCCTAAGTTCATTTGTTGATATTTTGTTCGCCTGACTTTTGTTTAACTGCGGATTAAGAGTGTAATTTAACTCATAAATTAAATAATTTTCTTTAAAAGCCGTATAACTTGTTTCCAATTCCCCCAATAATAGTAGATTAGGTAATTTTATGGATATATCTAATTCGGGTTTGATTTCATAGTTTTCCAAGATTTTTTTGATAAAAAGGACATCTTGTGTATCGGCCGAGTTTTCAAGTATGGCCAATATTTGATTTTTATTTACAGCTTGAAAATTATTGACAAAAATGGTGTCAAAACTACCGCTGTATTTTGCAAATTCCGTTTGCGGGGGAATATCTGTCGTAATAAGTGCCTCTGTTGCAATAATATCTGGATATTTAAAAATCCAGCTCAATGAAAACAACAGTAACAAAGTAAAAAGGAAGATGCCGTTTCCCGTTCTAATCAACAGACTTGGTGGTTGTGTAAGGATATCTTTTATTTCCTCACTTCTTAATTCTAAATTTCTTGACTTTTTTACCATTTTAATCCAAATCAAGTTGATTTTTTACCAATTCATAGTAATTTTCTTTATTTTGTGTAAGCACTTGATGTGTGCCAACCTCTACAATCTCTCCATGGTCTAGTACCACAATTTGATGGGCATTTTTAACCGTGCTTAAACGGTGAGCAATAATTACTACTGTTCTATTGGCGAAAAATTCATTTAAATTACTCATTATTAAAGTTTCATTATTAGCATCCAAAGCACTGGTTGCCTCATCGAAAAAAAGAATTTTTGGATTCTTATATACTGCTCTGGCAATAAGCAACCGTTGTTTTTGGCCTGTACTTAAACCCATACCCTCCGTACCGATTTTCGTTTGGTAATCCATAGGTAATCCTTCAACAAAATCTTGGATATTTGCAGTTTTAACTGACATTTGTAGGCGTTCCATGTCGATATCATTATTTCCCAAAGCGATATTATAAGCAATTGTTTCGTTGAAAATGTACCCTTCCTGCATTACTACCCCAAGTTGGGAGCGCCAATCTTTTTTGGATATTGATTCAATGTTCTTATCATTGATTAATATTTTACCTTTATCTACTTTATAAAAACCCAACAACATTTTCATCAAGGTAGTTTTACCACTGCCACTAGTTCCAACGATAGCTGTAATTCTGTTTTCCGGTATTTTAAGAGTAAGATTTTTGATAACTGGTTTGGCATTTCCTGGATACCTAAAATGGACATTTTCAAGGGTGATCGAAATACTTTTGTCAGCATCGTACTTATTTTTGAAGGTATTTGCATCTTCTTCCTCCATATTATTTATTTCACTTAATCGATCCAATGATATTTTCGCATCCTGCACATCTCGAATAAAACTTACCAGCTGCAAAATGGGGCCATTTGTCTGCCCAACAATATAACTGATAGCCAATAACATGCCTAGTGTTAGCTCCCCACTAATAACTAATTGTGCTGCGACTATGGTAGTGAGAATGTTTTTTGACTCATTAATAAAGTTTGACCCCACACTTTGAGTCTGTTCAAGTGCTAAATTTTTGGTAGCCACTTTGAATAGACTTGCTTGGACATGTTCCCAATTCCACCGCATTTTTTTTTCGGCATTATGCATTTTTATTTCTTGCATACCATTTATCAACTCAATTACTTTGCTCTGTTCTTTACTGGTTTCATCGAATCTTATGTAGTCCAATTCTTTGCGTTTTCTGAGAAATAAAAAAACCCATCCTATGTATAAAGTGCTGCCAAATAAGAAAATACTAAATATTATAATATTGTAATAAAATAGTATAATGCTAAAGATGAATAGGTTAAATATGGAGAAAAGTATGGTTAGTGATGATGTTGTCAAAATTCGTTCAATTCTTTTATGGTCGTTAATTCTTTGTAGAATATCCCCGGTCATCCTCACATCAAAATAAGCTATTGGCAGTTTCATGAGCTTTATAAAAAAATCAGAAATCATAGAAATGTTAATTCTTGTACTTAGATGTAGTAGAATCCAACCTCTAATTATTTCAACACTTGACCTGCCAATAAATAAGAATATTTGAGCAAGCAGAACCAGATATATAAAATTTATATCCCTGTTCCGTATACCAACGTCGACTATACTTTGAGTTAGAAAAGGAACCAAAAGTTGCAAAAGGCTCCCAGCAAGTAATCCTAAAGTTAATTGAACAAGAAATGATTTGTACTGGAACAAATACTTTAAAACGAAACCTAGTCCGATTTTTTCTTCCTCGTTGAATTCTGAAGCAAATAATTTTGGAGTAGGTTCCATCAATAATGCAACACCAATATTCCCTTCACTTGGATTAATTCTAGCCCATTTTTGAACAAACTTTTTTTTTGAGAAGGTGACTAAACCAGATGCAGGGTCTGAAATATAGAACTTGTTTTTTCCAATTTTGTACAAAACTACGTAATGCTTAGATTCCCAGTGTAAGATACATGGTAGTTTGACCTCGACAAGTTTATCTATATTTAATTTAACTCCCAAAGTTCTTATTCCAATATGTTCCGCAGCATCGCTTAACCCCATTAGGCTGCTACCCTGCCTTGTGGTTTCACACAATTTTCTAAGAACCTGCGTAGCAATATTTTTGCCAAAATATTTGGCAACTATTTTAATACAGGTTGGACCACAATCTTTCTCCTCGGTCTGTCTGTAATTCGGAAATTTTGGCATCCAAAAAAAGTTAAATTCAAAAACCAGAGAGCACAAAGCTCTCTGGTAAAACCATTTTTAAATACAGCAACTTGCGTAAACCGGATTAGGACAATTATAGGTCCCGTAGGCAAATTGGCATCCTGGTGCTGGGTTCGCACAACTAGTGCAACCAGATGGTATTGGTTGAGGTACACAACACGTTACTGCAGGATCGCAGCAACCTGATCCTCCTCGACCCCCTCCTAAGTACTCGCTTTGTTCATCTTTTGAGAGCTGATAAACACCTTTTAAATTCAAGATTTTTTTTAACATAATACTTTTATTTAATGATTACTTTTGCCGGGAACATTTATAGACACTCCCAGTGTATGTCTATCCTTGCAAGAATGTTTATTGGGCCTTTCTTATGATTGGCCCATTTTTTTCTCTAGATTCAGTCACAAGTAAATGGTCTATGAACATAGGTAAGTCTTCAATATTGTATTTTTTAGGGAAAGGTTTAGAATTAATGATTGTAGCGGGTGAATAGATTATATCATTGCCAATAAACCAATTATAATGCTTATTCAAAATGAAGAGATCTTCCTTTTGCATCGGCAACCCATATTTTTTTTGCCACTTTTCTAAATTTCTATCTTGATACCAAACCTGTAGTGCTTTCAATGCTTCATCCTGATTCTCTTTGTATATTTCAATAACCTTTTGGGCTATTTTGGCATTATCATTTTCTAAATTGACTGCAACGTTAAATACTATATTTAAAAGTATCCTATTAGGATATCGCTCAAGTAATTGGTTATATACTTTGAATGCTTCGGAGCAAAATCCGCACATCGGATTAGTAACTCCTGTGATAATCAAATTTGCTTTTGGGTTGCCAAACGTTATTGAATGAGCATTATTCGTTTCGACAGGTAATTTGAGTTTTCCCTTATTAAGAAACTCCATAAAGAGTTTATAGTCCCATTTAAACTTATAGAATTCCTGTTTCGAACTTTCCAATGAAATCTTTTCTTCAAGGACTTTTTTAATGTTTGTCCATGCAAAATATATCATACTAAAAATTGTAAATGCGAGAAGGTTGTATCCCCAATTAAATTTTAGATAAGTATAGTTAGATATAACTAAAACAAATTGTAGAATTATGATAAGTGAAATACCTAAACATAGAGGGCACCATTTTTTTACCATAAATGCTTGTGAATAGATAGAATATAGAATGACAGGAATACTAAAAATAATGAGTACTAAAAAAAATTCAGTTCGGAAACCTAAAAAGCTCGTAATCAATGTTGTACCAAGAAAGTATGAGACAGCCGCATCACTAAGAGATATAAAACCAAAAAGTGTAGCTGATTTAGAATTAATAACGTCATTACAACTACTATTGATGGCGGTAGAATTACATATTTTAGAGGTTAAAGGTTGGCCAATTCCTAATTCCTCTCTTGCAATGAAATAAGCAATGACCAATCCAGATATTGAAAGCAAAGTGAAAATGAATGCATTTAAGGATTGTGATAAAAGCACAGAAAACAATAAAACTGTAAACAGAATTAGTGCAATAATTGGATTGTAAAACTTACCATAAGGTTTTTTAAATTTTTTCCCTTCATTCTGTTCAATTAATATAACTCCGCCAGTCCAAATTTTATTGAATTCGTCAAATGTTAACTTTCGTTTTGTACCATCATCAAAATATGTATTCACACTTTTATACCCAACGTTGACTTCTGCTATATGCTTTTGGTTGTCGAATTCTACAGATGCCAGGAATTTTTTAGGCAGTTCTTTTAAAGATTCCTTCGGTATTATGGCGGCAATATTTGGTATTGAAAAATAGTCTAGTGTATCGGTTATGGATTTGATACTTGGATAACTTGGATTACTCAGTAAGTGTAACTTAAACTTGTCCGTAGAAATTTGTCTATTTTGCTTTCTGGAATAGTTAATTAACATCTTTAAAATAGGATACGACGGTTTTTCCATAACAAAAACGATTAAAATGAATACAAAAAATGAAGGGGGAATACTATAAAATAATAATAAAATTCTTACAAAATAATTTTTTCTCATCACTAAAGTGTTAAATCTTACTTTTTTTTGTATATGGTTTTTTCGAAACACAGCGTTTTTTGGGTTCATTTCACTAAAAAAAAATGTACTATGTAGTTATATTATTCGAGGACATTGTGATTATTCTAAATACTTTATTTAGAAACTTTGGGCTACAGAGTTTTGGTACCACTATTTGTTTCTAATTTTTGCAATTGATGGTTAAATGAAAGAATTGTTCTTCTTTTAACTGCTATCACCAATAATGAAGGTAAAAGAGTTCCGGATTAAAAAGAAAAAACTAATCTTCCAGAAAGTTCAATAGAAAGATATATTCCCCAGCTTCGCAACGCTGGTCTGATAGAATTCAGAGGAGATGCTCCTCAGACCGGCGGGTATTTTTTGAAAGATACAGTTAGACAATTGATAGATAACGTGAAATCGTAGTATCGGATAAATTGCAGGATAAATTTTAGGCTTCACTATTTCTGAAAAAAATGTTGACCTACAGAGTCAAGACAATTATTATTCGGTCATTCATGGTTTTAATAAAGAGGTGGTTAAACTAATCATATCAGACCTTGGTTTGTATCAAACATTGGATAAACGAAGCTCCACAACGAATTAATGAACGACTGGTCGAAATGGAAGTTCCCAAAACAAGAAATACAGTAACTTAAAAAATCCATTTTCTTTTCAAGAACCTATGCAAGTCGTCTGTCTACAAGAAGAAGCCTTTTATGCCTTGTTCACCAAGGTTATCGAACATGTAGAATCGAAAAGGCAGGATACGCTCGACAGATGGATTGATGGTGAAGAGGCCATGTCCATTTTACGAATCAAGTCGACTACAACACTTCAAAAGCTTAGGGACGAGGGGAAGATTAGGTTCTCCCAGCCCCAAAAGAAAATTATACTGTACTATAGGGAATCGATTATGGAATATATCGAAAAACACGCCCGAGAAACTTTTTGACTATGGAAGAAGATATCAAAGTAGATGAAACGTTTAAAAAATCCTTCAATTTGGGCTATCGAGTTGCCGCCGAACTAAATCTCAAAGTTCCCTTACTTCATAACCAAGAAAAAATAATACCCGAAAACCCTATGCATTTGGGTATGCAACAGTTTATTGAAGAGGCCAAACTTGCAAAGAACAAAAGGCAGCAAAATTCAGTAGAAAAAAATGAAAAAGGTAGAAAGGGCAAAGGTTTAGGACTTTGAATCTATAATCCAATTTAATAGTCCTTGCTTCTGTAACAATTAGTTACTAAAAAAGAAGCCAACTTTCCCAATTTTAAATCTTCATATGGCCAAATGATGAAATGAGCATATGATTATAGGGATATAGCTATAAAGCTATAGTAGAATAATCAAAGTTTCTATAGTATCAAATTAGTCCTCTAATACCTCTCCCTGCGGAAGTTCAAAAATCTTCCACTCCAATCCTTCCGTTCGGACACGCTTCGCCTGTCCGCCGCTCAAGTCTTTCCGTTCCATATTTTTGAACCCCCTCGGAGCCGCGCGAAAGCAAAAGCGGCGCAAAAACCGCTTTACCTTTCTTCTCCCTACCCACAAAACCGTCATCGACGGATATTTACCAGATTTTCAATTCCCATATTGGACCATATAAAAGTTCGACTTGTACCCATCTATATTGATATGGTTCCATATGATTTTATGATGTAAATAATTGATTATAAGTTGGTTAAAAACTAATATGATTATCTATATTTATCCGTGAAACGGATAGCGAGGTACATTCTAAGTAACTTAGAATTGGCTACTTCTGGCGAAGTGTTTTGCTTAAAAAGCAACCAAAATGGAACATAAGAAAAGAGGCAGGAAACGATTGGGAAACAAGAAGAGATTCCATAACATAATGCTGCGTTTCAACGATTCCGAATATGAAAGATTGCGAAAAATCTGTGAATCCTATAATCTCGATATTTCGCAAAGGGGAACGATAAGTCCGCTTTTAAGAAGATTGGTTTTGCAAAGTATATCTGAAGAAAAGGATAGGCTCCCAGATACTTCAAACCTTGCCTACCATATCAACAAAATAGGAAACAATATCAACCAACTTGTAAAGATAGCGCACCATAAAAATTTGAGAAACCCGAACAGTAGTTTGCAGAACGAGATACAAAAAACGAACGAATTGCTTTGCACACTATTGAAAATTACGATGGTAGAAAAACCAGCATGATAGCAAAGATTATTTACGGCCAAACCTGTACCGGAACATTGAACTATGTCTTCGGAAAGGAAGGTATGCAAATTCTTGGCTATGGAAATACGTTTTCCCAAAGCATATCCCCAAAATTCTTCGCGAGCGTGCTGTATTTTCAAGGACAGCGCAACGCCACCAAGAACCGGTATGCCCATATCAGTTTGAACCTTCCCCATGGCGAACATTTGGACGATAGGACCTTCTATAAAATCTCCGAGGAGTATATGGAAAATATGGGCTTTGGAAATCAACCTTATGTAGTGGTGCGCCACAACGACACCAAGCACGAGCACGTACATATTGTAACCACTACAGTGAAGGAAGACGGAAAAGTACTCGGAATCTATAATAGCCACAAAAGAAGTATTGCAATAAGGCAACACCTCGAAAAAAAATACGGACTTACACCTGCACCGACCAAAAAACAGAAAAGCCAACTACCGATATACCGATTGCCGGAAAAACAATTCGGGATGGAAGCGGAAAAAGGAACGAAGTACTATCTACAGGATGTCCTGAACAGCATTAACCAAAAATACAAGGTGCGCAGTTTTGATGAACTTGCACGATTGGTAAAACGGTATCATATAGAGATAAGGACCACAAAGAACAAAACGGGAAGGATAGGGGTCGCTTATGGGCTAAACAACCAAAAGGGATATAAGACCCGATTTATTAACGGCTCCGAAGTGCATAGAGGGTTGAGCGGCCCAAAACTTCAAAAAGTATTCGATGTACATTCAAAATCGAAGCTTTTGCCGATATACCGACAACGGCTCTTGAAACAAATAGAGACCACTTATAATCTTTTCAAGACCATCCGTCCGCATGACCTTGAAGCCGTGCTAAAGGAATATCAGGACATCGACATCAAACTGGACATAAAGGAAGATATTATAGAAGGGTATACCATCTATGACAAATCACGATATGTGTTCAAGGCACGGGAACTCGGCAAAAATATACGGATGCAGAACCGTTTGGAAATTTTTGGTAATGGCGATGCCTTCACAGAAATCGATACCGAGAGCAAGCAGTTCAAATTGGAAGTCCAAAAAACAATAAAAGAGGCATTGACGACATCCTATCTGAAATCTCCGAAGCAGAACGGGTTGCTATCGGAACATATCATGAAAAGTAAGTTAGAAGATGTCGTCCCAGCAATATTGGCTTCGGAAAAATATAGTTTCTTGGAACGTTATGTTCCACGGAACCAAAAGTCGGAATTCAGGAAAGTCATGGAAAATGAATTCCCCATGGTCAGAAAAAAGATATACGAACTTGAGAACAAAAAGGAGAAGGCACTATTGGATGACAAGTTCAAACTTATAGGAAACATATTGGAAAAGCGGATTTTCAATGTCGGTACGGAACAGGGAAGTATCCGTCTATTGTTCCAAGCTTTGGGCGTAAAGTACCATGACAACCAATTGTCCTTTACCCAATCAGACAAGCATATCGTACCCGTTAAATTGGGCAATCTAACTTTTCCAAAGGAAATGGAAAAATATGTGTCTTCGGGTTTTGTCCGCCAAAACCATTTGATGTTGGAAATGTTGACGGAGCAGTCTTCCGTAAATAGTCCTAAGCTGACGGCAGCTGCCATGTTCCTACCAATGATTTTTCCTCAACTGTATGATAGAATGGATGCCGATTATAAAAAGCAGTATGAAAGTGTCGCCCTGGGTTCGTATATTAAGAATGCCGAACGTATGCATGAGCCTTTCGAGAAATCGGCGAAAGATTATATCGCCCTTTTCAATGCCAAAGGGTTCTATTTTGTCAAAGGGGAAAAAGGAATCGAGGTCAAATCTATTTATACGGACAACAAATCTAGTTGTACCCTGCCGAAACGGACGAGCCAGTATCTGGGTTCGATTCCCGATTTGGCCACAACATTACAAGGGCAACAACCCGTCATCAACGACCTTATTGAAAAAGGCAGGAATAAGCTCGAAAACCTATGGGCAGGACATTTGATGGAAAAGGGGCTATACGATAATTTCGCATATATGCTCACAATTGAAAATGTACGTCCCAACTTGCATTGGGAAGTGGTCCGGCACCATATGGACAACGGACTTCGAAAATGTATGAACCATATGATCCAACAAAAAGCAAGTGTCCAACAAAACCGTTTGCTTAAAAAGGGTGTTTACGCCATTAATTCGTTATTGGGCGGTAGCGGTAACAAAACGGAGGAAATGTACAACGGGTTCAAGGATGAGCTGACCAACTACTCAAAATTTAAGAAGAGTAAGGGAATTACATTTTAATCCTAAAAAATTGATATTTATTTAATGGTCCGAAAATCTTAAGTTTTTCGCGACTATCAAATGTCAATAATTTAGCAAGAGTCCTTTCAAAAGAAAAATCGGGGGATTCATCCCTCGATTTTTAATTGTTTTATGAAATGAGGAACCTATTCCTTTATTATCTGGTGTACTTCATCGATTTCTTTACCTATAATTCTTAAAAAGTAGGTAGCCTGTTTTAGGTCGGATATATTGATTCTCGGCACATTACTGGACTTTTCAAATTGTTTAGCCATAATCAAATTGCCATAAAAATCATAGATTTCCGTTTTTAATGGGCCCTGCTCGGTAACAGACCGGATTCGTCCCCCATTTTCGTCACTTGATTTCTCATAATCATAGACTATGAACAATTCCGAACTTGATGGGTTCGGATATACTGCCATCATATATGAGCCACAATTTTGATAGATAGTTCTTGTGCCTTCCGATGTTCCACAATTAGTATTACAGGTTACTTTCAACAGCCCTCCTGAGCAACCCCAATTGAGATATACGGATGGCGAACCTGATGATAACAGAAGGGCACCATTCTTGTAATATTTGTAATTTCCCGTACCGTTGCTTACAGATACCGACAGGCCGCCCGAAGCATCCGCCATGTTTGGGGCGGTAACGGTGATTGCAGTGCCCACTAGAACAGTTTTCGATAAAACTGCAAACTCACAGTTAGCATCGGATCCCATTATTGTTGCTCTTATTGTAACGCTTCCAGTAAAATTATTTACCCTAGTAAAAGTTTTAGAACTACCTCCACCAGAAAAACTAAGTGCATTTGTGGGTATAACATTCCAGCTTACGGTAGTTCCTGCAGGGTTGGCCACAGTATAGGTTCCTGTTGTGCAAATACTATTTGAACCATTAATCGGCAACATAGCAGATTGAACTGCCTTTTGGGCATCCAACCTACCATGGCCATATGTGTTGTCAAAACCTGTAGGTCCCATAGGGTAAGCTGTAGTATGGAGTATATTCTTTAAATTCTGTTCGGTCAAATTAGGATTCAATGACAACATTAATGCTGCCACACCGGATACTTGAGGGCACGCCGCCGACGTACCCCCAAAAGTATTGGTATAATTTCCTCCATTATAACCAGGTGCACCTGGGCGATCAGTTGTACGTACATTACCTCCCCCTGAGGGAGCCACTAAGTTCATTTCTGGACCTCTACTACTATATCCTTGGATAGTACCCGTATTTGTAATTGCGCCTACAGTAATGACACCAGTCACTTTAGAGGGGAAAGCTACACCGTTAAACTGGATAGGTTCCCCTCCTCCAGGATGGTAATTCCCGGAGGAGAATACAACTACAGAACCATTACCATTTCGACCCAATGTACGAGCACGCCCGATTGCTTGTGCAATATTGTCATAATAAACTGTTGCTGATGGATACGACCAAGAATTACTTAGGACATCTGCATTTCCTTCATCCCATGCCCAATCTATGGCATCTGCAATATCAGCAGTAGATTCGTTTCCAACAAAAATGTTTATGGGCACAATGGTTGCACACGAATAAATCCCCGCCACACCCTCACTATTGTTTCTTGTAGCTCCTATTATTCCAGCACAGGCTTGGCCGTGTTCGGAGGGAGCTGTAGGTGTACCAAACCCATTTGCATTTCTTGGGGAAAATCCTTGTACAACCCTGCCATTTAAGTCGGGATGGTTTTCAACACCATCATCTATTACTGCTACCCTCACATCAAAAAGTCCTGTTCCTAATGCCCATGCCTGAGGGGCATTAATATCAATTCCTGCATTTCCACCAAACTGCCCGGTATTGTTTAAATAATATTGATCTGGGTACAAGGGGTCATTTTGAGATTTTATAAGTTCCATAATAAAATTAGGATGGCTATATTCTACAAGCCCACTCTCATAAATTTTATTTGATACAGATAATAGATTTTTATATTCATTTATAAAGACCCTAAAACTTCCATATTTTTCTTTTACAATTTCAAATTGTCCACCTACAAGTTTATTTATATCATTTAATGAAACACCCTTTTTAGGCATAAATAGAATTTCTCCAGTAGGAATTACCATATGGCCTGAATCATCGAAAAATGAATATGATAAATTGCCAGTTATAGAACTTAGACCTTCAATGCTTTTGAAGCTGGGTTTTAATCTTATTAAGAGAGTATTTTGATTTATTCTTTCAATAGTTTCCAAGTTCTGTAATCTCGAAAGACTATTCTCAATCTCAGATTCAATTTCAGCTCTTACTATTATAGAAGTCGTATCTACTTCAAGTGTTATTTTGTTATTCGCCCCCCAATAATAATTCTGACCCTTGACATTTAATGAATTTATTAGAAATAAAAAAAATGCCAATCTAAAAGTAAATCTAATTTTCATCTAGTAATAATTTAACGTTACTTATTTTATAAAACTGATTAGGAAAAAAATTGTCGGTACAAATGGTCAAACCATCTTTTGAGGGTTTCATATCAAATTGAATTCTTAGTCCTTCTTGCTTAAATTCCTCGGGCAATGTAGCTGTAATGATGAATTCTACCTCATTCAAGCCATCAACGTCTATAGTATAGGCAAGATTGTTTTCTTTGGTATTACAAGAAGTCTCCACAAGAACGGTTCCCATCTGATTTAAACGAAGGTTATCGTCGTCGTTACT
Source organism: Maribacter aurantiacus (assembly GCF_005780245.1). Classification (NCBI taxonomy): domain Bacteria; kingdom Pseudomonadati; phylum Bacteroidota; class Flavobacteriia; order Flavobacteriales; family Flavobacteriaceae; genus Maribacter; species Maribacter aurantiacus. The sequence continues at coordinate 169,125 of NZ_VBUK01000006.1, read as the reverse complement.
GCAACCTTGTATGACAATTGTTGTTATAAGCATTATTATTAGATTCTTTTTCATGATTTAGTCGATTCGTTTATAAATGGATGTTGTGAAAATGGCGTTGACCTGCCAGTCCAGTCTAAGCCTGTTTCGGTTTTGGAACTCATACTTAAAGCTGTCAATAAAGGTTAATGTGTCCCTATCTATCACGTCTATATAACTGGACTCGTGCATTAAAAGGGAATTCTGAAACCAATACCTTTGAACAATAATTTCTTCGCCGGGATTTCCGATGCGCATGATGCTATCTGGCAAATATTCGATAAAACTGCCATTTCCATCATATTCGGGAGGGTTGGAGCCGTTTCCCAAATGGGTGATCTGCCATCTACCCAAAATTGCCTCTTGGGGATCTCCAATAGGAAGGTCTTCTTTATTACAGCCAATAAGAAGGAGTATGACTAAAATTGGACACCATACTTTCCAAATCATAATTTTTGGTTTAAGGTTGTTAATATGTTTTTTTGACTATTACCAATCACAATTTTCCATCATGAAAGGTTCTAAACCCTCAAAGATTTTGAAAAGGGAAAAATTGTCAAGATAATTTGAAAATGGAATGCGGGATGCTGAAGTTGGCTTTGTCCACCGATGGGCAAGATGCCAGATGTTGATTATATTGCCCGCATAAGATTAAGAATTAAGTATAGTAAATATAGGAAATTTCCCAATTCAAAATACATGTCGTAAAAAAAATAATCCCATTAAACTATTGAAAAACAATTGTTAAGGTCTTTAAATGAGAAACAACATTAATTCCTTCAATTTCACCTTTCGTTTTTATACTCGTCGATAGATTTTTTGACAACCTAAATTGAACACGTACGCCCTAACGGGCGTTTTTTTATGGATAGGGAGAAGAAGAACCGAAAATTGACCAAAGTGACCTAACGGCAATCCAAGGCAACCTACAAAGGTTTGAGGTTCAAGTAATACCTAGTGCCCTTAAGTTGTCCCGTTTTTATCACCATTCTTTTTTGCAACATATCCCCCAAATCCCTAGTTGCCGTGGAAGCCGAGGTCTTGGCTATTTTGGTATAATTGTCCGCACTCAAACCTCCTGTAAAACCCTCTGGCCCGGCCTCGAATAGTCGTTTTATGACTTTTTTCTGCCGTTCGTTCATTTCAGGGGCAAATCGGTCATAGAATTTGGCTTTTTCGATGATGAAGTCAATCGTTATCAACGTATCCTCCTGAGCCTGAATAACAGTCCGGGCAAAATAGCGCAGCCAATCGGTGACCTCAAGGTTTTTGTTGTTGGCTTCCAAGGCATCGTAATAGTCTTTTCTTTTGGCCTCGATCGTTTTGGAAAGCGAAATCAGAGCGGGCTGCCCTATACTAATTCCTAAAGATTTTTCTGCCAAGGCCCTTGCTATTCGGCCGTTGCCATCCTCAAAGGGATGGATGCAGACAAAATATAGATGTACCAGCCCGGAAAGTGCAAGGGGCAGGAGGTTCTTTTCTTGATGTATTTTGTTGAACCACGAAACGAATTTTTCCATTTCCTCTTGAACCCTTTCCGACGGAGGAGCTTCGAAATGTACCGTGGGCCTGTCCAACCTCCCTGATACGACCTGCATGGGTTCCGAATGGGTGCGGTATTTACCAATGTCGGTCAAATCACGTCTACCATTGGTAATCATTCTATGCCACTGAAAAAGCTGTTCATGGGTAAGGGGTGTGTCGTAATGGTGGTATAGGTCGACCATCATTTCGGAAATTCCATACTCGGCAGGAGGCACTTTGCGCTTGTCCGTGGAGAATCCCAAATTGTTTTTGATGGATGATTGAATACTATCCCTGTTTAAGTATTCTCCCTCGATTTCAGAAGTTTTCAGGGCCTCGCTGGACAGCACCTCGACCAGAAAGGTGTTTTTTTCTTCAACACGAACATGTTTCAGCGCACCCAAGACCGTTCCCGTATTTTGGGAAAATTGAAGTTCCAAAGTGGAAAGTGCGTCTTTATCATAGGAAAAATGGGGCCATTCTTCGCTTTGCCAATTCCAGATATTTCGAGCCATGAGCTATATTACAGTGGTTTATAGCTCAAAAATAGTAAATTTTTTGGGCTATATTTTGTTTTCTTTTAGCCTGAACATATAAACCAGTTCAAATTTCAAGTCGTTCCTGATATTCATCCATGATGTGGGTCGGGAGGTCTTTGATGTAGATTTGAGTAGTCTGTAAGTCGCTATGACCTAACATTTTACTTAATGCATTGATTGGTACATCACTTAATATGAGATTGGTCGCCATAGAATGGCGGCTTACATAACTGGTCAAGTTTTCCTCAATATCACAAAGCTTTGCAATTTCCTTTAACCGACGATTGTATTTGATACGGGCATCCCGAATGTCCCTGTGTTGGTTTTCAAGTTTTGTGCGTTTAATTACCGGAAAGATAAAATCATCATCCTTTTTATCAATAAGGTAAAAATCCAAAATAGGAGAAAGTTGCTCCGTAATTTTTATATCATACCGCTTACCAGTTTTTTGTCTACGATATTGAATTCGTTCATCGACAATATTACTTAACCTGAGAAAGGCCATATCTATAAATGAAATACCGTTCATAAGGTAGGAGCATATAAAGTAATTCCGAGCATGGAACAGGGGAGAGGCAGTTTCCAACTCCAACTCCAAAATCCGTTTTATTTTTTCCTTGGAAATAGCACGTTTGGCCGTGGGTTCTGATTTTATCCTATAACGGGTGAACGGGTATCTATCCTGTGCAACCAGCCCTTGGGTAATCGCTTTATTATAAATAGCCCTTACTGTTCTTAGATACATGGAAAGCCCATTGATACTATTTCCTTTTTTCAAATGCGCCGTTTCAAAGCGTTTTAGAAACTGATAGGTAATTTCCTCAAATCGAAGGCTTCCTGTTCCATTAAACGTCTTTAGGACGTTATATACCTGCTGATAAGCCCGGGCATTCCCAAATTTCTTGGCTTCCTTCATCTCGGCGATCAAGGTCGTCGTAAACTCAAAAAAGGAAATACTGTTCGATGGTCGGGATAACGTATTCTTCAATTCCAATATACTTAGACCTTCTAATCGGCCTTCTTCCTCCAAAGCATTGATACAATCTGTAAATTCCGTCTTCTTTTTGGTGAGCATATTGTTCAGTCGGGTAACCGAGCTTACACCTTGATAATTTCTTTTGACCTCCCTTTTCTTTTGGTCCCAATATTCGGGAGGTACAGAAATGCCAGATGGAATGGCTATGGTTTTGCGGTGATGGCTCAATCGAAATATAATGGGACAGGTACCATCTTTTCTTTTTCGCCGGGCATCAAGGGAAAGGGTTATATTTGTTTTCATAACCTCAAGATACTAAAATTTGCACTCAATTTGCACTCAAAATATGGTTTTATATGGTCGTTTATGATTTTATAAAATTTATAACTAATTGATATACAGAATAATTATAATTTTTTATAAACCATATCAAACCATAAAAAGGCCGCTTTGGGAGCAGGAGGTCGCAGGTTCGAATCCTGCCACCCCGACTTGATTATCAGAGGTTTACAAATTATTTTTTGTAAACCTCTTTTTATTTGTACTCTACAAAATACTTAATATATATTCAATTCGAAATTTGAAATTCAGTATTTGAGGTAGTACAATTTACCATTTTGATCTGCATACAAAAATCACATCTAAAAACTGAGGTTTTTTAGTATAGAACTAACAGGAATCTTTGGCCGCCAATCCGTAGCCGTAGTACCTTGTTTCTAACTTACATCAATAATTTAATCCCATCTAGGACGTATTCCCGGTGCAAATGGGAACTTTAAGGATTTAAAATATTCCAAGGATTTCGTGGGCCTTTCTACACCTGTGGGCAAAGGACGATTGGAAAAGGTCTGAAAGTAGAGGAGACAGGCATCTCGCCACCATTTTGCTTCCTTCAATTGGATTTCCAATAACATGGACACCTCTTTGTACTCATTTTCAGAAAGATAAGGTTTCATACGATCCCATGTTTTGATCATTTGTGTTACCTGGTCCACACCTTCCTGATATTTTAATGCGATGGCATCCCAAAGAATTTCACCATTTTCCAACTTATAATCCCAAGGTAGGTGATGAAACCACAACAGGTATTCCTGAGGTATGGTTTTTGGGTCATTATACTGCACGGCAATTTCGGATGCGTATTGCTCCGTGGCATTGCTTCCGCTTGGCGTTCTATCAAAACCAACTCCTAATGAATCGGCTTTATGATAATAAACAGGGTTCCAATCCGGTCTACCTAGATTGTCGACCCAAGGACCCGGTCCGTAATGGTGACCGGTATCGAATATGTGGTGCAGACCAAGCGGATTCATATAGTTAACTATCGCTTCCCTAGAATCTAGCATCATTTCCTTTATCGGATCCACAAATTCCTCTTCATTGGAATAGGTGGCCCTTAGCCATTCCTCTGCAATGGTGTTCGCGCTTAGGTAAGGGTCCCAGGCCAAACGTCCAAAACCATACCAATTGGCCTGTGCAAAAGGGTGGCCTGTCCAATTGATATCAGTACCAATGTTGGAGACTCCCGCCATACCTGTCAGTTTGTTCCCATATAGGCTTCCGTCTATGACTTTTGCTACAGTAGAACCTTCCCCTTTCTGAAAAGTATCGGCGTCCAAGACTTCTTCGAAAAGTTTGGGCAAATACACCAAATGAGTGCTGAACCCCAAGTATTCTTGGGTTATCTGAAACTCCATTATTAGCGGTGTCTTTTTCATGGCACCGAACATAGGATGAAAGGGCTCCCTTGGTTGAAAGTCTATAGGGCCATTTTTTACCTGCACCAAAACATTGTCCATAAAGTTACCGTCATACGGTAAAAACTCGTCATAGGCCTGCTTGGCACGATCCGTATCGTCATGTTCTGAATAGACAAAGGCACGCCAAATGACATTGCCCCCAAAGGGTTTTACGGCCTCTGCCATCATATTGGCACCGTCAACATGATTCCTACCATAATTTTGGGGTCCGGGCTGTCCTTCGGAATTGGCCTTAACCAAAAAACCACCAAAGTCTGGAACGATTGCATAAATTTCTTTGACCTTATCTTTCCACCATTGTTGTACTTGGGCATTTAAGGGATCCGCAGTTTCCAGTCCACCGATTTCCATAGGAGCGGAGAAACGTGCTGTCAAATATACTTTGATGCCATAGCTCCTAAAGATATCTGCCAAGGCCTTTACTTTTTCAAGATACATGGGAGTAAGAATCAAGGCGTTTGCATTAACATTGGTAAGTGCGGTAGCGTTTATTCCAACGGAGGCATTGGCCCTGGCATAGTCAATATAGCGTTGGTCTACATATTCAGGTAATTTTTGCCAGTTCCAAAGTGAGAATCCCGCATAGCCCCTTTCCACTGAACGATCCAGATTGTCCCAGTGGTTGAGCATTCGAATGTCCAATTTAGGATTGTCTACAACTTTTAAATCATCGAGGAGATGTTGGGACTGCATAAGATGTAGAAATCTGAATGTACCATAAAGAACCCCAAGATCCGTTTTGGCGGTGATTACTGTAACTTTTTTATTTGTTAATTTGACAGATTTCAAAACGAAACCATCGCCTTTTACATCCATCATTTCCTTGGATACGGCCGATTTAAGGTCTACCGGTAGATTCTGATAAACGTCCACGATCAGGGCGTTGCCCTTATCGATCGCACTCAAAAACTCGATGTCCGTACCAAGCATTTGAGGCAGGGCCAGCGCTAGTTCTTCTTTGGCATTAAGTAGCGAAGGCGTGCTCTCGCCAACAACTATTTTGGAGCTTATATCTTTGTAGGAAGCCGATAATTTGGAATCGGTAATTTGTTCATATTTCAGCCAGAGCTTATAATCATTTAATTGTTGACCGTTTGTTTCTAAGTTGTAAAAGCATAGGAATATTAGAAAAAACCTACATAGTTTCATTTGATGTATTTTAGAAGTATTCAATTTATGCCAAATTGCTAATTCTTTGCGGGTTAAACAAGTTAATTAATAGTATTCACACAATATATTTTGGAAAGACAAAATATGGTGATTAAAAAATGGTCCCACCCCCCGTACAACGGTACAATAATTCCCTTTTTTTATGAAGCTAACTAAAAGCTTTTCGTTGATTTTCCTATTCGGATTATATATCCTTTGGGAATTTTGGTAAAACGGAAAACAATGAGTAAGCTACTGATAAGGCTTATGAATTCACCTATGACCTTATTTATAAATCCAGTCCCTATTTGCTTCAAAATCCGCATAATCCTATGGATTGGAAACCTTGGATACCTGTAGTGGCCGTAGCAGAGGCTTTACCAATTTTGTAAGGACTAGGGCATCCTAAAATTATTTCGTCCACATTCACGAATTTCTTATAATCAAAGGTTTTTAACAGGGATTTCGTTACTGTCCTGGGCAACATGATGACAACCCGAAACATGCTACTTTTTAAGTCTCTAGATAACATCAATTGTTTTTTGAAGATAGGGATTTGTATACCTAGGCTACTTTTTGATTTTCGGAAAAGGTTACAGTAATCGTAGTTCCTCTATCCTCAACGCTATCCACATGTATATCACCATGGTTCCTTTTTATGAGTTCTGAGCTGAGTACCAGTCCAAGCCCACTTCCTTTTTCACCGTTGGTACCGTTCCTTCCTTTTGGTTTTTGTACCGAAAATAACTGTTTTCTGAATTCAGGGGTCATACCGATTCCTGTATCTGATATTATGATCTTAATTTCCTTGAAAGTATGGGTAACGGATAGTTTGACAATGCCATTCTTGGGAGTAAATTTTATGGCGTTATTTATCAAATTTCGAACTACAAACTCAATTTGGTTCTTATCTCCCATAAATTTTGGATTACCTATTACGGAAGTTTCAAGTGCTACCCCTTTGTTAGATGCTATCACCATAAAAATTTCCGTCACTTCATCAATTATTTCCTTAAAAGAAATTAGTTCCGTTCTGTCCTCCAGCACGTTCATTTGACATTTGGCCCAGATAATCAAATTATCCGTCATTTTTAGTGTATTATCAACAGATGAACTTAGTTGTTTTCCCATATTCAATATCTCCTCCTTGCTTAATAAATCTAGATGATCAACCAGAACAGTAATGAAGGATTTTAAAGAGGTCAAAGGGCTTCTAAGGTCATGTGCTACAATGCTGAAGAATTTATTTTTAGTGGCGTTTAGTTCCTGTAGTTCTTCTTTTTGCGTTTGAATGGTTTCATTTTGCTCCGTTAGTTCTTTGTTGATGCGTTTCAATTTTCTTAAAACAAGGAAGAATCCAATAAGAAATAAGAGAATTATGATTATACTAATGTTTCTATATACTATCGTTGAGGCCTGCGCGGCATTTTCCTTTTCCAAAGCTTGGGTGGTTCTGTTCAATGTATGTATAGAGGCCATACTTTGCGTCAACCTATTTCTATCCTCCAGTTGAATTCTTTTAATGGATTCAGAGAGTTCATTATGGGCATTGAAATAGTAGTTTACCTTTTCTAGGTTGCTCCGTTCCAAATAAAAAGCCTGTAAGTCTTTATATACCCTTAATAAGGGCTGGTTCAAATGAAATTTATTGCAATATGCCTCGGTGCTTTCCAAGTAAGAATATTGAAGACTTGAATCGCCTTCGTTTTTGGCAATTTGGGCTAGTTGAAGCATTGCCTCCACTGTCGCAACCTTTTGGGAGTTTTTACCTAGCTCCTCGGAAATCTTGAGTATACTTTTAAAATAATGTTTAGCGGAGTCGATTTGGTCATCGTTTACCTTTATAAGTCCCATAACTTTAAAGCAACTTGAAAGAACGGGTAGATTACGTATGGAATCGTTTATTTTAATGGCATACCGGGTTAAGTTTTCGGCCTCGGCCAAGTCTTTGTTGTTATAGTAGCTTTCTCCTAGATTATGGGCCGATACCCCTATTCTTTCGGTGATACCCAAATCCTTGAAAATCTCGAATGATTTTTTGTGGTAATTTATTTCTTGTAAGCGATTGTTAAGAATGCGATAGATATGTCCCATGGAAATATAACAGTTCGCCAATCCCTCCTTGTTGGAATTTTTCTCAAAAATATCGATGGCCTTATGAATATATTCAGTGCTCATAAAATAATTATCATTTATGGCATATATACTGGATAATATCCTGTAGCTGTAGGCTATACCTGTTTCATCCTTCAATTCTATAGATAACTGCAACGCCTTTTCGGCATATTTTAATGATTTTAAATTATCTACGTACGTCAATTCCCTACTAAGGGTATAAAGAATTTCAATTTTTTCCTTGGAAGTGAGCTCTGGTTGGGTCAGTAAATATTCAAGTTCCTTTACGGTTTGCGAGCGTACAATTGTTCCTATCAATAGAATTAATAGGAAAATGAATTTCCTGGACCGTATTCCAGTTAGAAAACCAAAAATGTTCATATTTCCGGGGGATTTGTAGGAAATTATTTATAACTGAACGGTTGCCCTCTTAAAATAGTATGTTCAACCGTTTAATATAAATCAATATTGTTTCGTTGCCCTAAAGAAACACATTTTTGAAAAGTTAATTTTTCGCATTTTGAGCTACAATACAGAAACAATGACTCTTTGATATCGTGTCAATGCTGGAAATCCCGTATCGGTCCCTTCAACAATAATATGAAATTGATTCTTTTTTTTGGCCGTTTTGGGTATTTGTACGGTAACGATAGCGTTCTCCACTTTAACCTCGGCATGACCGTCACCCGACTCGTCATAGCACCAGGCCTTCAGGTAAACAGGATGCCCGTCAATGTCATTTAAAGCAACGTGAATGTTGAAGATTTCACCCGCTTTAGCGGTTATGGAAAGCCCTTCTTTTATGATAACTTCAGGTGCGTGGTTGGCTTCCTCAAAGGTTTTGACGCACCAATCCGCACGAGCGGCAAAATCGAGTTGCATGGCTTTTATCCATCGGGTTTGGGGATAGCTTTTGTCCATCTTGCCCGTTTCGGGATTTAGGTCAGCCGCATGGTCCCCATCCTCATATCGGTACGGGTTATCCTTGGAAAGCACAAATCGACCGCTCCATCCACCTCTTGAAGGGTCTTCGTAGTTGTTCAATCCTACATCCAATAAATGTAAAAATGCGGGACTGTCGCCTTCCGATATAAAGTCATATTTGGAGAAACTCCCGCGTTCCGTGTTGGCAATTTTAGTGATATCGCCCTCAAAATGATTGGGGTCTCCTTCTTGTTTTTGTCCGTCCCCATAGGAATAATATTTTTTTAGAAGGGGACCATGGTCATTGATAATATTGGCGCCCATAAAACTTCCCTCTAAAAAAGGTTGCTGACTTTTGGGAACCACTTGTTTCCAAGGATAGGCAAAACACCAGAACTGATTCGCGTTGTAGAAAACCCTAATCTTCGGCCAATTGGGTCCTATATAGTTTTTGTAGGTGGCATCTTGGTCCATAATGGTATAAATAATGGCTTTTTTAGAGACTTTTTCCTTGATATCTTTCCAGTCCCGGGTGTCCTTGTAATCTTCCTCAATGGATTTTAAGGCCCTGGCAATGGTATTGGTACCTCCCCATGCTTGTAAAAACAGCTCTCTATCGTCATCATCAAGCAACTTTTCTCGTATCAATTTTGAACCTTCTGTACGTTGGGCCATTTCCCCTTCAAAATCGATATTGCCCACGCGTACCAAGTCCAATAATTCTTGCGGGGAAGGATAATTGCTATCATGGCCTATGAGGTTTGGGTAGACCTTGGCATATTCCGCCAAAAGCTCTTGTATCCAATTGGTTCCCGGCCATCGTAGGTCCGTAAGGTCCTTGCCATAGATTTTTTTGGTCATTTCCATTTCGGACGTGAATGTAGTACCCTTACCATCACCCTTCCAATGCCACATGGAGCTGGAATAGACCAAACCCTGGGTTTCAAATTCATTGGAGTAGAGGAGGTACCTGATGAAGGTATCTACATCGTCAATTTCACCATCGGTGGTCACAATGGTTCTTTTCATGGTTTCCTGGGCCCAAGCCATAGTGATAAAGGCCAAACCTAGAGAAAGTAATAGGATATTTTTCACACGTTTAGTATTGGATTAATTGCTTGATTTTAAACATTTCTTTTTATAGAGGTATTTAACATAGCATAACAAATCCCTCGATTAGGGTTTCATGCGGTAATGTATTGTCATTCAGTATGTTTTATGGAAGCGTAAACTCCGACTTTGAAAAGATATGAAAATTCAAATTTTGGAAAAGACATATTATAGGTATTTTCAGAGGCATCCAGTTAGTTTATTCGGTCCATTTACAGCGACGAATCATTATCGTATCTTAGTCTAAAATTCCGATTATGGCAACTTCCAACAAATTATTGAAGGCATTTGAGCTCTTTGACCTTGCAAACTCAAAGGATCCAAACAAGGAGCTTTTCATGGGAAGGGAATATCCCAAAGAAGTGCTGTATGCCATTAGGATGACCGAAAAACTCAACGAATTTGCCCCTGATGCCTCAGAAGTTTTGCGCTTAACGGTAAGGGCTCAACACATTTGTAGGTGGGAAATTCCTAGGGAATCCTATGAAATAAATCGGACAGGTTATTTGAAGTGGCGACAGTACCTTAAAAAGTTTCATGCCGAAAAAGCCTCTGAAATATTGGAAAAAGTTGGATATGATTCGGAAACAATAGGCAAGGTGAAATTTCTGTTGGAAAAAAAACAACTGAAACGAAACGCAGAAACCCAAACCTTGGAAGATGTCATTTGTTTGGTCTTTTTGGAATTTTACTTTGAGCCCTTTGCCAGGGAGCATCCAGAGGAAAAGGTGGTGGATATTTTACAAAAGACCTGGCGGAAAATGTCGAAAAAGGGACAGGAGGCCGCATTGAAACTCCCTTTGTCACAAACATCCAAGGAGTTCGTGGAAAAGGCCTTGTCATAAATGAGAATAAATGTGAGCATATGGAGCGAAATGAACTATATCCTATTTTTTTAAAGGTTTCCAACCTAAAAATATTGATCGTGGGCGGAGGCAATGTGGCCTTGGAGAAATTGACCTTTTTGCTAAAATCGAGCCCCAATGCGCAGGTGGAAATGGTTTCCCCCATGTTTCGGGAGGAGACCGTGCAATTGGCCCAAACTGCGCAAGTGGTGATGCATAAGGAATACTATGACCCAAGTTATTTGGAAGGCAAGCATATGGTCGTTGCCACGACGGATAATGTTGCCGTGAACGAGCAAGTGTACCATGATTGTAGGGAACGAAGTATTTTGGTGAACGTGGCGGACAACCCTCCATTTTGTGACTTTTACATGGGAGGTATCGTCACCAAGGGGAACGTAAAAGTGGCGATTTCCACGAATGGAAAATCCCCCACGACCGCCAAAAGACTTCGGCAGTTTTTTGAGGACGTCATCCCTGAGAATATTGATGATTTGGTAAAAAACCTCAATGAATTCAGAAAGACCATCAAGGGCGATTTTGAGGAGAAAGTGGAAACCTTAAACGAATTCACCAAAGGTTTGGTTGAAAAGAAGAATAAATGAACTTATGAAAATTAGAATCCAAGGGAATACGGTGCGCTATCGACTCACAAAAAGTGAAGTGGAAACGTTGGCGCAAACGGGATATTACAAAGAGGAGACCCTCTTTGGGGAAAGGACCTTTGTGTACGCGATTAAGGCAGATCAGGCCATACAAGAATTGCATGCCGACTATGTAAACGACACCATCACCATGTACCTGAACAAGGACAAAAGCTCAGCATGGCCTAAAAACGAAATAGTGGGTTTCAGCTCGGAAATAAAAACTTCAAAGGGCAACACCTTGTCGCTTTTATTGGAAAAGGATTTTGTGTGTATGGATAATACCGATGAAGACCAATCTGACAATTATCCAAACCCGAAATTGTCAAAATAGGGCTTGATTGACTATTTTTACCTCCTCTGGACCGTCAAGCAGATGGTCAATTCAATTACGTTATGAGCGAACAGACCTGGGTGACCGATAACATTCCCTATTTGGAGGTACCAACAATTTCCATTGATATAGAGAGACGGGTCGGGGAAAAGGGCGTTAATTATCTGAAATCCAAAATTCCTCTGGGGCAACACCCGGTAAAGGTCACCGAACGTTTACAATTTTGGGCACATACAACACCTAAAGCCATTTTCTTGGCCCAGCGTGAGGATGGCGGAGACTGGAGAACGCTGACCTATGTGCAAGCTTGGCAGAAAATTCAGGGAATCGGGCAGTATCTATTGGATACCGTGACCTCAAAAGACAGGCCCATTGCCTTGCTTTCCGGCAATAGTATTGAACATGGACTATTGGCACTGGCCGCCATGCATATCGGGATACCTTATGCGCCCATTAGTCCCGCGTACTCCTTGAAATCGGATAGTTTTGAAAAACTGAAGCATTGTTTGGATGTTTTGGACCCCGAATTGATTTTTGTTCAGGATGGAAATGCCTATAAAAAGGCGTTGGATGGCGTAGCCAGCAACACCCGTAATACCCGATTGGTTTTTGTTGAAAATGGGATGCCGGAGTCGGACCGTTTCGAGGATCTCTTAAAAACCAAATCGACACCCAAGGTAGCGGAGGCCTACGATAAAATAGGCAGGGAAACCTTGGCAAAGGTATTGTTCACCAGTGGTTCCACAGGGCTGCCCAAGGGTGTCATGAATACCCACGGTAACCTTACGGCGAATTGGCAGCAGATTACCCAGACCTTTCCCTTTGTGCAGAACGGTGCCTTGCAGTTGATGGATTGGTTGCCTTGGAACCATACCTTTGGTAGCAACCATAATTTTGGGTTGGTCATGTACAATGGAGGTTCCCTGTACATCGATGAGGGTAGCCCAACCCCAACGGGAATGCTGCAATCCATTAAAAATCTAAAGGGTTTTGCCCCAACGGTTTATTTTAACGTACCTAAAGGGTTTGAGGAGCTTTTGCCCTTTTTAAATACCGATGAAGATTTGCGGCAGACGTTCTTTTCCAGACTGAAGATGCTTTTTTATGCCGGAGCCAGTATTTCACAAAAAGTGTGGGACGAACTTGACAGACTTTCCATACAGACTACAGGCAAACGGATATTGATTTCATCCGGTTTTGGGATGACGGAATCTAGCCCGTCTGCCATGTTTTGTACCGCCTATGACAGCAAGGCCGGATTTTTGGGGGTGCCGGTTCCAGGTTTGGAAATGAAACTGGTACCCATGGGGGATAGGTGGGAGGCAAGGTTCAAGGGACCCAATATCACGCCGGGCTACTGGAAAAATGAGGTAGCCACCGCCAATGCTTTTGACCGGGAAGGATTTTATAAAACCTCGGAAGCTTTAAAATTCATTGATGAGGGCGACCCCAATGTAGGCATGCGCTACGATGGTAGGATAGCCGAAGATTTTAAATTAAGTACGGGAACCTGGGTCAATGTGGGAAATCTCCGAGATAACATTATAGCCCAAGGCAAAGGTTTGGTAAAGGATGTTGTCATCACGGGGCATGACCGAGATTTTGTAGGGGCCGTTTTATTCCTGAATCTGGGATATTGTGCGGATTTTTTGGGTGGCGAACGTCAAACGACCGACTCCAATGCAGCGCATTCCCTCCCCATACGGGACCGTGTACAGGAAATGCTGGATACCCTTGCCCAAAACAGTACAGGCAGTTCCACAAAAGTAAAGCGTGCCCTCATTGCCGATTTTGAACTTTCACCTGAAAGGGGAGAAGTAACGGAAAAAGGATCCATAAATCAGTATGCTTTTTTAAAGCACAGGAGTTCCTTGGTGGCCAAACTATATGGGCACAACTTGGAACCCGGTATTTTGGAAACGAACTACTAGCGGATCAAGAATGTACCGTAGGTCCTTTGTTGCTCCTTATGTTTTTTGGCATGTAAGTTCGAATGATTTTCGATAGAAAATTGTATCGAGAACCGCATGCTAAAATGACAAATTTTACTTGTAACAACCAATAACCAATAACCTGCATCTATCCTTCCGAAATTGCCCCGGTGCTACACCCGACTGGTTTTTGCAGGAAGGAAACAGTATCAATCTTACTTTGGTTTTCTTAACTTTAGCATCCATGTATAAAACTAGATCAATAGAAACGAAGCTAAACGGGGTACACCCTTAAGTGCTACACCTAACTTTATTACTATGAAAACATTTTTGTGCTTAATTTTTCTTTGTTTACTTGTTTGCACACCATCGCTCGCCCAAAACCATCAAAAAAACAGGGTCATTATCCTAACGGATATTGAAGCGGATCCAGATGATACGCAGTCCTTGGTGCGTTTGCTGCTCTATGCCAATCAAATAGATATCAAGGGACTGGTGGCTACTACCTCCTGCTGGATGCAAAACAAAATAAATCCGGAGTCCATTGCCAGGGTCATCCGCGGCTATGGCAAAGTACAACCCAACCTTTTAAAACATGAATCCGGCTATCCGGAATCGGAAACCTTGTTATCGCTGATCAAAAACGGACTTCCGGTCTACGGGATGGACGGTGTAGGCGACGGTAAAGATTCCGAGGGTTCAGATTGGATCATTAAGGTTTTGGAAGAAAAGGATGATCGCCCCTTGTGGATTTCGGTTTGGGGCGGGGTAAATACCTTGGCGCAATCCCTCCATAAAATAAAACAAACGAAAAGTAAGAGCGAAGCGAAGCGGATGATCTCAAAACTGCGGGTATATACCATTTCCGATCAGGATGACAGCGGACTTTGGATACGCAATACGTTTCCGGAGCTGTTTTATATCGTTTCCCCGGGAGATCACTATGCCTCGGCGACTTGGACGGGAATTAATACGTATGTCAACGGAATCGATAACAGTACCATTAGCAATACGTGGATTGCCGAAAATATTCAGCAGGTCCATGGGCCTTTAGGTGCGGAATATCCCGATGTGGCTTGGGGCATGGAAGGCGATACCCCGGCTTTTTTGTCCCTGATACCCAATGGGCTCAATGCACCCGAACATCCGGAATGGGGCGCATGGGGCGGCCGATATGCCCTCTACAAACCGGAATTTGACAAGACCAAAAAAGGAACTTCGGTGGTAACCATTGCTCCCGAGACCCGAGCAATTTGGACGAATGTTGATGATACGTACACGCCTTATGTGTCCCAAGAATATGGGCGGACAGTAAAAAGGGATACCCTAACCTTCAAGAACAATAAGGCCACCTTATGGCGGTGGCGGGATGATTTTCAAAATGATTTTGCCGCCCGTATGGACTGGTGTCTCATGACGTATGAGGAGGCGAACCATCCGCCGGTGCCCGGTCTGACCCATCCGGAGGAATTTACCGTAAAATCGGGCGAAGCTTTCAGTCTGGATGCTTTTAAATCCACCGACCCAGATGGGGACAACCTAAGTTATTTATGGTTTCACTATCCAGAGGAAAGCACGTATCAAAAGGAAATCTATATGGGGGCGGAGAACGTTCATATCGTGAACCTTACGGCACCTGAAGTGGATAAAAAGGAAACCCTTCATTTTATTTTGAAGCTCTCCGATAAAGGCAGCCCTTCCTTAACAAGGTACAAACGGGTTATCGTTACCGTTGTGCCTAAATAGAGGGATCTAGTTAATGGAGTAGAAGCTGAGCCATACGTTTTTTTGGGACACTTTTACGGTATAGGGCATTTACAATTTTGCATACCTAGTGATGTGTTACGTCTTACCAATGAAACATACAACTAATAATGTCTCTTTTTTTTGAACATTTGGGACACAAATTTAGTTGTAACGCATACATAAGACGCGAGACGAAAATCGAAAAGTACGTAATCAACAATCAAACGCAGGAAATAACAAAAAATCCTATTGGTCAAACCAATCTACGGTGGATTTGTTTCTATTGACCAAAAAAATACAGAAGGATTATTTTTGTTTTTTAAAATTTGTAATACATCAATTTGTAAAAATTTAGAGGTTGGGCGCGCATTTATACAGGTCCTATTTGCCACTATTTTAGGGGTATAGGTTTTTATATCTTTTGAAGGCCTTTAGATCGATTATAATTGTAACCCTAAGACGTACTAAATTGAGTGCTGCCGGGTATTCAAGGTAATTTGTAACTTTATTTGTTTGTTTTTAAATAACTGAAAAACAGTTATTTAAAAATTATATTTTTGCTTTTTTACTCAGTTCGGGTTTTTAATTGTTGATAAAACTGTTGAAAAACTAAAACGTCCCACCTACCATTTAAGGGTTAAAAATTTGACCTTTATACCTCTCGAAAATAGTTTCATTTTAACCTTTTATTAACATGGAGATAACTGAAGTCATCAAAAGGGACTTTACCACTAAACCCTTTCAATTAGAGAAGATAACGAATGCAATTTTGAAGGCAATGACCGCAGTGGAACTTGGTGGTCCCGGTGATGCCGAAAAAATTTCAGAAACCGTTTACTCGGCGCTGCTGGAGAGAAAAAGGGCAGATGACGCTTACAAACCTACCGTAGAGGAAGTCCAGGACTTTGTGGAGAAGAAATTAATGGAAGGTGGCTTTTTTGAAGTGGCCAAGGCCTACATCCTTTATAGAAACGAACAGGCCCAAAAAAGAAAGTCGAACATTTTCGAGAAACGCATCAACCTAAAACCCTATGAATATCCTGCCTTGTACGAGTATGTACCGGCAATAAGACATTCGTACTGGATTCATACCGAGTTTAATTTTACCAGTGATATACAGGATTTTAAGACCCGTCTTAATGACACCGAGCGTAGTGCCATCAAGAATACCATGTTGGCCATTTCACAAATTGAGGTAGCCGTAAAAAGTTTTTGGGGCGATATCTATCACAAAATGCCCAAGCCTGAAATAGGTTCCGTAGGCGCCACTTTTGCCGAAAGTGAAGTGAGGCACCACGATGCTTACTCCCATCTACTGGAAATCCTGGGCTTGAACCAAGAATTCAAAACCTTGAAGAAGAAGCCCGTTATTATGAAGCGTGTCCATTATTTGGAGACCGCCCTCAAGAATGCAAAGAGCGAGGACAATAAAGAGTATGCGGAATCCATCCTTTTATTCTCCCTGTTCATTGAACACGTTTCCCTGTTCTCCCAGTTCTTGATCATCATGGCCTTCAACAAATACAAGAACATGTTGAAGGGTATCTCCAATGTGGTGGAGGCCACTTCCAAAGAGGAGCAGATTCACGGGGATTTTGGTATCGACATTATCAATATCATAAAGGATGAAAATCCGGATTGGTTTGATGTGGAATACCACGCCATGGTTCAGGATATGTGTAAGGATGCCTTCGAAGCTGAAAGTGATATCATCGATTGGATTTTTGAGGCAGGAGAAATCGACTTTTTGCCTAAAGTTTTGGTAAAAGAGTTCATTAAAAAGCGATTCAACGATTCCCTGGACAGCATAGGAATCGACAAAATATTTGAGGTAGACGAAAATTTATTGGCGCAGACCGAGTGGTTTGACGATGAGATTATCGGTACCAAACACGGAGACTTTTTCGTGAAAAGATCTATCAACTATAGCAAAAGAACACAAAGTATAACCAGCGACGACTTATTTTAACATGAACGAGACAAAACCAAACCTACAAAACGAAGTAGTACAAGAAGGAAAAGTATTAAAAGGTTCAGACCAACTGGTGCAAGCCAGAAAGGAGGCATTGAGGAACTTGTCCGAAGAGAAGGGCCAAGGAAAGGGATTTGCCTGGTTGAACGAACATAGCCGAAATTTTTTGGCATCGGGCTACCTTACAAAAGGAGTTACCCCAGAGGAACGAATCCGTGAAATTGCCGATAGGGCAGAGGCTATTCTGAAGATTCCAGGATTTTCCGATAAGTTCTATGGCTACATGAGCGAAGGCTTTTTCTCGTTGGCCTCACCTGTATGGTCTAACTTTGGTAAACAGAGGGGATTGCCTATCAGTTGTTTTGGGTCGCACATCGATGATGATATGGGTAATATCCTGTATACCCAATCAGAAGTGGGCATGATGTCCAAATTAGGTGGAGGAACATCTGGCTATTTCGGAAAAATCAGACATCGCGGGGCAGAGGTTAAGAACAACGGTCAGGCTTCCGGTGCCGTGCATATCATGCAATTGTTTGAATCCATGGTGGATGTCGTTAGTCAGGGTTCCGTACGTCGCGGTCGTTTTTCACCCTATTTACCTGTGGAGCATCCGGATATTAAGGAGTTCTTGGAAATCGGAACGGAAGGAAATCCCATTCAGGAGCTGACCCACGGGGTAACCGTTACCAACCAATGGATGCAGGAAATGGTGGATGGCGATACCGATAAAAGGGCTATATGGGCGAAGGTTTTACAGCGAAGGGGAGAAATGGGCTACCCATATATCTTCTTCAAGGACAATGCGAACAACGGTGCTGCGGATGTATTCAAGGATAAGAACCTGCCTATCTACGCCAGTAACCTGTGTACCGAAATCATGTTGCCTTCCAATGACAATTGGTCTTTCGTATGTGTATTGTCCTCCGTAAACCTTTTGCACTACGATAAATGGAAAAATACCGATGCCGTGGAAACTATGGTGTACTTCCTGGATGCCGTGATTACCGAATTCTGTGAAAAATTGGAGGCCTACCGTGATTCAGATAGCCGTGAGGACCGCCAGACCTTCCTATTTATGGAGCGTGCCTATAATTTTGCGAAGGACAACCGCGCTTTGGGCCTAGGTGTTTTAGGATGGCATTCCTTCCTACAATCCAAAATGTTGGCCTTTGACAGTCAGGAAGCCTATAACTTGAACAGTGAAATTTTCAAGACAATTAAGGACAAGTCCTATAAAGCATCCGAGGAGTTGGCGGAGAAATTTGGTGAGCCAGCCGTTCTAAAAGGTTATGGAAGACGTAACGCCACCTTGAACGCCATTGCGCCAACAACCTCCTCCGCATTCATTTTGGGCCAGGTTTCACAAGGTATTGAGCCAATTTGGTCCAACACCTATGTAAAGGACATCGCCAAGGTAAAGACCACCATACGAAACCCATATTTGGAAGCGCTATTGGAAGAAAAGGGAAAAAATACCACCGAAGTTTGGAGAAGCATCCGGGATTTTGACGGTTCCGTGCAACACCTGGATTTCTTGACCCAAGAGGAGAAAGACGTGTTCAAGACGTATTCCGAAATCGACCAAATGGATATCATCTATCAAGCTGCCAACAGGCAGAACCATATTGACCAAGGACAGTCCGTGAATATCATCGTCCACCCGGAAATGCCCGTGAAGGAAATCAACAAAATCCATGTAACCGCTTGGAAACTGGGCTTGAAGTCATTGTACTATCAACATAGTATGAACGCGGCACAGAAGTTCAAGCAGAAGAAAGATTGTGCTAGTTGTGAAGCATAGTCCATGAGTTATAAATTAAGAAAGGCCCGCGGGAAAGCGGGCCTTTTTGTTTTCTGAAGTTAAATATCGATATCAATTCGTCAAAAACTCAAATTCGGATTTATACCTGTCCTGCATGCCCAAATCATTGGTATCAAAAACCATTATATTTCCGATATTCAAATCATAAGGTTCCCAGTTTGGTAAGTTTTCCCCATTTGGATTCCCGGTTTTGGCAAAATTGACCCAATAACCGGACATTTGATTTTCCAAGGTACGCTCCGCAGGCTTCCAGTCCCGTTGCCACTGATCTAAGGTATGAAGGGCAAAAGGCACTTCTGAGGTATGGAAGGCCCCATAATTGGGAAAACCAGGTTTGTCCGTGGGAACATGGGTAAACTCATACAACCATACGTCCTTGTCCATGTATTTGGCCAACAGGTAACTAGGTATACCCGCGAAATTCAAAAGGTTCAATTTCTTTTGGGATTCGGCGGCCTCTTCATTGGTGTTGGCGGGAAAATATTCCAGAAATTCACCCGTTCTATCCCCATAATTCTTAAAAACCTGTTCTTTGAAGGAATCCGAGGTAATATCGTTTACGGGAAAGAGGGCCGCATCACCGGGCAACCAACCCGATAGTACGGAAACCTGATTCTGTTTCCCATCCTTGAAGGACTGTAGCAAATCGGTCGGCAGGAAGTAGTCGTCCAAAACCACCCCAAATCTGCCAGCCTCCCGCTGCGAACTCATTTTTTGAAGCTCGTCCGCAGGTATTTTTCGTAAATCTGATATGGAGTTAGCTCCGGCCAGTTTTTGGAAAGTCAATCCTTGTTGCTCGGCAGTAGGTAGATCTTGCATCAACCGACCGCTTAAAATCCCTCCGCTTTGGGTGATGGCCTTATGAAAATATCCCGATGCCAAAGGAGAGGCAATCTGGGCATTCACGCTAAAGGATCCGGCAGATTGCCCTGCAATGGTCACATTTTCAGGATCCCCACCAAAGGCTTGAATATTATTTTTCACCCATTTCAGGGCTTGGAGTTGGTCCATGAAACCGTAATTTCCAGAGGCATTATTACCGGATTCCGCACTCAATTCTGGGTGCGCCATAAACCCTAAGACCCCAACTCGATAATTGATACTGACATAGACAACGCCCTGTTCCGCCATCTGGGCACCGTCATAAATATCGCAGTTGGCCGACCCTGAACTTAATCCACCCCCATAGATCCAGACAAAAACGGGCAGTTTTTCGGTTTCGGATTTTGCGGGCGTCCAAATGTTCAGGTACAGGCAATCCTCGCTCAAGGGCTCAGGTTTGGCAATAAATTCTTCGGTCCAACATAGAAAAGGTTCCGGTTTGTTCTGTATGGGACTGGGCCCGAATTCGGTACATTCCTTTACGCCCTCCCACGGAGTTACAGCTTGTGGCGACTTCCATCGCAAATCTCCTACTGGGGGCTGGGCGAAGGGGATTCCCTTAAAAATTTGGATATCGTTACTGGTGTAGCCTTTTATCATTCCATCTTTCGTCTGTATGGTTTGTGCTTGTACTCCATACGTAATCAAGACGAGTAGTACACCAAAAGTCTTTAGTTTCATCCTTATCGCGTTTAAGCATTATTTCTTTTTAAACAGTAAGGGCGCAAAATCGTGTAGATTTCGTCGCCATGCCCGGAAGGTATGGCCACCTTCACTATTTGTATAGTTGTATTTGATTCCGAAGTCGTCGAACATGGCCATCATGTTCAAGTTGTTTTGGTAGGCGATATCGGCTTCGCCACCCATGTAAATTTGGAAAAGTTCAAACCGATTGATTTCTTCGTTTTCCATTACATCGGCATAATTTTCCTTTATTTCCTTGATATTGGGAGAAAAATAGCCGGTACTCATAGGTATCACATAACCGAACAATTCCGGATTCCAAAGTGCGGTGTTCAAGGTCTGTACACCTCCCATGGAAAGTCCGGCAATAGCCCTATCGGTACGCTTGTTGGAAACTGGATAGGTGTTCTCTATAAATGGAATGATTTCGTTTAGCAAATCCCCGCAAAAGGGATCTTGTTGTGGTCCCGCACCCATGAAAAATCCTTCTTTACCGGTATGTCCGCTGGGCATTACCACGATCATGGGGGCCAGTTTTCCTTCGGCGTATAGATTATCCAAAATCACATTGGCCCTGCCCGCTGTGGTCCAGGATGCATCATTATCGCCTCCACCGTGCAATAAATACAGGACTGGAAGATTTTCCTTCTTCTTTAATCGATCGTACTTAGGTGGGAGGTAGACATGTAGCCGTCTTTGGGCACCATCCAAAGTTTTGGAGGTATACCAAACTTTTTCGACTCGACCGTGCGGAACATCCTTTCTGGTTTGAAAGTCATTTTCCTTTCCTTCAATCTCTACAAGATTTGAGAAACCGTTCAGACTTTCCTTGACCAGGGTATTTTTAGGATCCAAGGTCTTGATTTTGTTCACGGTAAAGTCATACGTATAAATATCAGGGGTAACTTCATTTTCTGTCTGACCGGACCAAACACCCAAGTAATTCTTTTTCAATGCAATTCCCGGAAAGCCATTTGGGAAATCCCCAGTAACGGATACTTCCTCCGCCATTGGGGCATAAATTTTAAATTCCAATTTCTTGTCCGCATTCAATAAAACGGATCGTAGGGAGTCATTTGGGCTAGTGGGTCTTTGAAACGGGGAGAGGTTGGTAGAACCTTCCATTAATCCGTGCATTTTCAGCCATGCCCCAAAGGATTCGTACCATGTATCGGTCGGCAGGTTTTGTGTTCGCATGCCAAATCCATGCCCTCCTTTCTCATAAATATGAAGTTCCGCGGGTTGCCCGGCCTTGAACCATTTGTTGTAAATATTTATACTGTACGGTACCATGCCCAGTAGATCATCGCTTGCCACAGCAATGTAGATGGGGGTTTCTTCCGATGGTATTTCAGAACCGATGATTGCCGGTTCATAGGCATAGATAGGCGCAACAAAGTTGGGTCGGTTGCTCTCTTGGGAATTATATAAAACCGACATTGTTAAGGTGCCACCGGCCGAAAAGCCCATAAACCCGATTTTTTCAGGGTCGATATTCATGCTTTCCGCATTTTTCCGAACATATTCCATGGCCTTTAGTCCATCGTTCATGGCAAGTGTAACAATAGGTTCGTTTTCCTTGTCCAACGCTTCAAAATCGTTCATTTTACTCATGAGTTCCTTTACGGGGTCATCGGTAAAGCTTCGCGCTACCCGGTACTTAAGAACAAAAGCGGCAATACCCTTGCTGTTGAGCCATTTGGCCACATCGACCCCTTCTGATTGGATACTTAGGGTATGAAAGGCTCCACCGGGAGCAATGATTACCGCAGTTCCATTCGCCGATGCCTTGTGGGGTAGATAGGCCGTGATTGTAGGGTCCGTGACGTTGTAGACGACCTTGGTATTAAAAAGGTTGTTTTCGCTCAGACCTTCCTTCCAATCCCATGTCTCAGAGCCTGGGGCGATTCCCTCATATAATTTAATTTCCTTTTGCCCATGGGCAAATTGGGTGAAGGTGAAAAAGAGAATTAATATCGATATAGTCTTCGGTAACATGAATGCCTAAATGTTTAAATAGATTGTCTCAAAATGTAACAATATTATACCGATTTTTTGATACTTGCTCGTTTTTATGTAATTAAATTCAATTCTATGTGATTTTCTTTAGTATTTATTGTCAATACGGACGGAACTACTTTTAGTGAGTTGGTAATAATAGGGTATTCCGGTTTGTGTTTTTTGTAGTCTGGAAATTATCGGGTTTCATATTTTATACGGTTTCCTTCGCGTAACTTTGTACAAAGCCATGCTAGACCTTGAAGAAAGCCGTCCTGTACATGATCATAAGTACGTTCTCGTTCACCTTAATGAACGCATTCGTAAAATACTTAAGCCATTTCCCAACGTTTGAAATCGTTTTTTTCAGGTCCGTTGGCTCGCTGTTTCTAGCTACCTCCTACATTCTTATAAAAGGCATACCTATAATGGGTAACAACAAAAAGCTCATGCTCTATAGGTCGTTTGCAGGCTTAACGGCCATGAGCCTTTTTTTCATGTCCTTAAAATACATCCCTGTGGGCACTGCCGTTTCCTTAAGATATATCGCCCCCATCTTTGCCACCTTTTTTGCGGTCTTTTGGTTGAAAGAAAAGTTGCGGGCCGTACAATGGTTACTTTTTTTAATAGCCTTTTGTGGTGTTTTGGTCATAAAGGGTTTTGGGGAAGATTTGGATACAACGGGTCTGTTATTGGTATTAACGGCCTCCGTATTTAGTGGGCTGGTCTACGTGTTGATCCGCAGGATCGGAAATGGGGATCATCCCTTGGTGGTGGTGAACTATTTTATGTTTATCGCCACGCTGATAGGTGGCTTGTTGAGCATAAATAATTTTATGCTGCCTAAGGGAAATGACTGGTTCTTGCTGTTAAGCTTAGGTTTTTTTGGTTTTTTTGGTCAATTGTTCATGACCAAGGCCTTTCAAGTGGCCAAAACGACCTTGGTCGCTCCGCTGAAATATATTGAGGTAATTTTTACGCTTACTATAGGCGTATTTTGGTTTGGGGACTTCTACTCCTTTTTTAGTCTCTTAGGAATCCTGATGATCATTGGTGCCCTGGTGGCCAATGTCTTTATAGGAAAACGGTAGCTACTACCATTTACTTACCTGTCCTGGTTTCGGCAATACTATGGTTAATGTCGTGCAGGGAATTAAGGAGAACACTTGAAATCTCATTTTCTATTTCATGGTAGTTCTGAAAGAACAGCATGGCTACTATAATGAACATTATTAAAACCAAGTTGTCCGTAAGTAATTTAATGTTCGGGTTTGTTTTGGAAGAAGTGCTCATATCAAATAGTGTTGGTATTGTGTACTAGCAATTTACAAACCTTTAACAGAATTAACAAATAATTAAGAAAAATAAACCATGTCTTGACTAAAATTTTTAGTTAGAAACTGAAATTCCAGGATGAACGGCTACAATTATTCGATGAAATACATAAAATTTTAAGGAAATCATCAAAAAAAGGGTAAAACCTATGAATTTTTAATAAGTCGGTGCACGGTATCTTTTGGGAACTTTGACTTGTTGAACCCCAAATACCTGTATTATGAGAAATACGTTAGCTTACAAAATGGTCATAGGGTGTAGTCTTTTAATAGGATGCTATACGCTGAATGCCCAAAATGGAATGGCGGTTTCCAATGAATCGGCTCGTATAAGCGAGTTGGAGAAGCGCCAACAGAACTATGAGGACCTAAAATCCCTGGGTTATACTGAAAAGGAGATATATCAGGATTTGGGCAATGCCCATTTTTTGTCCCACAATTATGAGACGGCGCTGTTTTGGTACGAAAAGTTGATGGAAATCAGTCCCAATGGTCAACTAGATTCGTCCTATCAAAAACGGTACGACCATGCCCTGTCCAAATTGGGACAGGAAGCCAAAAAGACCGATGCCGATGAAAACTGGACGGAGCTGGTAAAACAGGACTATCACATGACGGACGCTTCCTTGAAGTCAAACAAAAGGCAATTGAGAAGGAACTATTTTAAACCTTTATATATCGATTCGGATTACAGTACGGCTTCCATTGGGAACGATAGGCCTTATGTAGTAAAAGAGCAGGAAGTAAAACCCGAGCGGGAATTAAACTACGAAAGCCCAGTGGTTTTAACTAGGGACGGTAATACCGCCTATTTTAGCAAGGAAGTTTTGGTAAAACCTACGACCGGCCTGTTTTCAAAGAAACAGAAGGTCCACCGCATCTTTAGGGCGGACAAGGTAAACGGTGAATGGAAATCCATCAAGGAACTGGCCTTGTGCCCCAAGGATTATTCGGCCTTGCATCCTGCCATTTCAAAAGATGGTACCAGATTGTTCTTTGCGTCCAATATGCCAGGTACCTTTGGCGAGTATGATATTTATGTATCTACCATAAAAACAAACGGTGTGGTAGGCGTAGCCAAAAATTTAGGTACCAAAGTAAATACCCCAAAAAACGAAATGTATCCAAAGGTTATGGAAGGCAATACCTTGGTGTTTGCCTCCGAAGGCCATCAAGGCTATGGAGGGCTCGATGTTTATATGGTTGAAGTGGAAAAACGGAACGTTGGTTTGGCCATGAATATGGGCAGTTCCATAAACAGCCCAAGCGACGACTTCTCCATACAGTTTACCAACGGTCAAATGGGATACGTAATGTCCAATAGGGGAGGCGATGGACGAAAGACGGAACTTGTCGCCTTTTCGTTCCCTCAGGAAGGAAAAACACAGCATGCCAGGGACTTTCAGTTGATGGAGGCCTTAAATACAGCGGGTGGGACCCAATATTCAACTTCCGTTTTTGAAGAAGATCATTAACTGATATATCCCCCTAAATATAGAGATTCGGAACCTAACAAAGGACATCGGAATCCATTTATGGAACATGGAAAATTCGATACCCCCATTCCTTTGAAGACACAATTTACTTGAACTTTTAACCCTACTCAAATGAAATTCGCTATAAAAAAATCGGTACTAATAGGACTGCCCATTTTACTGTTCCTATTTGTTGGAAGCATGGCTGGATTCGCCCAGGAATCGAATGCCAATTTGAACTCGAGCAGCACCTATCACAATCAGCTTTTCTATAATAGGTACTTGATCAACCCTACATTTTCACTGGTTAGGGAAAATAAATCCTACCTCAACATTTTGCACAGGAACCAATACGCCACTTTTGATGACAATACCCAAAACTACTTCCTTGGTTTCAGCAATTTGCTTAATGACAGAACCGCAATAGGTGTTGGTGTTTACAGTCAATGGTCCGGAGTCGTACAGGAATTCGGTTTCAATGCCAACTACGCCACTGCCGTAAAATTGGGTGATAAAAGCACGCTAACCTTTGGAACCAACGTTACCTATTTTAATCAAGGTCTGGATAAAAACCGCGTGGTAATCTCCGAAGCCGATCCAGAAATATCCGATGCCAGAAAAGAGAGTAAAATTGCCGTACAACCGGGAATCAACCTATCCATTGGAAAGTTCGATTTTGGATTGTATGCCCAGGACTTACTCCGATACAACCAAACTACGGATGAATTTTTGACAAACCTGTCCACCCGAAGCGTAAAGGCCTCCATGCAGTACACACATAGCTTTAACGCTGGCCGAGGGCTCTTTGAGGACGCACGATTGATGCCCTTGGCCCAAGTGGGCAAAAACGAGGATGGAAGCATGTACTATTTAGGTTCCCTGCTGTTGGATCTACCCAATTATGGATGGTTACAGACTACTTTGGATCAAGAATATGGAATGTCCGCCGGAGTAGGCTTCAACTTCAGCAAAAAAATGTCCCTAGGATATTTGATAGAAAAGGACCTCTCGCAGAACGAATCCAATTTGGGGTGGAACCATGAAGTTTCTTTGGCTTACAAATTCAAGGATGAGGACATGTCCATTACAATTGCAGATCGATCTGAGGACAGTAAGATAGATGCAATTGTCCGGAATTATGAGGAGCAGATTGCCGATTTGATATCGGAGCGTGATAAAACTCGAAAAAAGGAAAAGCGTGAAGCTGAAAAAGAGACCGTCGCCAATCCGGTTGCGGCGTCCGCCATGGAAAATATAGATCCGAACGATCTGGCCTATCAAAACCGATTGATCCTTGACGAGCTCATCCTAAGACAGGATTCCATAGAGGAAGCGAGGACCTTGGCTTTTGAAAAGAAGTTCGAAACCATTGTACGGCTTTTACGCAACGATATAAAGAACAGCGTGGACTCCAACCTTCAAAATTTCAAATTAGAAGAGCGGACCATGATGGCGGCCAAAAAAATGGAAGAGGAACATGCACGTAGGGCCGCAGAGGAGGATTTCGAAAAATATAACAAGCTGCCCATCAAAATGCTGGGAAGCGCGGATATGTTGGGGGTTAAATCTGGCTACTATGTTATTGCCAATGTGTACAGCAACAAAAAGTACTTGAACGCCTTTATGCAAAAGCTAAAGGACCAAGGCTTGAACGCCCAACAGTTCTACAACAAAGAAAATGGTCTGTATTACGTCTATTTGGCGGATTATGATTATAAGAGTGATGCGCATGATGCCTATGTATCCAATCTAGGCGGTAAGTACAATGATGAAAAGTGGATTATGCAGGTGGACGAGCACACGGCCACTGTGTCAAACACCTTTGAAGATAGTGATTCATATTAAGAAGATTAACAAAAATATAGCAAGAATTGCATACTAGAATCGATATATAAAAGTTTGAGTATTTCTATGTTTGAGTAAATTGTCGACAGAAGGAGGGGTAGTATCCGGGGGGATAACTGGGGCCCCTCCTTTTTATTTTAAGCTATTATTTTCGATGAACTACACTCAAATAGTGTATTTGAACGAAAAAATTAGGGAGATTGTCAGGTATAGTTGTTAAAGAAGTATATTTCGGAAACAAACAGAAATAAACCATTCTTTAACCCCAAATCCCCCAGATTATGGATAACTTTTACCTACAGCTTGCTACCCACAGGCAATCCTTCTTAACGACAAGCCCAAAGCATTTGCTCAATTTGCTTTATTTTTTGAAATGTATCTTGAAACCTATTTGGCATCGACCGTTGTTTGATACAGAGCAGCATCGCCGCTAAATTAATTTCGCCCTACACCTTTATTTTTTCGGTTTGATTTCCAAATGTACCCAATTTGGAAAGGATGTTTTTTCGGCTAGGCCCAAAAAAACTTCCTAGCGAATAAGGGCCGTAGGCTACCCAGATTTTACCCAATTATTAACCCCCGGATTTGGTTTCCAAAAGAAACCGAACAGGACAATTTAACTTACTTATGAAAACTCAGGATTTAAAATTTATCATTGTTGAAAAAAACGAACATTTACATGTTAGCTATCTAAACTACCTAAAAAAAGTGGATGGTTTTCAACTCATGGGAATTTATACCACACCCCATAAGGCACTAAAGGATTTTAATAGAACCAGGCCGGACATTGTGTTGACCGAGGTTGACCTGGAGGAAACCAGCGGTTTGGAAACCATTCAGTTATATAGAAAAAAGGACTGGAACGTAAAGGTGGTGATGATCAGTGAAAACAACGACTTCGAGCTTATTAAAAAAAGTTTCAAAAAAGGAGCAAATGGCTATTTGACCAAACCCATGTCTGCAGACAAGTTTAGCCATGCTTTGACCAGCGTCAGGGAAGAAGGAGCAACCATCAGTAACGATATCGTTAAACAAGTTGTCTCCAATTTCAATAGGAAATCCTATAGTTTCTTTTCCGAACGGGAGAATCAAATCGTAGACTATTTATGCAATGGGGCAACCTATAAAATGATAGCCGACAAACTATTTGTTACTACCAGTGCCGTCAATTTTCACATTCAGAATATCTATCTAAAGTTGGACGTAAATTCAAAGTCCGAAGCTTTAAGCAAGCTTGAAAGTCTATAATACCTACTTATGCTTTGGGTAAAGGTCCTTGGAAACAAATCTGGTTTCCTTGGGCCTTTTTCTTTACGAAAAGGGTTTCGATAAATTTTCGTAATTCACGAAAAAAATATAAATATCTAAAAATCAATAGTATATTGATGATGAATACTAAATAATCACTCGAAAATTCTTTCTTATTGACAAGTAATCTTAGCCGTGCTATTCTTTTTAAAGCTTGTATTATAGTACCTTTATAAGGCTAAATTAGAATGCATTAAAGTAGTCCGTATATGTATTATGTAGGTTTGGATATAGGTAGTTCTTCCATTAAAATCGCTTTGGTGGAATCAGGTACTGGAAAAAGTGTGGATGTGGTACAGGAGCCTGAGACCGAGATGTCCATGTTGGCAATAAAAAATGGTTGGGCGGAACAGAATCCTGAGGATTGGTGGACCTATGCCTGCAAGGGTATCAAAAATCTGATTCAAACTCACGGAATTTCTTCCCAGGATATAATTGGTATAGGTATTTCCTACCAAATGCATGGGTTGGTGCTCGTGGATAGTGACGGGGAAGTGCTTAGGAATTCGATTATTTGGTGCGATAGTCGTGCAGTGCCTATCGGTCAAAAAGCTTTTGAGGAAATAGGTGAGGACAAGTGTTCCGAGTATCTCCTGAATTCCCCCTCCAATTTTACGGCAAGTAAGCTAAAATGGGTAAAGGACAATGAACCTAATATATATTCTAAAATCTATAAGTTTATGTTACCCGGGGATTACATAGCAATGAAGTTTTCGGGTGAAATAAATACAACGGTCTCCGGTCTTTCGGAAGGGATTTTTTGGGATTTTAAGAATAAGGATATTGCCACCTTTTTGATGGACTACTATGGTCTGGATGCCAATTTGGTTCCTGAAATCGTTGACACTTTCGGTATTCAATCCAAGGTAAATGAAAAGGGTGCTTCGGAAAGTGGACTACAAGTAGGGACACCTATTTTGTATAGGGCTGGGGACCAGCCCAACAACGCCTTATCCTTAAATGTATTTAACCCGGGTGAAGTAGCTGCCACAGGAGGTACCTCCGGTGTTGTCTATGCCGTTACCGATAGTCTATCCGTAAAGGAAAGTGCTAGGGTAAATAATTTTGCCCACGTCAATTATAGTCCGGGAAGCGACTCAAGAATAGGGAAGCTCTTGTGTATAAATGGTTCCGGAATCCAGTACAGGTGGTTGCTGAATAATTTAGGAGTGGGTTCCTATGACGAGATGAACAGATTGGCCAATGAGATTCCTGTTGGGTCTGATGGTGTGGTTATCATACCTTTTGGTAATGGAGCGGAGCGAATGCTTAACAATCAGGAAGTTGGTACAAGGTTGGTAAATATA
The DNA here is from genome assembly GCF_005780245.1 of Maribacter aurantiacus. Lineage (NCBI taxonomy): Bacteria > Pseudomonadati > Bacteroidota > Flavobacteriia > Flavobacteriales > Flavobacteriaceae > Maribacter > Maribacter aurantiacus. The sequence continues at coordinate 138,880 of NZ_VBUK01000006.1, read as the reverse complement.
AACTTGAATAACCATGGTAAGGGGCATCTTTGTAGGGCGGCCCTTGAGGGTATCGCATTTTCCTTTGTTTATGGAATGGAAATAATGGAATCCGATGGTATTCAGGTCAACGTCATGCGGGCTGGTAACGATAATCTTTTCAGGTCCAAGATATTTTCGGAAACGGTGGCTACCCTAATAGGCTATGATATAGAAATTTATAATACTACAGGGGCCATTGGGGCCGCTAGGGCCGGACTTTTAAGGGAAGGTGATTATGATGCTTTTGGGAAGGCTATCATGGAAAACGATTACGTGATGACATTTAAGCCGCTTGCACATAAAGCGGAATATCAAAAAGCCTACCAGCATTGGAAAAAGGAATTGGAATTAATAACAAAGTAAACAACTTATAAATCAGTAATAATGGCAGAAAAAGTATATTTCAAAGGAATTGATGCAATTAAATTTGAAGGCAAGGAATCTGATAATCCCTTGGCATTCAAATATTATAACCCTGAACAAGTGGTGGCGGGCAAAACGATGCGTGAGCATTTTAAATTTGCCATCGCCTATTGGCATACGTTCTGTGGACAAGGGTCTGACCCATTTGGTCCGGGAACACAGAATTTTGAATGGGACCAGTCTTCTGACCCTGTTCAGGCGGCAAAGGACAAGGCAGATGCAGCCTTTGAGTTTTTTGAGAAAATTGGTTTCGATTATTTCTGTTTTCATGATTTTGACCTAATTCAAGAAGGTCCAACCTTTGCGGAGTCGGAAAAAAGATTGCATACCATTGTAGACTATATCAAGGAGAAGCAGAAGGCATCCGGTAAAAAATTGCTCTGGGGAACGGCCAACTGTTTTTCAAATCCACGTTATATGAACGGTGCGGCGACCAATCCCGAGTTCAATATCGTTGCAAGGGCAGGTGCCCAAATTAAAATGGCCTTGGACGCTACCATGGAGCTAAATGGTGAAAACTACGTATTCTGGGGCGGTAGGGAAGGTTATATGTCGCTATTGAATTCTGATATGGGCCGAGAATTGGACCATATGGGGCAGTTTTTGACCATGTGTAGGGATTATGCCCGTGCCCAAGGGTTTAAAGGAAATTTCTTCATTGAGCCAAAACCTATGGAGCCCATGAAACACCAATACGATTTTGATTCCGCTACCGCCATTGGTTTCCTAAGGGAGTATGGATTGGATAAGGATTTCAAGATCAATATAGAGGTAAACCACGCTACTTTGGCGCAGCATACCTTCCAACATGAATTGGCGGTTGCCGGAAAAGCAGGAATGCTGGGTAGTTTGGACGCCAATAGGGGCGATTACCAAAACGGATGGGATACGGACCAATTTCCAAACAATATCCTTGAAACTACTGAAGCCATGTTGGTATTCTTGGAAGCGGGAGGACTTCAAGGAGGCGGTATTAATTTTGATGCCAAAATCCGAAGAAACTCTACGGACCTGGAAGATATATTCCTAGCACATATTGGCGGTGCGGATACCTTCGCCCGTGCCTTGATAACCGCGGATAAAATAATTTCCTCCTCTGCTTATTCAAGCTTGAGAAAAAAACGGTATAGTTCTTTCGACTCAGGAAAGGGGAAGGAATTTGAGGAAGGCAAATTGGACTTGAAGGATTTGTACGAAATTGCCAAGGAGAACGGCGAGTTACCTCTGGTTAGTGGCAAACAAGAGCTTTTTGAAAATATTGTAAATCAATATATTTAATCAAAGGATTTTTTTATCAATAAGGTCTTGATATGCTTCAAGACCTTTTTGGTTTTAAGTAAACAGTCTCGCTTAAAGCAAGCGAGGTGAGGATAGAGATATTCATTTGGTTCATGGCGCTAGCGCCATGGCATTCAAAATTTGATTATCGGATAATGAAGAAGATTACCCTAAAGAATATAGCGCAACATTTTGATGTTTCCATCTCTACGGTATCCAAGGCGGTCAACGACAGCCATGAAATTAGTAGGGATTTGAAGAAGCGTATACAGGAGTATGCCAAGGAACATCATTACAAACCTAATAAGCTGGCCTTAAATCTTCTGAACCGAAGTACCAAGACCATTGGGGTCATCGTTCCAAATATTTTGAACTACTTTTTTGTTCAAGTATTATATGGTATTGAAAAGGTGGCCAATGAAAATGGCTATAATATTATCAGTTGCATAAGTGATGAATCCTATGAAAAGGAGTCCAAAACCTTGGCGTTTTTGGATTCGGGAACGGTAGATGGTCTTATCATTTCTTTGGCTGAGGAAACCCAGGTAAAGGAACAAATCGAGGGGTTACGGGAAATAACGGAGAGTCAAATACCATTGGTATTGTTCGATAGGGTATCCGAGTTGATAGACTGCGATAAGGTAATCGTAGACGATTTTGAAGCAGGATATAAGACTACAAAATTCTTTTTGAACCTAGCATGCCAGAACGTAGCTTTCGTTTCTCCCATAGGCAAATCGAGCGTAGGGAAGTTGCGGTTGGCTGGGTACAGAAAGGCCTTGGAAGAAGCTGGAATCAAGTTCGATGAAAAGTTGGTGGTCAATTTTACGGCCAAGGACGATCTTGATTTGCTCATGTCCTTCCTTTTGAACTACAAACCCATAGATGGTATTCTGGGCTTGGATGAAATTACGGCGGTAAAAATTTTGCACATCGTAAAATCTCGCGGTTATAATGTTCCTGGGGATGTGTCCATAGTAGGATTTACGAACGGTCAGTTGTCACAATACGTCACGCCTTCCTTGACCATGGTGAGTCAGCATGGAAAATTCATTGGCGAAAAGGCCGCAGAGCTATTGATCAAACGCATAAAGGAACCCAATAGACCATTTGAGACCAAAGTGGTCAAAACAAGCCTTTTGGTACGGGATTCTACCAAGAAACTTCAGTAATTACACGGTGTCCGGATGTGGATGTTCCCAATCCTCCCTATAGTCGCGCGTTAATCTGGCCGTAGCTTCTTCATCCCCCACAACGGTCCTGGTTTTGGGATCATACGTCAAAGGTCTTCCCAATTCCATGGAAAGATTGGCCAAAATACAACTGGCGGTTGAGATATGTCCATCTTCTATATCCGCTATAGGTTTGGTGCCATTTGCTATTGCTTCCAGAAAATCGATCATATGTCTTCGAGTAGCTGGCGCCGCATGCAATTCATTGTCCTTTTCCTCCAAATCCTCGGGATATTTCTCTTTCTCGTAAAGTACGTTGAAATGAATCGGTTCGCCGTTCTTGTAGGGGATAAAATCGGCTTGCATGGTACTTCCTTTAAGTACGCCCTTTTCGCCATAGATTACGAAGGCCCAGGGATATTCCGGGTCCGCTGGGTTGCCCCAGCTTCTATGTTGCCAAACACAATTGAGGTCATCATACTCAAAAACTGCGGTCTGTGTATCGGCTATATTTGATTTTCCTTCTTTCTGTATGTAGATGCCGCCTTCTGAACTTATTTGTTTGGGCCATCCCAAATCCAACATCCATCGTACGGTGTCCAACATGTGTACGCACATGTCTCCCATAATGCCATTGCCGTATTCCATAAAGGTCCGCCACCATCTTCTATGTGGAATTCCGTCATAGGGTCTCCAAGGTGCTGGACCCGTCCACATTTCGTAATCCAAAAATTCCGGTACCGGCTGTACGGGAGGGTTTCCGTTGGCCCTCATGTGATAATAGCAGCACATCTCCACATGGCCAATCTTGCCCAAAAGCCCCTTATCAACAATCTCCCTTTTGACATCGATCAAATGTGGGGTACTTTTTCTTTGGGTTCCAACTTGTACCACCCTGTTATATTTTCTGGCGGCAGCCACCATGGCCTCACCTTCCATTATATCCACGCTGATGGGTTTTTGGACATACACATGTGCCCCTGATTTTAGGGCTTCAATACACATTAAGGCATGCCAATGGTCTGGGGTCCCGATTAATACAATGTCCAGTTTTTCTTTTTTGAGCATGTCCCGATAATCCGAATACATCTTTGGCTTTTTCCCGTTCTTTTGGCGTTGGGAAACCTGTTCCGCGACATCGTTAAGAAAATTCGAATCCACATCGCAAAGGGAAACCACTTCCACATTGGCAACCTGTATAAGTTTGAACAGATCACTAGTGCCATACCAACCGGTTCCGATAAGTGCTACTTTTTTTGGTTTTTCATCGGCAAAAAATTCGAATCCATAACTGCTCATGGAGGATAGGAGTAGGGAAGCGGCGGATGCACCTTTGATAAAATTCCGTCTACCTAAAAATTGTTTTTCAGTGTTCATAAATAGTTTCTTAAGAATGCTGGACTGTGAAAAAGTTTCGTGTAAGTTATCAGATAAAAACAAAAAAACACATCATGTTGGCATAAAAATTATCTGAACCTTATTAAATATTTATATTTGATTGGTTTAAATTAACAATTTATCATGAGGAGACTGTTTTTACTATTTTTTGTTTGCTGTGTTTCTATTGCGAAGGCGGAAATTACCCTTCCAAGCATATTTTCCAGTAATATGGTCTTGCAACGGGAATCTACCGTTGACCTCTTCGGATGGGCCCATCCGGGCGAGGAATTTACGATTACGACCGGTTGGGATTCCAAGGTACGTTCCATTAAAACGCCGATAAAGGGCAAGTGGAGAATATCCGTGGAAACGCCGGGAGCTGGTGGCCCTTATGAGATTGCCTTTAAAGGGGCTTCCAATGAGATTCTACTCGATAATATTTTGATCGGGGAGGTGTGGCTATGTTCCGGGCAATCCAATATGGAATGGAGCGCCAATAGCGGATTGGACAATAAGGAGGAGGCCATATCTAGTTCTGATAAACCCACAATTAGGCTGTTTACTGTGGAAAAAAGAACGGCTGATCATCCCCAGGACAATTTGGCCGGGACGTGGCAGGTTTGTTCACCAGAAACCATGCCCGAATTCAGTGCAGTTGCCTATTTTTTTGCCGAACGACTTCAGGAAGAAATGGATGTACCCATTGGATTGATAGACTCCTCTTGGGGAGCTTCCTGTGCCGAAGTCTGGACACCGGAAGAGGAATTCGACAAGTACCCGGCCCTACAAGAGTCCTACGGACTTATAAAGCCCAACCCTTGGGTCCCGATTGAAAAGTCGATTTTGTACAATGCCATGATCGCTCCCTTAACGAATTTTAAAATAAGCGGAACCCTCTGGTATCAAGGGGAATCCAATACGGCCAACGCTGAAAGCTATGAAAATACCTTTGGTACGTTGATCCAATCCTGGCGAAATAAATGGGGTTATGAATTCCCTTTTTACTTTGTACAGATTGCGCCCTATAAATATGGTCGGGAATATGAGGGCGGCATCGTTCGGGATCAACAAAGGAGGACCTTGTCACTTCCCAACACGGGTATGGCCATGACCAGTGATATTTGTACCGTGGACGATATCCATCCTAGAAATAAAAAGGATGTGGGCATCCGTTTGGCGAACATTGCCCTTAAACAACAGTATGATGTTTTAGATACAACTGTCTATGGACCTTTGTTCGATAAGGCCGAAGCTATCGGGGATAAAGTAATGGTTCATTTTTTACATAATGAAGGGCTTACCGTGAAAGGAAAAGACTTGGAGCATTTCGAGGTTTTATCATCGGATGGAACTTGGTATCCGGCGAAGGCGAAAATCAAAAATGGTATCGTAACCGTACAGGCAAAAGAGGCAAAGGAGCCAAAAATGGTTCGATATGCTTATAGAAGTACGGACGTTCCAAATTTATTCAATTCGGTTGGTTTACCTGCGTCAACTTTTATAAGTGAGGAGCTTTAATTTAATTCATTGGTGTACGGGATTTTCAAGAAATGGAGTATAAAAACATCAGGATTCATGAATTTATACTTCCAAACAGAGAAATGGCTAATTAGATTTTGAATAATTCTATAAATTGTACTATAAACCAAATACCAAGTTATGCAGATAAAAGAATCCTCCGAAGTGTATGATGTAATTATTGTAGGCTCCGGGGCCGGTGGCGGAATGGCCACCAAACAATTGGCGGATGCAGGACTCAACGTAGCCGTTGTTGAAGCGGGTCCGTTTTTTGACCCAGCGGACCCAAAAACGATGACCCAGTTAAAATGGCCATACGATTCGCCAAGAAGAGGTGCCGGCACCGATCGGGCCTTTGGGGAATGGGATCAGTCTTGGGGCGATTGGGAAGTGGAAGGAGAGCCCTATACCCATGAGGAAGGAACCGAGTTTAAATGGTGGCGTGCCAGAATGCTTGGAGGACGTACCAATCACTGGGGGCGTATTTCACTTCGATTTGGACCAAAGGATTTTAAAGGGAAATCAAGGGACGGTCTTGGCGATGATTGGCCTATAGGGTATGAGGATATAAAACCTTATTATGACAAATTGGACAAGCTCATTGGGGTCTTTGGGACCAAGGAAGGCCGTGAGAACGATCCAGACGGTTTTTTTCTTCCTCCCCCAAAACCAAGGTTGCACGAATTGTTTTATATCAACGGGGCAAAGAAAACAGGTATTCCGGTGATACCTGGCCGACTTTCCATGTTGACCAAAAGAATCAATAACGAACGAGGCGTATGCTTCTATTGTGGCCAATGTGGTCGCTCTTGTCAGGTATATGCGGATTTCTCCGCAGGTAGTTGCCTTATCTTTCCGGCTCAAAAAAATGGAGGCAAGGTAAAACTCTTTGTCAATTGTATGGTGCGCGAAGTGACTACCAATGAGGAAGGCAAGGCGACTGGAGTTTCTTACATCAACAAGGAAGATAGAAAAGAATATAAATTAAAAGGTCGGGTCGTCGTTCTGGGTGCATCCGCCTGTAGTTCCGCTAGGATACTTCTTAACTCAAAAAGCAAGCAGCATCCCAATGGATTGGGCAATAGCAGCGATGTCGTAGGTAGATATTTGCACGACTCTACAGGTGCCAGTGCATCTGGGGTAATACCGGGTCTTTTGAACCGAAAGGTCTCCTACAACGAAGACGGGGTAGGAGGTATGCACGTCTATTCCCCATGGTGGGGAGACAACTCCAAGTTGGATTTTCCCCGCGGCTACCACATTGAGGTTTGGGGCGGCATGGGACAACCCAATTACGGTTTCGGTTTTGATCCCAACGGCATGAATAAGTTTTTCGGATTAAAGGTTGGCGGATATGGTGATAGTCTACGGGACGATGTAAAGAAATATTACGGTTCGGTCATTGGATTTGGAGGTAGAGGGGAAGCCATCGCCTTCAGGGAAAACCGATGCGAAATAGACCCCACCACCGTAGACAAATACGGTATCCCTGTCCTAAAATTCAATTACAAGCACTCTCAGTATGAAATCAATCAGGCCAAGCACATGCAGGATACCTTTGAGGAACTGATCCATAACATGGGCGGTATCCCATTGAGTGAAAAACCCGGGAAGGACCAAAACTACGGCCTGTTAGCTCCTGGACAAATTATTCACGAGGTAGGAACGACCCGTATGGGGGATGACCCCAAAACTTCCGTGACCAATAAATTTCAACAATTGCACGACTGTGATAATGTGTTCATTGTAGATGCGGGACCCTTCGTATCGCAAGCGGACAAGAACTGTACGTGGACGATCATGGCCTTATCCTGGAGGGCATCGGACTATATAATCGATCAATTAAAGAAGCAAAATATTTAAGAAGATGGACAGAAGAAAGAGTTTACAGACCCTACTTCTTGGTGGGGCAGCGGCAGGATCGGGACTGGTTTTCAATTCCTGTAAAACGGAAACTACGGAAGCCGTAGACCAGGCCATTACGGAAAGTAGCGACAAATATTTTGGAAGGACCCCTGCAGAGCTGGAACGTTTGGAAAAACTACAGGCGGAACAGTTGTTCAACGAGCATGAAATGGAAACCATTGCCGCTTTGAGCGTGGTTATCCTTCCGCCAAAAGAACCCCATGGCGGACCCATAGAGGCGGGAGTACCCGAGCTGGTGGAATTTATGGGCAAGGATATTCCGGAGATGGCTCCTACGTTGTTGGGCGGACTCATGTGGTTGGACCATAAGAGCAATACGGAATTTGGCACCGAGTTTAAATCGGCCACCTTAGAGCAGAAAAAACAGATCTGTGATGCCATTTGCTGGCATGATACTGAGAAGCCATTATCCGAACAGCCTTTGGAAATTCAATTCTTCTACATGATGCGGGGCTTGACGGTTACCGGTTACTACACCTCCAAAGTGGGCATAGCGGATTTGGGTTACAAGGGCAACCAGCCCAATGTCTGGGACGGTGTTCCGCAGGATGTGCTGGACCAACATGGCGTAGCGTATGACCCGGAATGGATTGCTAAATGCGTGGACCAAAGCAAGCGAAACGTCATTGCGGAATGGGACGATGAAGGAAACCTTCTAACCTAATTACAAAGAAAATGAAGAAGCTTTTAACGGTAATTGCTATTGGATGTATGGCGTTCGGCGCTAGCGCCCAGGAAGTCGGGTTGCAATTGTATAGCCTTAGAAACCAGTTTAAGGAAGATGTTCCCGGAACCCTAAAACTCATCAATTCATGGGGAATCTCAAAGATTGAAGGTGGCGGTACCTATGGAATGCCTTTAGAGGACTTTCAAGGACTATTAAAGGAGCATGATCTACAGGTTGTGAGCGTTGGAGCGGATTTCAATGATTTGGAAAAAAATGTGGACAAGGTCATCCAGAATGCCAAGGATTTCGGGGCTAAATATGTCATGTGCGCATGGGTTCCCCATGATGGGAACAATTGGGCCTTGGAAGAGACCAAACATGCCACGGATGTTTTCAATACGGCCGGAAAGCGCTTGAAGGAAGCGGGTTTGACCTTGACCTATCATGCCCACGGCTATGAGTTTAGACCGTATGAGGACGGTACGTTCTTTGACTATATGGCCAAGAATGCAACCGATTTCACCTTCGAACTTGATGTGTATTGGGCAAAACATGGTGGGGCCGATCCGGTAGCGCTCATGAAAAAGTATCCCGGGAAAATGACTTTATTGCATTTAAAGGACATGGAGCATGGTGTAAAGGGTAATAATACCGGCCATGAGGATGTAGAGACAAACGTGGTATTGGGAACGGGACAGGTGGATATTGCCGGAGTGGTTGCCGAAGCCAAAAAACTAGGTCTGGAATACATGTTCATTGAGGACGAATCAAGCCGGGTGGTGGAGCAAGTTCCCCAAAGCCTGCAATTTTTGGAAAGTCTTGAATAGTTCAAAATCAATAGATTGAGTAAAAGCCGTTCAGCAGAAACTTTGAACGGCTTTTTGTTTGTAAAAACCATATATTTATGGGATTATCGATTTAATCCTATGCCTTCTAAATATCTGATTACCCCATTACTAGCTTTTTTATTTTTTGGTTGTTCCGAAAAGGAAAAGGACAATCGAATTATGGACTCTCATGACCTTCCCAATATCGTTTGGCTGGTTGCCGAAGATCAATCCCCGGAATGGTTTCCCATGTATGGGGATTCCACGATATCCTTACCAAATTTGGAATCGCTTGCAAACGACGGAGTCGTATTTACAAATGCCGTGGCTCCGGTTCCCGTATGTGCCCCGGCCAGAAGCTCCATTATTACTGGCATGTATCCCACGACCTTGGGAACCCATAATATGAGAACACATAAACCCTGGGCGCCAATCAATGAACCTCTATTGGATAGCTTGCCCAGCTACTCCCCTGTGGTGCCGGAGGGAGTGAAAATGTTTCCAGAATACCTACGAAAAATTGGTTATTACACCGCCAATGGTCCTAAGGAGGATTACAATTTTGAAAGGACCGATGCGGCTTGGGACGAGAGCAGCGGGGAACGCCATTGGAGAAAACGTAAAGAAGGTCAGCCATTTTTTACCGTGTTCAATTTTGCTGTGTGCCACGAGTCCCAAATTTGGAACAGGGGCCAGGATTCACTTTTTGTCGATCCGCAAAATGTACAGGTACCTCCTTATTTCCCGGATTCGGAGGTAATCAGACATGATTTGGCCGTGAATTATAGTAACCTGAAGCGTTTGGATGACCAGATTGGAGTGGTTTTGGAAGACTTGAAGGAAGACGGCCTGTATGAAAACACCATTATCTTTTTCTATGGTGATCATGGGGGACCCTTCCCTCGACATAAAAGGGCCTTGTACGATACAGGGGTAAAAGTGCCCTTGATTATCAAATTTCCCAAGAACGAGAACGCCGGAAGTTATGATGACCGTTTGATAAGTTTTATCGATTATGCCCCAACACTACTTTCGCTAGCAGGTATTGAACCGCCAAAAGTCATGCAGGGCGTGGCACAGTTTGGGAAGTATGAGGTTAAAAAGAAACCCAATTATACGTTCCATACGTCAGATCGGTTTGATGAAATTTATGACCGATTGCGCGCCGTACGTAGCAAGCGCTATAAATACATTAAAAGTTACAATACGGAACTAAGTCACGCGTTGCCCGTTTCCTATCGCGAGCAAATGCCGATGATGCAAGCGTTACGTACACTTTATAACGAAGGAGCCTTGAACGAACAACAGGCAGCTTGGTTGCATTCCACCAAACCGGAGGAGGAATTGTACGATTTGCAAAACGACCCTTATGAACTGGACAACCTCGCAGGAAATCCCGATTTGCAGGATACGCTCATCTTCTACCGAAACATTCTAGATGAATGGATCAAGGAAAGTAAGGATTTAGGTGGAATCCCGGAGCGGGAACTTATCGCCCAATGGCTCCCCGATGGAAAAGCAAAGCGTTTGCCTCCCTTAGAGGTTGACATGAAGGATTCCGTCGTCCAGTTGATTTCCCCGCAACGGGACGCTACGATTGTTTGGAAACTTCCCCAGGATTCCATTTGGAAGGTCTACGTAAAACCGTTATCTAAAGATTTGAATTTTGAAGCCAAGGCGGAACGAATTGGTTATTTGGATAGCGAAATTTTAAGAATGGAATAGGCTAGTAACGTCCCGCTTTTTGTAGTGCTGAACTCAGCACCAATACGGTACTTTCAAAACTCTTTTTGAGCAGGGTATCGGCATCCATGGAATCCCAGTATCCCTTGTTGAAAAGCTCCACGGAGAATCCGCCCCTAAATCCCGCTTCATACAGTTTTGGAACGATGGAATCGTACGGGCAGACCCCTTCCCCGGGTAACACACGGTCGGCATCCGTTAATTTATCGTAGGAGGGTTCAGAGGGATAGTCGTTCATGTGCATTACGGGCAATTTGGCGCCGTTGAGTACATCGACCGTATCCCAGGAATTTCCACCGCGATGCACATGATAGAAATCCAAAAGTAGGGACGCCTTTGGATGGCCTGTTTCTATGATAATTTGTGCACAGTCAGACACCTTGTGCAAGGCCCCCATGCCCCAAAGTTCTAGGACGGGAATCACCCCGGTTTCCGCCTCCAAATCGAGAATGGCACGGTAGCGTTCCGCATATTCGCCCATTTTAGAAGGTTCCAACTTGGAAATTCCCATAACGGGTGCCGCGATATGTTCGCCGCCCAATTCCTTAATGATCGTCATCTCCTTGCGAAGTTGTTCTAGGGCGTTCTTCCTTTTTTCAGGGTCATCACTGCACCATTCCGAAAAACCAATGATATTTTCCAATCTCAGGTTACCGGCCTGCAATTTTTCCCTTAAGGCTTGTGTGGTGCCCCCTTTTTCCAAATAGGTCATGATATCCCGCATCCATAATTCAATTCCATCAAAACCGGCAGCGATTACCTTTTCAATCTGGACATCAACCGGAAGTTGGTATGCCATTAAGGTCGAGGTATTTAGGCTTACCCTAAACGGGAGCGAATGTTTGGGTTCCTGTGCATCCCAACCGACTTCTTGTGTAAAAGTATTGCCAAAGGCCCATCCCGATGAAGCCGAGACAGCGAATAGGGTACCTGTTTTCAATAGGTTTCTGCGGGAAATATTCTTGGTCGACATAAAAATGGTTTAAGTGAGCACAAAATAGAAAAAAGGATTCACTCTATGCGTTCAAATTGCAAAAGTCGGACATCCGGGCCTGTACTTTTTATTCGGTCTAGTTTTAATACGAGCGGCATTCTACCGGCATTCAATTCCATTACGCCCATATTCAACGGTTTAAAATCCTTTACATAGGATTCCATACGGGCTACCCGGTCGTTTTCCATGCCTTTGAGCGGCGGGTCGTATACTTCTGAAATTGTAGTCCTTAAGGTATTTCTTCCTTGTTGTAGCAGGATTTCGGCACCCGAATTTCCCTCGGGTATGGTATAATAGAGGGTAACTTGATAACTTCCTTTTTTTAAGGTTTCTACATCCCAGTAAATGGAATCCTTGGTCTGGGTCCAATTCGTAAAGAACGTGTTGTTGGGAAATCGGTTACTACGCTCAATGTCTCCTGTTGCCATTGCATCCCTGGCGGGTAGTTGGGTAAACTTGAAATTGGGATGGCCCAAGGTAAAGGGTCGGTCGTCCGTTTCCTTGGTGAGCGGAGGGTATTTTGACAGCCATTTCAGTTTTTCTTGTAGTAGCGAATCCCGAATTTTGGGGAGTTTTTGGGCAATATCCAATTTTTGTTCGGGGTCGCTGACCATATCGTACAACCGGTTTTCATCATCCAAACGGTATTGTTGGGTTCTTAAACTGGTGCGCCCGGCCCAGTGGTTGTAAATAATTCGGTCCTTGTAGTCCGAATTTGGTTCGAAAATCCACGGGGCCAAATTTATCCCATCGGCTTTAAATTCGGTATCGGTAATATCCAACAACCCCAATAGGGTAGGGGTGATATCGATGGACCCACCAATTCTTTCTACTGTGATACCCGGTTTGATATGGTCCTTCCATTGGATAAAAAAGGGCGTTTTAACACCGCCTTCATCGGTAGCACCTTTTTTGCCCCGCAATCCGCCGTTCCACCGCCATCCATTGGGGCCATTGTCCGATAGATAAACGACAATCGTGTTTTCCTCCAAAGCAAGATTTTTTAAAGCCTTTGAAATCCGACCTACATTCGCATCGATATTTTCCACCATGGCCAAAGCGGCCCGTGTAAATTGAGTGTCTTCCTCCTCCGGATTTTGATAGTTCATCACAAGTTCTTTGTCCTTGAATCGGTTCCAATACGCATCCGGAACCTGCATGGGACTGTGGGGCGTATTTAAAGGAAGATAGACAAAGAAGGGTTTATTTTTGTGGGTTTGAATAAAGGAAATGGCACGATCGGTTAGGTCATCTGCCAAGAAACCATTGCCTTGGACCAATTCTCCATTGTGTTCCAACAGCGGACTAAAATAGTTGCCCCAGTGCCCCGAGGCGAATCCATAAAATTCATCAAAACCTCTGGCGTTGGGATTATATGGCGGTTGCATGCCGTTGTGCCATTTTCCAAAAGCGGCGGTTTTGTATCCGTAGTTTTTTAATATTTCGGCAATCGTGGGTACACCAATGTCCATTCGCTCGCCGCCTGCCGAGGTATCATGCACCCCAAGTCGGGTAAAATAGTTTCCGGTCAAAAGTTCCGCTCGAGTAGGGGAGCAGACAGGTTGTACGAAGAAATTGGTAAAGGATACCCCTTTTTTGGCAATGGCATCGATATTGGGAGTGTTCAGATTGGTATTGCCATGAAAGCTCAAATCGCCCCATCCTTGGTCATCGGCCATGATTAAGACGATATTGGGTCTTCCTTCATCGCTTTTTTTTGCCTCTTGAATCTGTTCTTTGCAGGACCATAAGAGTCCGAAACAGCAATACCAGATAATAAAAATAATTGGACGCATACATCAATTTTTAATACTTACTCCTATCACCTAACCCCTAATCCCTAACTTCTATCTACTTCTTAATCGCCAATCCCACCATGGAATCTGCCGTCCCATAGTACAGAAACCATTGGTCCTTAAAATAGACCAATCCTTGTATAAAGGTGGTTCCGGCCTTGTATTGCCCGCTGACTTCATGGGGCAAGCTGGGGCAAATGAAAGGGATTGCCAGTCGTTCTAGCATCTTGGTTGGGTTTTCTTTATCAAAGAGTACCTGCCCGCCACAATAGGTGCCTTCTGGATATTGGTCGGTTGCACCTTCGCCGGAAAGATTCTTTCCGTTGTACAACAACAAAATCCCATTTTCTGTATATAATGCAGGGGGTCCAGGTTCGGTCAGGTGACTATCGAATTCGTTCAAGGTCGGTTTAAATACATGAAGGAGTTCGCCATTTTCATCGAGTAGGGGTGTCCAGTCTATGCCGTTTTCACTTTCGGCAAGATTTACAAAAAGTTCTCCCCAATACATGAGGTATTTACCATTGAACTTTTTGGCGATTAAACGGCCATTGGTTAATTCCGTCACTACGGAACCCGACTTGCTCCAAACATCCAAGAATTTACCGTCGTAGGCCCTTTGAAATATGGGGCCATGGTTGGTCCAATTTTTCAAATCATCTGAAGACGCTACCGAAAGTCGGGCTACATCCTGATTCCAACTGGTGTAGTACATAAGATACGTACCATCAGGCGTTTCTACGATCCTAGGGTCTTCCATGCCCCCCGGATAATCCCATTTCTTGAATGCGTCGTCCTGTGGAAAGAAAACCGGTTCCGGATATTTGGTGAAATCAATACCATTGGTACTATAGGCAAGCCCGATTCTTGAGGTGCGTCCACCTAAGATTGCATCGGGGTTATCCTCGGCCCGAAACAGGAGATAGACGGTATCGTTTTTTACAATGGCCCCGGGATTAAAGACATCCGCCTTTTGCCAGCGAACCTCATTTTGGGTAATTGGGTCGGTAAATATGTAGGTGGAATCGGGAATCATGATCGGATTTTTTTCGGCCTTTTCAAAACCTAACAGCCATATGGAAGCAGGTTCTTCTTGAGGTGCGTCCGTTGGCTCGGATTTGTTTTTACAGGCTAAAAAAAGGATTAGAATACTAACGAGGGAAATTCTTGAACACATAATTTGGGTTTGATTTTTCACAAGCTTCAATTTACGCATAATTGCAAGAATCGGCATTAAAATTTAAAACCCTGTTTTTAAGGCGAGCAGCTTTTAGGAAGTTCCCTCAATTAGATGTAATTTAAGCGCAATAATTGCAAGTATGAAATACCTTTTTGGAATGCTTTTCTGTCTATTGATTGTTTCCTGTAAGTCGGGAAATAAAAAGGAAAAGGAGTCAGTAATCCCCGAAAAAATACATAAAAAGGATACCATGATCGAGGAAGCACCAGTTCAGGAAATCCGACTAAAAAGTTTTGATGGTCTGGCCGATACTACCTTTATTAGGCTGGCCGACTTTAGTGATGACTTTGCCTATGACATGCGCTATGCCACTGAAAATAACTTCTTAAAGGCCAAGGTATATAAATGTGCCGAATGCTACACCCGGGTCAAAACCGCGAAGGCCCTAATTGCCGCTAATAAGGACTTTTTAAAGGAAGGTGTAAAAATAAAGTTCTACGATTGCTACCGGCCCAATTCCGTTCAGTACAAGATGTGGGAGATTGTTCCCAACCCACAATATGTGGCGAATCCGGTAAAGGGTTCCATTCATAATAAAGGAGGGGCAGTGGATATTACCTTGGTGGATATGGAGGGGAAGGAATTGAATATGGGAACCGATTTTGATTTTTTCGGGAAAAAGGCCTATCATGATACTACGGACCTTCCCCTAGAAATTTTGGTCAATCGGAAATTTTTAAAGGAAACGATGGAAAAGCATGGCTTTTGGTCCATACGCACGGAATGGTGGCATTATAACCTCGCATCGGCATCCAACGATAAAATAGCCAACTTTACCTGGGACTGTGAATAAATTGACTTAAAAAATGGAAATGATCAAGAAGCTTTTTTATGGTGTTATAGTTCTAATTTGTATGACAATCTCCGCACAGGATACCATCATGCCCCTTTGGCCCAACGGCAAAATACCAAACCACGTTAAGAGCGAGGAGAAAGAGACTAATAGAGAAGAAGGTATTCTCATTATCAGTAAGGTGCAAGACCCCACTATTGAGGTGTATTTGCCTTCTGAGCGCAATGCCACGGGAGAAGCTATGTTGATATTTCCGGGTGGAGGTTATGGGGTTCTGGCCTATGACTGGGAAGGAACGGATATTGCGAAATTTTTAAATGGAAAAGGCATTGCCGGTATTGTGGTTAAGTACCGATTGCCTTCCGAGGTATCGCAAGTGGACAAGCACAATGTGCCCCTGATCGATGCCCAACGCGCCATACGTTTGGTGCGTAGTAAGGCCGAAAGTTGGAATATCAAATCGGATAAAATAGGAATTATAGGATTCTCAGCAGGAGGACATTTAGCTTCTACCTTAGGGACGCATTACAATGAAAAGGTGTATGAGCCTTTGGACACAGTGGATAAACTAAGTGCCAGACCGGATTTTATGGCTTTGGGGTATCCTGTAATCACTTTTGGAGGCAAGACCCACGGAGGGTCCAAGAAAAACTTGATTGGTGAAAATCCGTCCGAAGCTATGATCGGACACTTTTCCAATGAAAAACAAGTTTCTGCGGATACACCTCCAACCTTTTTGATGCATGCCACGGATGATGGGGCGGTTCCCGTTGAAAATAGTTTGTTGTTCTTTCAAGCCTTAAGGGATAACGGCGTCTCAGCTACCATGCATATTTACCCGAAAGGTGGCCATGGATTCTCCTTGGCAAGTAAAGATAATCACTTAAGGGGCTGGACGGAACGAATGTTCGAATGGATAGAAAGTCTACGATAGTATACCCAAAATATGCAGTAGAAAATCCATTATGGCTCCAAACTACTGCAAACACACGCTTTTTGCTGTTTCTTAATTTCACCATAGCGGTGCTATGCTAAAATTAAGAAAACACTTGTGTTTAATGTATTTTGGACCCTCACAACGAAGTCCTAATGCATAATTTGGGTTTAAAATTTGCAAAAAGATAGGGAGTAATCTATTTTACTTTTTTATTTTTGCCATCCAATTTCGGGATGTAGCCCTTCGACACTTCGTCTGCGCTCAGTGCAGGCGAGCTCAGGATAAACTGCACTACAGGATGTTCTGGCAAGGTCTTAAAACTACAAGGCCAACATATGTTTGGTTCTTATATTGAAGTTTCGGGATGTAGCGCAGTCCGGTAGCGCACTCGGCTGGGGGTCGAGTGGTCGCAGGTTCAAATCCTGTCATCCCGACTGAATGTCAAAGTGAACTGTGAAAACAGTTCACTTTTTGCTTTCAAAGGAGTCGCAAACAAAATTGGTATAAATATTTGAAAGCAAAAAGTGCGAAGGCGGGAGCCTTCACTTTGTCATTTGCAATGAGGGTTTTGAGGATTATCTAAATCCATTACTCCAGTAGATTAAAATCTTTCGCATTTAGCTAAATTAAAGCGAAGCTTTAATTTGCAACAATAGCGGTGTAAAAGGATTCTCCAAAACTTTGCCCTCTTTAGAAATAATAAAATTCCAACTTTATTATTTCCGTCATTGGAGGTATAAGGGATTCTTTTAATCCAACTTTCTTGAAAAAAATCAAAGCTAAATTAGCTATGAGCGTTTTTTTGACTTGCCAAATCAATCTTTTGATTTGCCACTTTTTAAAATTTCAATTTTAAATAACTAATATTTTCTACGTATATTTTGTTAAAGTATAGAATTTATAATTAGGATGAGTATGAAAAATGTTGAGGCATTTAAAATAAGCTTAGACAACCTAAAAAAAATATAGATTACTAATTATTTAAAAGTCGGCTGCGGATTGGCCTTAAAATAGGTTCATCTAAAGCCAAATATTTTTTATTGAATAGGATAATTGATTTATCACTTTCCACCATTTGCCTGCAAGTCCGAAATGCAAAGCGCATCCAGCGGTGGAACGGAACCTCCGGTCAACATGTTAAGCAATCCTTCTCCTGTTTCGGCTGTCCAGAACATGAGACAGTTTTCATTCGTACAATGCCTACCATGCTCGATATCTTGGTGATTTGTCTGCATGGTAGTTCCAGCATTTACTAACCCGAGTAAATGCCCCATCTCATGATTTACCACAACTGTTTCCAAAGTGGACAAACTGGGAGCCAAAGGTTGATTGCTAAATTCTCTTATAGTCTGCTCAAAAATTACAAATGAGGTATTACGATAAGCCACACCTAATACCGAACCGTTTTCGGTATTTTGGTCATACTCGCCGTCTATAAAGATACCGCTTACCGCAATCGTCCCTTTCTCATTGAATTTACTGCGATGCGTGTCCTCTAAATTTCTTATGTCCTGTATAGAATAAAATTCTTGGTCTACCTTTTCAATTTGTCGCAGAATAATTTCAATTCCTTTCGGCTTGTTCAACCGGGCTTCCAAGAATTCCTTAAAATTATCCAAAGTTGTAGAAGTTGGGTTCAGTTCGCCCACATACAATATTTCCAAAATCAACTTTTCAAAACTACCAGATGATAAAAGATCGTTCGCCGAATCCCCTACACTTTTTTTATTTACAGAAGTGTCCACTTCGATGGGGTTTCCATTCTCATCTTCAATAATTTCGGTGCTATTTCCTGTATCCTTTGAACAGGAAATAAGAACTGAGAATAATAGGAGAATAATTTTTAGACTTTTAGTTCCCATAGTTATTGAATTACTTGCTTGACAAACAAATAGTCGACATAAATAAAACGTGATTCATGTACTGAAATTGTATTTCTAAAACAATTCACAAAGGAAAAAGAAAGATGGCCGCTAATATTTATAGTGTTATTGGCACATATTGGCATCTTTCCTTATTGTGGATTTGGCTTGTCTAAAAAATTCTAATTCGAAAAGAGGAATTTTAGGCCCAAAATAGTTAAATGGCTTAACGGATTAAAGAACAAATGATTAAGTAATTCGAATAGTGGCGTAAGGCTTATTTTGAAAAATTTTAACACTTTTTATATAGGGAAAATTCACTTTCGGATGTTATATAGGTCCAAATCATAAAAATTAATAGACATGAAAAATCATTTAAAAACAGTAACGATCGCATTAACAACCATATTCCTCATGACTTCGTGCAGTAAGGATGATAATGGGGGTTCGGAGATGGGTGCTGAATCTTATGAAACTACTTTCATGATTACTGATGCACCAATCGATAACGCCAATGTTGAGGCGGTCTTTGTTACGGTTTCTGACATTAAGGTAGATGGTACCTCCTTAGAGGGTTTTAACAAAACAACCTTCGATTTGGCCGCTTTGGTCAATGGACAGACTAAAACTTTAGGAAACTTGCAGTTAGAAGCAGGTTCTTATTCCAATATTGAATTGGAGTTGGACTATGATATGGATGCCTCGGGGAATGCCCCAGGCTGTTATGTAGAGATGGTCAATGGAGAAAAGGATAAACTGGAGGCCGCTTCCAACAAAATAAGTATCACTGATTCTTATGAAATATTTGCCTCCAATACCAATGAGATAATTATAGATTTTGACCTAAGAAAGACCATAAAGGAAGAACAGGGAACCGTATCCAATAATTTTGAATTTGTCACAATGGCAGAGCTGTCAGCAGGTATACGTACTCTTAACAAGGAAACTACGGGAATGATTTCCGGAATTGCCAACGATGTCCAAAATACCTCCGATAAAATTATTGTATATGCCTATGAGAAAGGAGCATTTAATGCCGAAGTGGAAACAAATGGGAAGGGAGATAGCAACGTAACTTTCGCAAATGCTGTTACCAGTTCTGAAGTAAGTGGACTGAACAATGAATACAGCCTGAATTTCTTGGCTGAAGGTGAATATGAGCTGGTCTTTGCCTCATATAAAGAGGAAGGTGACGTGGTTAGCTTTAACTCACTTTTGCAAGTGGAATCGACGACTGGACTTAATCTCGGGGCCCTCTCCGTAACTTCTGCTATTCAGCTAAGTGCCAATGTTACGATAACTGGTACGAAATAATCAAATTTAGTGTTTCATCATTTATGTTTTTAGCCCCTTGTATTGCAAGGGGCTAATGCTTATTACCTATAATGTCATTCTAATTGGATTAATTTAAGTATTTCATACACCAAATTTAGCGCTCCCTTTGAAGCTTCCAATTGATTTAAAGTGCCTGATACATAGGTGTCCAATTGCGGGCAGTACCATAAAAAGGAGGCGGTACTACCCGTGTGGCCGATTACTTCTAAATTTGAATCATTATTATAAAGCTCTTTAAAGGATACTCTTCTAAGTCCGTAACCGTAATCCATTCCAACGGTTTCATACACCCATTGCTGCATGTCCTGACGGGTTTCTTTCTTTACCAATGCATCGTTGTTGAATCCCTGAAGGAATCGGGTTAAATCTTGGGTTGTTGCGACCAGACCACCTCCACCCCAATCGGCACTTAAACTTTTTAGCGTTGATAGCTCCGCATCGCCAGCATAAAATTCGGCCATGGCCATTTCATTTTTCAACGGCGATGATTTTAGATTGATATAGGAACCGTTCATTCCCAAAGGCTTAAAAATATGCTGTTTAAAAAATTCGTTCAAGGAAAGGCCGCTTACCTTTTCTATCAGCAGTGCCAACAGCACATATTCCGTATCCGTATAATCGTAACCCTCACCCGGGGCAAAATGGGGTACCATCTTCTCTTTTGAAAACTCAATGAGTTCCTCGGGAGACCATATCTTATCGGTATTCATTAACAGTTGATTAATGATATTGGGACTACCATCAAGGGTGTCATCCGTAAAATAGTCCGGTAAACCTGATGTATGCTGCAGAAGATGCGCTATGGTAATGTCTTTTGAGTACTCATTTCCATCCAATACGTGCAGCTTTTCAATCAGTGATTTTGGTAGATGTTGGGCGATTTTATCTTCAAAATTCAGTTTCTTTTGGTCCTTTAACATGCTTACAGCGGTAGCCGTGAGCATTTTGGTAATGCTGGCCGTATAAAATGGAGTATTGATTGTTAAAGCATTTTCCGAATTCACGGTACTTTCCGCCAACCGAATATCAATTCCTTTGGATTTTGAATAGACGTGCAGAAAAGCACTTTTGATAGGCTCCTTTTCCAATTCGGCCGAAAATAATTCCACAACCTTCTGAGGTCCGGTCTGCTGACCAAAAGTCCATATGGAAACAAAGAGTACTATGGTTCGTATTACCTTATTTTTCATTGTATTGCTTTCGTTATGTAAGATACTCCATTTAAAATAGTCCCTTATTAGAACCAACTGAACCCTAGCCCGATGTTAAGGCTTACTGCGTCCCTATGCGCATCTCCTGCTAAAAAAACCCTGCCCAGTACTAGCTTGGACTGAACATTCAGTGCAAAATTATTCTTTTTGTAGATCTCATAGCCCGTACTGGCCATCACGGCACATCCAAAATTCCAATCATCGTTTTCGTTGTCCTTAATGTCGTAGAGTGCTGGTGAATCTACGGCCAAACCTATACCTCCATGAATCCACCAACGGTCTTTTACCCAATATTGTAGGGAGGGTATAAAGCCTCCAAAATGTCTGTCATTGTCCTGAAATTCGTATATGTTTCCCGGTAAAGAGACGGTAATGGCGAGATTGTCGTTCAACATATGGCCAAACTTTACATCTGGAAAAACAAACGTTCCCTGGGCTTTGTCAAACGTTTGATTACCAGCACTATCTTCTATACCGATGATACCTCCGCCTACTTGGAATTCTAAGAAGAAACCGTCCCTCTGTGTTGTTGTTACAGAATGTGTGTTTTGTGCATACGTTATACTTGATACGAATGCAAAGGCTACACAAGCCATTTTAGGTAAAATTTGTTCTTTAATTGTTTTACTCATGCCTTTGTTATTTAATTTTAATAGGTATTCGTGAATCTTTAATTTCATGATTGTTCGTTTTTTGATTGTTTTATATTGATGTTACAAAGTTGGGATACCTATTCAAGCAAATCGTCTTGAATTATAATTTGAAACCTAACTATTCCTTTTACTTTGGATTGATTACTTGTTTGCCTTCGCCAAGACATTATATATCAAGTTTTGCATTTCTACGGATTTGTACATCGGTATTTGATGACCCACATTTTTCAGCCGAAACAGTTGCTTTTCGGGTGCTTCTAGTTTTTTATAAAATTTTTGTGTGAGTTCAAAACCGGTGGTTAAATCGTCCTCTCCTATGATTACATATACGGGGATTTTAAAATGGGTTCCATGCTTTATTGCGTTAATGCTATACAGTTCTTTATAAAGGGGCATCCATTGTGGCTCCCATTCCTTAAAGAATTTCATGTATTGCACAAATTCATTTGCTGGAATGGGAGTTCCCTTGTAATCACTGATCCATTTAAATTGAACGGCCATATCCTCAACATTTTCATAAGGTATATGTACAGCTTTAAGTTGCCCAACGGCTTTCTTATTGTTCCGTTCCCTGTAGTGTTTTAACAGTTTGGCTTGGGCCGTGTTTTGACTTTTTTGATTATCCAATACGGGACTAATGGCCACCAATGAGGCTATTTTATTTGGATATTCTGTTGCCAAATGGAACCCTAAAACGGTTCCCCAAGAATTGGCTACCACTATCATTTTGTCTTTATGAAACGCTTCCAATAGATATTCAAAGATGTCCTCGGCATCTTGTGTCATAATCGAAAGGGTGGGCGCTTTTAAATTACCGAGCGTCGATTTTTCTGATCCTCTTTGGTCCCAATGGACCACCAAGAAATGTTCTTCCAGAATATGGGTGATTTGTTCCCTGTGGGATGCGCTCGCCGCTCCAGGCCCACCATGTAAATACAGCATAAGGGGCTTGCTTTCATTCCCTTTGATACTGATGAATTGCTTACTGTCCCCAATTTTCACAAATTGGGTGGTATCCACACGTTTTGAATCAAGCCTAGGGCTTTGCGCGATTAAAGTACAGGATAGCACAATACAAATTGCTGTAAATAGATATTTCATTGTGTAGTAGTTAGAAAATCGTTGTTAAATCACTATACTCCAAAGTCTTACTTGATGTCCCATCGAGGACTGTATCGCTTTGGGGTTATTTTTAAAATTTGATTCCAACGTACAGATTCGGTTCAAAAAGGAAATAGGATTTCCATCGATTGTCCAATTGTTTAAAGGCGTCCGGGGTATTGGTATCGAACATCCAATTTTGAAAATGGACCTGGGGCTCAATAAAAATGCGCTTCTTTTTTCCGAAAGCAATATGATAACCTAGATGGTAAGACGTGTAGAGCTTGAATCCATTGGCTATTTTTTCATTGTTTAGGTCTAGATAGGTTTTGTATTGCGGTAGCACTTCTACCGTAGCGAACAATCCTTTCCAGAGCATGCGTTGGTATGAAATTCCAATACCCGTTTCACGTAGGTAGCCGGGATAGAACTCACTTTCGGAATCTATTTTATCCAATAGTCCATCCCACCACTGTATGCCCATGGGCTGAAACAACCTCCAAGTGGCGAATTTTACACCGATGATGTTTTTGGAATCCAATTCGCGCTTCACATGAAGCTCAATATGTTGTGTATTTGTTCTTTCGCCTCCTTTACCAATATTACCTAGGATGATGGCAGGAAAGCTCACCCGGTACTTATAATCGGAACCATTACTCAATACAGATTCCTTGTTACCCTGTGAAAAAATACTTAACGTGCAAAGTGTTAGACCGATGATGAATAGTTTTTTCATTGTAATGTGTTTTAAATTTTTGTTTTTGATTCGTAATGAATTGATGAGGCAAAAAAACTGTACATAGGAAGGCGCATCGTCCTGAATTATGATTCCAAACCTTTTTGTTTTCCCTACTATTTCTAGGTTTTAGTATCGGGAAAGGAAAAGTTGGATGAACAAAAAAGGCTTAACACTTAAAGTGCTAAGCCGTCTGGAACATACTATGTAAGTTTTTAAAACAACGCTTCCGGATTACTGGTGAGTTTCCCTAGATTTTGGGTGATTTTTTCTATACCCCAATGCCACCATTGTAGTTCCAATAACTTGGAAATGGTAGCCTGGGAGAAGCGTTTTTTAATTGGTTTTGCAGGATTGCCCCCCACAATGCTGTAAGGTTCCACATTTTTTGTAACCACTGCCTTTGTGGCAATAATGGCACCATCTCCTATGTGTATTCCCGGCATAATCGTTGCCCCGTGGCCTATCCATACATCATTGCCGATAATGGTATCCCCTTTTGTGGGATAGCTTTTACCCTCCATGGCGTTTTCCCAGGCACCTCCAAATATGGCGAAAGGATAGGCCGTTGCGGCTTCGGTGAGATGATTGCCCCCGTTCATAATAAAGGTAGCACCGGAGGCGATCATACAGAACTTCCCTATGATGAGCTTGTCCCCAATAAAATCGAAATGGTATTTGACGTTTTTTTCAAAGTTGGCAACATCTTCAAAATCATCGTAATAGGTATAATCCCCAACAATGATATTCGGATTTGTAACGATGTTTTTCAGAAAACAAAGCGTCTGGTAGTTTGGTAAGGGGAAACGAGTATTTGGGTCGGGAGCTTTCATGGATTACGTTTGGATATTTTAAATAAACTTAGCGCTAAAATAAGGGTAAGCAGGGCTTGCGATTTTTCAAAAATAGTTTCTGCCAGCAGATTACCAAGGGTATTGAGTATAAAATATACGGAAAACACCATTAACCATCTATTTAGGGTTTTCTCTTGCCATTTGTTGGGAATTACTTTGGTTTTCATTAGAATCACACTGCCTAAAAACAACATAACCAAAAGCGCTACCCATTCTAAAATTAGGATTGTTTTGGGTTCCATTATTTTTCCTCCCCAAACCACATGGGATGGGATGAGTTGCAATAAAATCAGTATGTGAAATAGAACGTAGGCCATTACAATACCCAGCGCAGTTCTTCCAAAAACGTTTATTTTTTTCATTTTGGTCAGATATTGTTTTGAACTACTTCCTTGTAAAAATCCTCCAAATGATGGGTCCCAAAACAGGGGGCAATACAATCCTCTGCCATTAAGGTGAGAAAAAATTCGATGGGTCCATAGGTTTTGACACTGGTAAAAGTTCGCAAAAACCAAATGGTCAGTTTTCTGGACCAATCCGGCAAATGCACCATTTTAACGGGTTTGTTCAAGGTTTTTAGTGCAAGTTCACTTATTTCATTCAAGCTTAAAACATCCGGACCTCCAATAGACAGTTCTTTGTTGCCTTCATCCAAGGTAGCTACAATGGCCCTTGCCAGGTCATCGCCATGGATAGGATTGAATTTTTGATGGCCGGAACCAAACAAATAAACACGTCCCGATTTCGCCATTTCTAAAAAATCCTTCATATCCGAGAAAAAACCATTCGGTCGTACGATGGTATAATGCAATCCCGAAGCTTTCAAAGCATCCACAAACTTTTCCTTGGCTTCAAGGATTTTTAGATTGCGGTGTTTGTCCCCGTTAATGGCGGACACATACACAAAGTGTTTTACACCCGCCTTTTTAGCTTCTTCCAACAAATTCAAATTGGCCTGATAATCCACGTCCATGTAGGTAAGACCGTCTTTTTGCCTGGTGATGCCCACGGTAGAAATTACGGTGTCAATGCCCTTACAGATATCACGTAAGGTTTCAGGTCGTGTTACTTGGGCCTGTTTTATTTCCAAATAGTTCTCATGGTCATTTTGCAAGCTATCGGGATTGCGCACAATGGCTACAACCTGATTTTTCCTTTCGATGAGGACTTTCAATAAGAAACCACCCAAATAGCCTGTAGCGCCTGCCAATAATACGTTGGTATGTTTCATCACTAATAAAGATTTAAAGTGTTTTTCAGTCCAGTTTTCTTTTAAAAATATATCGGGTTATAAAAATCCCATTATCGTCATTTCTGCCTGCGTCACTTTCCACGGCACTGGTTACGAATACCAGATCCCAACCTTCAGTAAGCATGTCCGTCAGTTTTGATGAAATCAAGGCATCGTTCGCTACAATATTTTGAAAGCGTATTCCGCCCAAATTGTAAAAGTTCAACAGTTTCGTTTCCTCAAAGTTTTTGACCCTAATGTCCTTTCTCTTTGAGGTATTCCGGGTATTGTCGTCTTCTGTTTGCTCAGAAGTGAACTCTTTGTAGTCCCTATCATCGTTGGAAGAAAGCATACGTGATCGGCCCAATCCGCTGGAAACAATAGATTCTACACTTGTTATGACCTTAACTTCATAGTCTTGCTGACTAAAAACTGGATTTGTACAAAATACGTACAAGGCCAATAATACTACTAATTTTTTCATGTCTCTATAATTGAAATGTTTTTAATTAAACGCTGTGGTCAATAGGTGTTCTATAATGGTGTTGCGCTGCGTTCCCGTATCGTCTTGCTGATTACTTAACAGTACAATCGTAGCATCATATTCCGGTATAAAACCGATCATACTCCAATAGCCATTAATATCGCCACCGTGCCAGTACATGGTGGTACTGCCCTCTTGTGTGGTAAACCATCCCAAGCCAAAATCCACATAGCCACTTGGAACATCTTTGGCAAGTATTTCCGACCTTTCAGCTTCGGTAAACCAATCCGTTTTTACGGCATTTGTCCAAGTTTCCATATCGCTTGGCGTACTACTGAAATAGCCTGCCCCAAAAGGGATGTCCATAGGATACGAACTGTTAGGACTTCCGTCCAAATAACCCTGTGCATGGGTATCGCTGTCAATCTCATCCCTCCCTTTGTAGGATTCTGACATCCCTAACGGATTGAAAATTTTCTGCTGCACATATTCGTGATAGGGCATCCCTGATACCTGCTCGACCAACAAGGCTGCAATGAGATAGTTTGAGTTGCAATACTCTTTGTTGGACCCTGGTGTAAACTCGAGTCCATTTTCAAGGATCAATTCTTTGATAAGATCATAAATAGTGCCTTCATCCAAGGTTTCCCCTTGTTCGTAAGCACCTTCAGCCAGTAATTGATACTCCGGTATACCGGATTGATGGGATAGTAACTGTGCAATGGTAATTTGATCACCATTCGGGAATTCGGTATCAAATTCATCCAAGGTTTGATCAAAGCTTTGGATCAACCCATCACGTTTCAATTGCACTACCGTCGCTGCCGTTAGTGTTTTGGTAACCGAACCTATTCGGTACCCTAGGTTATCACCTTGGGGCAGTTCCGTGTCTTGATTGGCCCATCCAAAACCCTGGCGTACCAAGTCCTTCCCGTTTTTGGTTACAATGGCATAGCCTTGAAACCCGATATCGGTGAGGACAGTTTCAATGGTGGTTTCGTTGGGATTGGGTGAAATTGTATCGTCTTCTTTAGAACACGATGTAAATATTAGTACAGTGGCTACTATAAAAGGTAGTAAGAATTTGTGTAAAGTTGTCATAATTGTTCGTTTTTTGATTTATAATTTTGATGCAAAGATTGACGGTAAGTACAAATCAATCGTTCTGAATTATAATCTGAAACGAACTAAGGAAGATGAATCATGAATTGGTCTTCATCCAAGCCCTAGGGGTTATCCCCTCTATTTTTTTAAAGTAGGTATTGAACACACTTTTGGAATTGAACCCGCTATCATAGGCCAATCCAAGAATGGTCAAATGTGAGTTTTTGGGGTCCAGGGCAATGGATTTAAAGCGTTTTAGTCGGTATGAATTCACAAAGTCATTAAAATTTAGATCAAAGGCGGTATTGATCAGGTAGGATATTTTATTGGTGTTGAACCCTAGGACATCGGCCACGAATTTTAAACTCAATTGCGGATTCAGAAAAGGTTCCTCTTCCTCAAAATAGGTAAGCAGTTCCTCTTTTAAGGCCGCTATTTGGGAAGCATCTAATATAGTAGGTGTCGATTTTTCTTCCTCTTCCACGGGGGATGCAATATCCGAAAGGTACAGGTTGGAATGGTGCAAATCCGAAAAACCTACCATTCCGTGTAAGGGTTTCAAAAAAGGTTCTTGCCTGTAATTGATGATTTGGCCACGCCTGCGGTCGATCATTTCCTGCAAACGGGAAAAACCCAGCGCTTTATGGTTGGAATTACTCAATATATAAAGGTCGTAGGGAACAAGCATGGTTTCGTTGCTTTCACTAGCTGTCCATCGTGATACAATTTCCTTCGGGACTTCAACAGGCTTTTCATTGATAAGTTGGAACAACAATTTTTTCTCTTGGACTAGTGGCGTTTCTTTTATAAATTTTTCAAACTGCTGTTCTTGGTTTAGCCATATCAAACAAAAACACTTTAAATGATGCGCTAAGGCCAATTCCGGATTAATAGTTAAGGCATAGTTTACACCTTCCAAGGCTTTGTCAAATTGACCTTGATAATAGCAGATATGGGCAAAAGTGTAATGATTGTTTGCCGAAAGCGGGTCTACATCCAAAAGTTTGTTGGCATATACTAAGGCCTCGTCAAAAAAGCCGAGGGCAATGAAGAGTTCCGCCATAGCTTCCAAACCATCGATGTGATTCGGATTAATGGCCAAGACTTTATTGATATGGATGTACGCATTTTTAAAATCCCATTCCTCCCAAAAAAACTTACCAACAAAAGACAACGGATATTCTGGCAAGGAAGTGTCTATTTCTTTGGCGATCAAAAGATTGTCAATGGCCAAATCCATAGCTTCTTGGTAGGGCATATACCCCCACATGGCCAATAATCCGTAGCATTGCAAATTGGCATAATAGGCTTTCGCATAATTTTTATCCAATGCAATGGCCTGATCATAATAGGTTATGGCCTCGTTAAGGCTTTCCGGGGTCCATTTTAATTGTAATGATCTTCCTTTTAAAAATAATTGATAGGCATCAATATTGTTTGTTGGTTGATTGATCAAATGCTCCTGAACTTCGAAATGTCCAAAATTGTTGCGGACCTCGTCCGCAATCGCTAGACTGATCTCATCCTCCAAGTCAAAAATATCGATTAATTCACGGTCAAATTTTTTGGACCAATAATGGGTACCTTGGGCAACTTCAATGAGCTGTGCCGTAATCCTGACCCTTTTGTCGGACTTTTTGATACTCCCTTCAAGAATGGTATCTACGCCCAATTGCCCACCTATTTTGCGTATATCGATGTCTTTTCCCTTAAAGGCAAATGAAGAGGTTCGTGCAATTACTTTGAGCTGATCGATTTTGGTAAGTGCATTTATAATCTCCTCCGTAATTCCATCACAGAAATACTCGTTCTCAATATCGTTGCTCATATTGACAAAAGGTAAAACTGCTATGGACTGCTTACTACTCATTAATTAGGTAAGCAAGGTGGCATCTCAAAGAGGAAATACAAAAGAAATCAATATAGCCACTTGCCAGGGTTCAAACACAAAACATAAGGATAAACTTAATATTTTATTTTTCAACTAAAACTCTATACTACAAAAATTCTTGCGATTTTGGATGGGTATATGAATTGGTTGGACGGCTCCTATTCCTTTACAAACCGCATGATAAAGTTCGTTCCGGCACCCTTGGTACTCTCGCAGCGCAATGTACCGCCGTTCATCTCGGTAAAATCCTTTGCAATGATAAGGCCAAAGCCGGTTCCTTTTTCTCCATCGGTTCCCAAACTTGTCTTTGGGGCATCTCGTTGTTCCAGATTTTCATACCAATCCATATCCATTCCAACCCCAAAATCCTTAACTCCCACTTCAATGGCCCCAGAAAAACAATTGGACCAAATCACCACTTTTTGTCCGTTCTCACTAAACTTGATTGCGTTCGAGGTCAAGTTTCTAAGAACCACCAAAAGCATATTTTTGTCAATAAGCAGGGTCTCACAACCTGTATCCAGCGAAATATCAATTTGTTTATCCATGGCCATTTTCTCGAACTCTTTTTTGATGGTGGAAAAAATCGATTGTAAATCACATTTCTCCTTATTTAATTGTACCCCTTCCAATTGATTATAGGACCACTGCAATAGGCCGTTGACCATAGTTATTTTATATGAAATATCGCTTTTTAGCTTACCCGTTAATTTTTTCATGTCCTCATTGACAAATTCACTTTCAATAATGTCAACCATCTGTCCTAGATTTATTAAGGGAGCCCTAACATCATGGGTAATCAGGGAGAATAATTTGTTTTTTAGTTTATTTACTTTGACCAACTCTCCGTTTTGGTCCTCCAATTTTTGTTTGGCAATTTGAAGGTTTTCGGTTTGTTTGTCGACCTCAATTTTTAAAAGTTCGTTGGCCGCTACCTGCATCTTGATGTTCTCATCTTCCAAAAACTTGAACTTGAAGCCTATCAGTATTGAAAATAAGATCAATTGTAATGTGATCAGGATAGCACTTACCAATACTATGAATCCTGTGTTTATAGGAAAATGATTCATCAAAAACCAAGTAACTACATATAAAACACCCGAAATCAATAGAGGAGTATTAGCATACAAATAATAGGTGTTGAACTTCTTTGTTTTGAACAAAAGAAATCCCGATACTATGTTTAATATCAAGGTAACCAGTGCGGTACATGCGGCAAGTAGCTCTAGTATTTCAGAGAGTAAAGGATTTATTACCGTTAGTATGTTCAGAATGTGCAAAACGGGAATGACAATGACCAAGAGGATCAGAAGATTATAAATTTTGAACAGCCGTGGATTTCCCTCCTTATCAATATTCAAATAATTCTCGGTAAACTTCAATAGACCAAAGGTGGTCAACATGGCGGTAACCAACGAGGCATGATAAGCGATATTAGCGATGTTCGGACCAAAACGACCTTCAATGAAAAGATACAGGCTCCAATGGAGGGTCAAACCAAATATCAGTATCGCATAATAAAGTAGGATTCTATGCTTTAAAACAAGGAATGAGAGTAGATGATATATCCCAAAAACACTAAAGATGGCCGTAAAAACGATTGTTGAGATATACCGTACCTCCATGGAATCCATACCTGTTTAACTAATTGGTTTTAATATAGAATATTTGGATAATTCACACAATTTTTTTGGAGTCTGGAGTGCATAGGGTTTTGTCCAACTTCTGTCATTCTTCCTAGTATAAATTAATTAAACTTAATTTTAAGGTGTTGGAATATTCCGTTGAATAAATATTCTGAAATTATTTCAATTCCTTTATCTTAGGTAATTTACCATTCGTCTACATTAAAAAGTAATCCGCCGATAGTGATTCATAAATATGGTATCTTAACAAGAAATTTGTTCGTTACTCTAAACATAAACTTATGCACATTTTACTAATTGAGGATGATACAATAGAAATCATGAAGTTGGAGCGCACCGTGAGTAAGCTAGAGGTAAATCATAAAATAACCCAAGCAAAAAATGGAGAGGCGGCGCTGGAGTTTCTTAATTCTGAAAACAGGTTGCCAGATATCATTTTGTTGGATCTGAACATGCCTAGAATGAGCGGTATAGAGTTTCTTAATATCCTTAAAGAGGATGATAAGTTACGTTACCTTCCAACAATCGTTCTCACAACATCCGAGAACAGGGTCGATTTGTTGGAATGCTATAAGATCGGTATCGCCGGTTACGTCATCAAGCCCTTAAAATACGAGGATTACGAGCATAAACTTAAGCGCGTTCTGGAGTATTGGGACATCAATGAATTGGTGAAAGCCTAGTTAAAAAGACCATTTCACAACAAAATTTTAGCGGCACGTATTACTTTTCTTACATTTAACCTGAATTATTCAGCAACATGAAAGGAATTGTTTTTACAGAGTTTTTGGAAATGGTAGAGAATGCTTATGGACTTGAGGTAGTGGACTCAATCATAGAAAAATCCAATCTACCGTCCGAGGGTGTGTATACATCCATTGCAACTTACGAATTTAATGAAATGGTCAGCCTTATTACTGCTTTGAGTAAAGAGGTTAATGTGCCCTCTGGTGACCTAATATACACTTTTGGCCATTATCTTTTTTCGAGCTTGGGCAGAGCCCACCCAGAGGTAATACAAAACTACAATAGTCCCTTGGGGTTGCTTTACTCCATTGAGGATCATATACATGTACATGTAAAAAAACTGTATCCAGATGCAGAGTTGCCTTCCTTCAAAATTCTAGAAAAGACAGATAGTTCCTTAACAATGATCTATACCTCTTCAAGAGGCCTTTATCGTCTAGCCCATGGTCTAATAGAAAAGACCTTTGAGCATTTTAACGGTAAGGCAGATGTAACTTATGAACTACTAAAAGAGGATGGAACCCAAGTAAAATTTAAGATTGTCCAAAATGGATAATAAGGAAATCAATCTTCTTAAAAAAGCCCTTGAACGGCAAAAGAAAGCACGTCAACAGGCAGAGAGAATTCTAGAAAACAAATCCAAGGAGCTTTATGACGTAACGCGTCATTTAAAGGAGACCAATAACAAATTGGAAAATCTTTTAAGCGAAAAAACATCAGAATTAGATGGTGTTTTCATGAACATTTTAGATCCATACGTACTCATGGATCTGCAGTTCAATGTTATCAATATGAACACTTCCGCGAAGGAACTGTTGCAAAAAGACCACACCAAAGAGAATGTAAATCTGGCACGTTTTATACACCCAGATTTTCAACAATATACCTTGGAATCCATGCAGTCTTTATTAGAGGTGGGCACCTTAAAAAACTATAGGGCGAAAATCATTATATCCCAAGAGATGGAAATTTGGGTTCAAATTAATGCCAGTCTCATTTTCAATAGCCAAAGAAAACCAATTGCGGCTCAAGGTATCATTAGGGATATTACCGGGGAGATGGAAGTAAAGGAATTGCTTGGGGAACAGAAAAAGCAATTGGACATAATCGTGGAAAACTCCCCTTTAGGTATTCTGCTGGCGAAGGACAATAAAATAATCAAGGCCAACGAAACATTCATGCAGATGTTAGGGTATTCCCATCATGAGCTCATGCATATTTCCTTGAAGGATATATCCGCCCCGGAGGAACAATCGGATTCATGTATGCTTCTCGATCAAATGAACGAAGGTATCTTGGAGGAGTTTACCGCCATTAAAAAATTCTTTAAAAAGGATGGGTCGTTCATTTTGACCAAGACCAGAATGAATGCCGTGACCAACCATCAAGGGGAGATAAATTATCAGGTAGGTATTATTGAGGACATTTCAAAGGAGCGAAAGGCCGAAATGGAATTGAAGTCATCGGAGAGTAGACTTTCCACCCTAATCTCCAATCTACATTCTGGAGTTTTATTGGAGAATGAGGATCGAAAAATTGCACTTACCAACAAAATGTTCTGTAACCTTTTCAACATTCCCGCAAATCCGGAAGATTTGAAAGGAGCGGATTGCAGCGAATCAGCAGAACAGAGCAAGGTTTACTTTAAAAACCCCGACACATTCGTAAAACGAATAGAGGAAATACTAGAACAGAGGGAGATCGTTCTTTCGGATGAGCTTGAGTTGATCGATGGTAGGATTCTTGAAAGGGATTATATTCCAATTTACAATGACGGTATTTACAAAGGGCATCTATGGGCATATCATGACGTTACCATCGGAAAAAATTATAAAAAGAATCTAGAGGCCCAAAGGGAGAAGTATAGTAGCATTATTGCCAATATGAACCTTGGTCTTGTGGAAGTGGACAATAATGATGTTATTCAGATGGTGAACCAAAGTTTTTGCCAAATGAGTGGTTTTAGGGAGCATGAACTAGTGGGCAAGGTTGCCAGGGATATCTTACAGGTTTCCAATAAGGAATTAATTCCTTCCAAAAATAAGAGACGTTTGTCCGGAGCATCGGATTCCTATGAAATAGAGGTGCAAAGCAAGGATGGTAGAAATAGGCATTGGCTCATCAGCGGGGCACCAAGATATAATGAATCCGGGACTGTCATTGGATCGATAGGGATTCACTTGGATATTACGGATCAAAAGAACTTGGAGTTCCAAAAGGAAAAACTTTTAAAGGAATTGGAAATAAGCAATACCGGATTGCAGGAATACGCTCATATTGTATCGCACGACCTAAAATCCCCCCTGAGAAGTATTAGTTCCTTAGCCACTTGGTTGTATGAAGATTACAAGGATATTCTGGATGAAGGTGGTAAACAGAATTTACAGATGATGCAGGAAAAAGTGGCTTCCATGGATAAATTGATTCATGGCATCCTAGAATATTCCACAGCCAATAGTTCTGAACTGGATAGTTCAACGGTAAACCTCAATGAAGTGGTATCGGAGATTAGGGAAACTATTTATATCCCTGAACATGTTACTATAAGTGTTCCTGAAAAATTACCAGTAATACAAGCGGATAGAACAAAAATGTACCAACTTTTTCAAAATATCATTGGCAATGCAGTGGTTCATATTGAAAAGAAGGTGGGTGTTGTTGAGGTTACTGCAAGTGAATATGATGATTTCTGGGAGTTTTCCATTAAAGATAATGGTGTAGGAATTCCGGAAAAATTCCATAAAAAAATCTTTAAGATTTTTCAATCTATAGGGAACAATGAAAGATCTACCGGCATAGGATTGTCCATTGTTAAGAAGATCGTGGATCGGTATGAGGGTGACGTTTGGGTAGAAAGTGAAGTGGGGAAAGGAACGGATTTCCATTTTACGATTAAAAGAAGTTTAGTAAGTCAATCAGATGAAAATTGTACAGGCAATAAAAAGGCATAACAACCCTTTTGAGTTTAATAATAAGAAATACTTGACCAGGCCTTTGGTGTTGGTTTTTGGCAATAGGTTTATTTTGGAAAATGGAACTATTTACGAAGAAATAAGAGATTTGTTTCCGGATGGACATTTGGTCTTTGGAAGTACTAGTGGTGAAATTATGGATGATACCGTTATGGAGGAATCTGTAGTACTGACAGCCATAGAGTTTGAGAAAAGTAGTTTTTTGGTCAAATCCAAAAATCTGAAGACCTACCAAAACGATGAAATAGCATTGGGCAATAGTTTGATCAAGGAGTTTCCCAAAGAAGGATTAAAACATGTGTTTATCATTTCTGACGGTAGTAGTGTCAATGGCAGTGCACTAATTACTGGTTTGGAGAACGGAAAAGAAATTGGTGTAAGTCTTTCGGGCGGATTATGTGGTGATGACGATCGTTTTGAACGAACGTTGGCTTCGTATAATGAACCTCCAAAAGAGGGTGAAATCGTGGGTATTGGATTTTATGGTGAAACCTTGGAGGTGACCAGTGCCAATTATGGGGGATGGACCCCTTTTGGGCCACAGCGAATAATTACACGATCCCAGGGAAATTTACTTTTTGAACTGGATGGTAAACCTGCCTTGGACCTATATGTAAAGTATTTGGGTAAGAAGGCAAAGGATCTTCCCAAGTCGGCCCTTTTGTATCCATTAAGCGTGAAGACATCAGAAAATGCAGAACCTATTGTTAGGACAATTTTAAATATAGATGAAAAGGAAAATACCATGACCTTGGCCGGTGACGTACCCCAGGGCTCCAAGGTACAATTGATGATGTCCTCAGTAGATGATATCGCTAATGGAGCCAATGAGGCCGGGAGGTTGGCAATGAAGGATAGATTGAAATCTCCAGAACTTGCCCTTTTGGTCAGCTGTATTGGCAGAAAATTAGTCATGGACCAAAGAACGGAAGAAGAGATAGAGGAAGTTAAGTCCGTAATTGGTGGTGATGCCTATATTGGCGGATTTTATTCTTATGGAGAATTGGCACCCTTTAGTCAAAATAACTCCTGTAAGCTTCACAATCAAACGATGACACTAACCTTATTTAGCGAATAATGCACTCCTTGTTAAAGAGACAATTACGTAAATATTTACCTAATGAAGAGCACCTTACTGAGGAAATGACCCAATTTTTGGATGCTGTCCAGAAATCATATGAAAATTTCGACGAGAAATTTTACATGCTACAAAGGGCGTCTACCATAAGTTCAGAAGAATTGTTCGAGGCCAATCAAAGGCTGGAGAAAGAGGCCGTTCGTCAAAAGGCAATTTTGACGGACCTAGAAAGTGCCATTGAAAGTTTAAGTAAGAATCTACAGGAGAAGGAGGTATTGTTCACAGAGGGAGAGCATGGATTTAACGCAGAATATTTGGCCAAGAATATTAGTGACCTGGCCTTACGTATGTCAGACATGACCACAGAAAAGGATAGGCTTTTAAAGGATTTGGAGGAACAGAATAAATCTTTGAATAACTATGCCCAAATGGTCTCCCATGATCTAAAATCCCCCATTCGAAATATAAACGCCCTCATGAGCTGGATTGTGGACGAGGAGAAGGAAAAGTTTTCGGATATAAGTAAAAACAACTGCTCTTTAGTATCCCAGAATCTGGAGAAGATGGACAAATTAATATCGGGAATCCTAAAACATGCTACTTTGGGCCAAACCCAGGAACAGCCAGTATCCTTTGAACTGAGGAATCTTCTTGAAGAAATTCAACGTACTATTTATATTCCTGAAAATGTTTCTCTTACGTTTGGCGAAGAGCTCCCTACCATGACTTTCGAAAAAGAAAGATTGGAACAATTGTTCATGAATTTGATAACAAATGCGGTCAAGGCTACCGAAGACAAAGAAAATGGGATTATTTCCATAAACTATGAACCGGATGACACTTTTTGGAAGTTCAGCATTGCAGACAACGGAAAGGGCATACCAAAGTACCATCAAGAAGGAGTTTTTGAAATGTTCAAAAAATTGGAAAATGATGTTCTTTCCACAGGAATAGGCTTAGCCATTGTAAAGAAAATCATTGAACTGTATGAAGGTGAAATTTGTTTGGAATCCGAAGAGGATAGGGGAACAACTTTTTATTTTACATTAAAGAAATGATATGACAGAACAGCCTAACCTAGAATACATCAACCAGCTCTCCGGGGACGATATGGATTTTAAACAACAATTTATTACTATTTTAAAGGAAGAATTTCCTTTGGAAAAGGAAGTGTATTACGATCATGTTGAAAACGCTAGGTTAAAACAGACAGCGGACATTGTTCATAAGATTAAGCATAAGTTTAATATATTAGGACTTCATAATTCTTACGAAGTAGCGGTAAGGTATGAAAAGGAGCTATTGGAGGGGCGTACCCACTCTGAAACTGAATTTAAATCCATCCTAAAAAAAGTGGAGACCTACTTAGACATAATTTGAGTATGAATTGCATTATAATTGATGATGAAGTTGCGGCAAGGGCCATAGTTAGAAAATTGTGTTCTAATTTGCCGAACATTGATGTCATCGAAGAGTTTGACAATGCCATTGAAGCCATCAAGTTTTTAAACCATCAGGACATAGATATTGTATTTTTGGATATACATATGCCCGGTTTTAGTGGGGTCGATTTTGTACAAACCTTAAAAAGCCCACCAAAGATTGTATTGACAACTTCAGATACCCAGTTTGGCATAGCCGCCTATGAATATGAATGTATCGTTGATTATTTGGTAAAACCTATTACTTTGGAACGGTTTGAAAAGTGCATTCAAAAGGTAAAAAACACGTTGGTCCAGCAACCTAAGAATAGCCCTGAAAGAACGGAAGAAACCTCGGTAGGTGAAGACCTCTACATTAACATAGACCGCAGGTTAATCAAATTAAAGTTCCACGAGATTTTAGTGATCGAGGCGAAAGGGGATTATATCGATATAAAAACTGAAAAGGAGGGTTTTAGGGTACATAATACTTTAAAGAAAATTAAGGAAAAATTACCGGACAAGCTGTTTCTGCAAATCCACAGGTCTTATATAATTAATTTTACTAAAATTATTGATATTGAAGATAATAGTGTTCTTATTGAAAAAAATGTAGTACCAATAAGCCGCTCAAATCGTCCTGAATTAATGCGTAGGCTCAACCTCTTGTAAGTTTTCCTTAATTTCTTAGTATCCAACCAAGAAAAGATATCAACTGTCTATACCTTAAGACTTCAACACTAAAAAAGTTCTACCATTGGAAGCTTATTATAATTAATTCAAATCATCAAATTATGGAAACTATAGTATTAATAATAGCGGCAATGAAGAAACTTATATCGACTTAAAAATGAATGTTATCCATAGTTGTGTTAAATATTACACTGTCCTTAATAGGCTTGATTTAAATTTCTTTTGATATAAGAAGCTTAGGATCCTTTTCTTAAAGAAAATAGTGCTTGCTTAATGACCTTTTAGACCAAGATTCCAGAAAACTTCAAATTTTGAGCAAGATTCCCAAGTAGATTTTTGTCAAATTTAAAAAACTACACATTATAAAATAGTTATTGCTAGCAAACGTAACCCTTACTTTTTTAAAGTTTGGTATGACCTAGGGCCACTTTGTTGGTAGAATATACCAGTGATACAGGTCCAATTTATTTCAAAGACAAGAATTAAGTTGTAGGTTAAGGAACTGCGTTGCATTAAACTTCTATGACAATTGTTAGTAATCAAAGCATTCTAAAAAGTACTACTGGCCAACACTTTTTTGGTATAACGGTTGTTTTGTGAACATCCATTTGAATTTGAGGCCCACCTCTGAGAATTCAAAACCTGCTGCAGTTGCAGATGCTATGTTGCTATATTTCCCATAGATTTTAAGATTAAAGTAGTTGGATACCTCATATTGCAGCCCAAGCTCTGCCCTAAAAATATTGGTATCTGGGTCTTCCTCTACCTTTTGGATACCAGTTGCGGCACTTGCCATGAAATCCAATTTTTCGGAAAACTCCTCGCGTACATCGACAAAGACTTCAAATGCTTGGTACTGTTCCGGACTAAAATAAACTATGGGTACTTGGTCCTTAAAAGTAATGTACTGATAGTTTACACCCATTTTGAGCGCTGGTTTTTTAAGTAAGGTATAGTACAACGAGGTGAATAATAGACTCCTAACATTTTCATCACTCTGAAGGGTATACATAGCTTGGGTATACCATCCTAGATTAAAGTTGGTCCCTAAATTGTAATTGAGTCCGTAGTGGTTTTGAACGATTTCCCTTTCTATAAGATCTGCATTGAAGTTTTGGATTTCCCGTTGATAACCTAGGTTCAGATTTTGCAGTTTAAAGGGTTGAAGCTGTAATTGCGCATCGATTAAAGGCTGTGAATACCTATCGTTCATAGAAATACTGTTATTGACGCCCATTGCCAGCATAACGTTTGTCTTGGGTAGCAGTTTATATTGGAGACCTGCAAGTAAAACATGGGAACTAGCTTCATTGCCACTTGCTGTATTCTGGGTACTTCTATACATGTATGACAGATGTGTCCTAAATTTTGTGGACCAAGGGATTTCTACAGTAGTATTGGTAAAATAAGCTTGGTTTTTACCATTATCAAAAGAGAAAGCCCCATGTTCCTGAATATTTGGAAGATGCATCAGGTCCAACTTTTCTATAAATCCTAGGGCATCTTTTTGATTTTTATAATAATCAAGGGTTTTGAATGCCATTTGGTATGCTGGCATAATTTTGTCTGCGGCAAATAAAGCATTGGCCTTACCTAAATTACCATCGAACGAGGCGCTGTCATTTTGCAGAATGGCATCATAATGGGCAATACTACTTTTGGGGTCTCCCGTGTAAAGGCCTAAGGTTGCCTTTAAGGCAGAAAGCCAGTCCCTGGTGCCATATTTTTCTTCCAGTACCCGTATTTCCTTTTTGGCCTTCGGAAATTTCCCATTCCAAATCAACGCCTGTATGTAACGGTCATTGGTGCGTTCCGTTAATTCAAAATCGTAAATATTTTTTACTTCGGTCAGGTTGCGGGTTGCTACCTTAAGGGCTTCTTTGTCCTTTTCTCCAATGTGTTCGGCAAGACTAATTCCATTGCGCGCTATTATGGTATCCTTCTGGGTTGTGGCGTATCTCCAATAAGTAGCTTTGGCAAGGTCCACTTCCTTGGTTATGAGATATAGGTTGGCTAGATTTAGAAGTGCGTCTTTGTCCTCTGGAAAATCTTCAAAAATATGGTGGATTAATTTCTCTCCCTTATCATATTCTTGGTTATTTACAAATTCATTGGCATAACCTAGCCTTATATATTTTCTGGATGTTCTGGCACTTCTATTGGTCGAATCCAATGCTATGGCTTTCTCAATCCACTCGAGGGCGATTTCGTACTGCTTAAGGTTACTCAAGGTATTCGCATAACCTAACACAGCCCCAAATTCCTTGGGATACTTTTTCAGGAGACTCTCATATAGTGGTTTGGCCTGCTCATATTCCTTAGACCATAAATAGGATTCGTTGTAGTTTATCAGTATTTCAAAATCCTCAGGATATTCTGTCAACAGGTCTTTAAATAACGAAGTAGCTTTCTCAGGTTCCCCACTTAATCCAACTGCTCTGGCATAACAGAGTTTTGCCGTTTTGTTGTTGGGGTTTGTTTTTAAATAATCGAAAAAGAATGCCTCGGCCTTTTCAAAATCTCCATTCTCCAGATAGGTAAACCCTTCTGTCATTTGTGAATGCAGAAAAGTAAATGTCATGAAAACAACAATAAATATGAATAATTTCCGAATCATTTAAATTGTAAGATTTATACTGTTAATACCTAACGTGGATAATCTTATTTTATTTGTGTGTTAGGG
This sequence comes from Maribacter aurantiacus, assembly GCF_005780245.1. NCBI lineage: Bacteria > Pseudomonadati > Bacteroidota > Flavobacteriia > Flavobacteriales > Flavobacteriaceae > Maribacter > Maribacter aurantiacus. The sequence goes on along the minus strand of NZ_VBUK01000006.1, from coordinate 98,463 downwards.
TGTTATAAAATTATAATGCCAGGATTTACTTTGGAAGTAAGTTATTTACCATTGGTCTATACTTATGGATTAACCACCTAAGCTGAGGAATTTGAGACATCAAGAAACTGAATATTTGTGGAAGAAAATAAAGGATACTATACAATAAAGTACCCAGTGAAACCAGCAATTGAAGAAATAAATACTTAATGCATAAGGGTGGTAAGCTTATTTAGATGTTATGAAAAAGAAGGGCTCCAAATAAGATTAGCATCATTTTAAATTATTTGTGCCTGATTAGAAGGTAGCCCAAAGGCTTTTGGATACTAATACTAATTTGATGGGTTATACTAAATGAGAGTGTTTTGAATGGCCTTACCCTTAAACTTTTTTTAATTAGTCCTCTAAAGCCATGGTGAAGTAGTATTTCAACGAAAAAATAACATGAAATAAAATATTTGAAAAATACTACGTTAAATGTAAGTTAAATATTACCTTTTAAAATTATGAAAGTTCTTGCGATTGATGACCAACAACTAATTCTTCTTTCCGTTGAAAGGATGTTAAAGGAATTAGGATATACTGTAATGATAGCCGATTCTGGTGAAAAGGGTATTGCATTGTTCAATTCTTTTGAACCAGACCTTGTCCTTGTCGATATCAATATGCCCGACATGTCTGGTCTAGACATCGTAAAACGGATAAAGACAAATTCCAAGAAAGATGTGCCTGTAATGGTAATGTCTGGTAATACGCAAGAGGAAACAATTATTTCTGGATTTACACTGGGTATCGATGATTACATGAAAAAGCCTATTAGTTTGGATGAAATGGCCGCCAGGGTAAAGCGAATTATAGGAGCGCCCAATATTGAAACCACCACGACCTCCCATAAAAACGATAGCAGGATTTTACAAAAGAACTGTGTAGGTGTTGTAATTCCCTGTTATAATGAAGAAGAACGATTATTGAGTGAGGAATTCAAGGACTTTGCCCATAAAAACCTTGGTTACCATCTCTGTTTTGTTAACGACGGGAGTACGGACAATACTCTGGAAGTGCTTAGGAAGCTAGAAGAAGAAAGTGACAATAATATAAGCGTATTTGACTGTGAGAAAAATGGTGGTAAGGCTGAAGCTGTTCGCCAAGGTATGCTACACCTGGCCAAAGATCAGCAATTGGATTGTATTGGCTTTTTAGATGCGGATCTTTCCACAGATTTTAGGGATTTTGATGATTTGGTGGAAACGCTTGATCAATCAGATTTTGAAATAGTGAGTGGTTCAAGAATGAGTAGGATGGGGGCCAATATTACCAAGGAGTCTGCCAGAAAAATCATAAGTATGACCATTAACCTAATTATCAGGACCATATTAAGAATGCCTTTTAACGATACCCAATGCGGAGCCAAGGTCATGAAGAGTTCCTTGGTCCCTTTATTGTTTGAAAAACCTTTTATAACAAGATGGCTGTTCGATGTGGAAATCTTTATGAGGATAAGAAAGCATTTTGGTAAAACCAAAGCCAAGGAAATGATTTGTGAACAGCCATTAAAACGTTGGATTCACGCAGACGGTTCCAAATTGTCCATGAAGGATTCTGTTAAGATTGTGGGGCAATTAGCCAAAATAGCCATTTCGTATAGATAGGAACTACCTTCAATATTCATCCCAATACAACAATATTAATGACCTCCGTCAAACTGGTTTTAAAAAAGGTTTCGCCCCAACAAATGTTCATGATAAGTGCCATTTTGGTAAATGGTGGAAATTATCTCTACAATTTGCTTTTGGGTAGGATCCTGGGACCCGGTGCTTTTGCGGATGCCGCCCTGTTGGTAACGTTATTATTGGTGCTTTCATTTATAGGAATGACCTTTCAATTGGCCACGACAAAATTTGCCGTGGTTTATTCAGGTGATGTTTGGATCGCCTTTAAGAACACCATGTATAGGTATGCCGCCTTTTTTGGTATTACATTCGGGGTATTAATCATATTGTTTTCCAGTCAGTTACAAGATATTTTCCAAACTCGTAGTTCACTAATCTTTGTTCTTTTTGGGTTGGCCGTGCCGCTTTATTTTCTAATGAGTGTCAATAGGGGGAGATTTCAAGGGCGTCAGGAATTTGGCAAGTTGGCAGCTACCTACCAGACAGAGATGTGGAGTAGGTTACTTTTGACATTCATTGCCTTATGGCTTTTGCCTTTCGAGTCTGGGATTGTAATAGCATTAGGTATTGGATTATCCTTTTGTTTTGGTTTATTTCCATCCGGAATAAAAATGGCCAATTTCAGGTCTAATTTTCACCTTACAAGTACACAGCTTAGGGAGGTTTGGGTGTTCATTGGCCTTACTGCGGGTTATGAACTTACCCAGATAATAATCAATAATAGTGACATCTTGTTGGTCAAGCATTATTTTGATAATTATAAGGCAGGTCTCTATTCATCCTTGGCCTTAATTGGTAGGGTGGTATATTTTGTGGCTTGGATGTTCGTAATGCTATTGATGCCTACGGTAATACAAAAGCAAAAGGATGGTGAGCCTACCAAACCTGTCCTATTAAGATATGTATTGTTGATTGGTGCTTTATCAGCAACCATAGTAATTGCCTGTTCTTTGATGCCTGAGTTCATTATTACAGTAATGTTCGGTGAGTCCTACCTCCCTATTTCAGGTCTACTATGGAAATATGCGCTGGCCACGTCGCTCTTTGCCGTATCCAATATCTTTGCCTACTATTTTCTATCCTTGAATCAGTATATACCTGTAATACTTTCTGGAGTATTGGGATTGTCACAGGTATTTTTGATTACCTTTTTTCACTCAGATTTGGCAATGGTAGTGCATGTTCAAATCCTTGCAATGTTGATTTTGTTGTTTGCTCAAATACTATTCTTTTTTGCATCCAATAAAACAAGTGCGTCCCGTCGGGACAACGATATAAATACAAAAGAAGTATAAACAGAAATATTTGAAAACCCTATGAAACTAGCAATCGTTACCGCGTACCCCCCTAGTAAAGTAACCTTGACCGAATATGGCTATTATTTGGTGAAGCACTTTAGGCTTCAGCAAGAAGTGACAGAGCTTATCTTGATTACAGATTATACCCAACAACCTAAGGAAATTGATTTTGAGGAGGAAGGTTGTAAGATAACAGTAAAGGAATGTTGGAAATTTAATAGTTACAAAAATATATATACCATCAATAAGGCTATTTCCCAATCAAAACCAGATGCGGTACTTTTTAATCTTCAGTTTTTAAAATTTGGGGACAAGAAGGTTCCTGCGGCATTGGGGTTAATGCTTCCATTTATCTGTAAGACCAGGGGAATACCAACAATTTCGCTGCTACACAATATTTTGGAGAAAGTTGATTTGGAAAATGCCGGGTTTACTAAGAATAGATTCTTACAATGGGCCTATAATCTTATAGGCACAACTTTGATGCGCTTCGTCCTTTCTTCGGATATTCTCGCCGTAACCATGAGCAAATATGTTGGTATTTTGGAGGAGAAATACAAAGTACGCAATGTTGCCCTCATCCCACACGGATCTTTTGAAACTCCACCCGAGCCTAGTTTTGAACTTCCTTTAGGGCCAAAGAAAGTTATGGCATTCGGTAAGTTCGGGACCTATAAGAAGGTCGAAATACTAATCGATGCCGTAGAATTAATAAGAAAGCGAAGCAACGAAGACATTGAGATCGTAATTGCGGGTACAGATAGTCCAAATACACCGGGATATCTGGATGCCATCAAGGAGAAATATAATGATGTGGAACAGCTTACATTTACAGGCTATGTAGCGGAAGAGGATGTACCCATGCTATTTGGCGATAGTGCGGTAACCGTATTCCCGTATACTTCAACAACAGGTAGTTCAGGGGTATTACACCAAGCAGGCAGTTATGGAAATGCCGTAGCTCTTCCAGATTTGGGAGACCTTAGTACCCTAGTTCAAGAAGAAGGATATAGAGGTGAGTTTTTTGATGCCTACGATCCGTCTTCCTTGGCCAATGCCATCGAGAAGATATTAAATGACGAACAATACAGGGTTAGCCTTGGTAGGGCCAATTATAATGCTGCATGTTCACTCCCAATGTCTTCAATTACCCAGATGTACATAGATTACTTTAAGGCCATTCAGAAGGCCAAGGCCAATGGTTTTAAATTGAATGACTTGACTAAAGAAGAAAAAGTGGCGGTTTAATTTTTGATTAGTTGTAAATGAAAGGATTGACCACAGTTAGTCACTCCTTTTTTATTTATCCACTATTACTTTTACGACTTCCTTTGGATTGCCATTTTTATCCAATAAGCCAAAATATTTTTGTTTGGATTTTCTCCAGGGTAATCGGCCCACTACGGAATTGGGTACAAGGTCAAAATCATACAACGTCCAAAAAATGCTTGGAATACCTTGGGATTCAATGCCCTCTTGTATTTTCTTAAAATAGGAGGACTGTTTCCTTTCTGATCCCATGTAGGCGTTCCAAAAGCCACTATATGAGGAATATCCATATTCTTGTAGAACAATGGGTTTATCCGGTACGGCTGTTTTAAGTAGCGAATAAGCCTCTGTAAAATTATCAGGGTCGAGATAATAATGAAACGATACATAATCAACCTCTTCCGACAGGTTTTGGGCCGCCTTTGCATTTGACCAACCAATGGTGATAGGATGCTCAGAATCCCATTCCTTGATTTCTTCCAAAGTGTTCCTTAGCCATGCTAGTACATTGGATTTACCACGTGATTCAAAATCCAAATCCGGCTCATTCTTAAGGTCCCAACCTAGCAAGGCTTCATGGTTTTTAAGCGCTTCAACAATTTGCTCCGCATGCCTATGGGTCAGGGTCCAGTCCTGTATCCCATAGTCCCCGTAAAAGTCAAATAGCGTTACAATTACCTTTAGGTTAAATTTTTGGGCAATATCCAAGGTTGTTGAAAGTTGACCCAATTTAACGCTATCGACCTCAGCTTTACCAAAAGACTCGTAAGGCACGAAAATCCTGATGGAATTAAGGCCTAAATCCTTAATTTTTTTAAAATCCTTGTAAATAATGCTGTCCTTGAAATTGCTCCCGAACATATCCCAGGGATGGTCCTTTGGGTAGTAGTTGACACCTTTTACTTTGGAGAGCAAACTTTCATCCAAATTCTGTATGGTGTTGGCTATATTTCTTTTCTTACCCGCATCCATTTGTACCATATGACGAACTCTCCAAAAACCATCTTCCAATAAAAGTAAAACTTGATAGGTGTTCGTAGAATTTTGGGAATGTAGAAGTCTATCTTGTAGGTAGGTCTCTTGATAGTGCTCCACATTATAATCGGTAAGAACGGCAAGTTTACCGTCTGCACTATAAAACTCTAGTTTTGGGTTATGCTTTATGGAAGTTGTCTTTATGGTTATATTTTGGGATTGGTTCAGTTCGATTAGATCGTACAATTTTACACGGGCACTGTCTGTAAAATAATCCGAAAGACCGTAACGATTATTTGTTTCCAGAGCAATACTTTTTACTTGCCAAGACTTTAAATAATCCCTTTCAATTTCATTTAAAGTTTGTTCCTCAATGGGGCGACCTTCGCTGTATTCCAAATTCCATTGAACCTTTGGTAAGTAAGAAGCGGTAAGCTTTTCAGGAAGATGGAGCATTTTTGAACGGTCGGCACCCGAATTTAAATAGGACCAAACAGCGCTTATTCCAAAAATGATCAAAGCGTTAAGTGCCAAAAAAGACACAATAAGTAACGTTTGGTAGATGGTACGGTTCAATCTCATTCTATCTCCAAGTTTTCAGTTTTATTAATACCGGCACTTTCAATTCTAATTTTATATGAGCCTTTTTTTAAGAAGTCTTTGGTAAGGCTAAAAGAACCTTTACCAAGGCGGGTAGTGGTTGTTTTGGTTTCTATAAGTTCACCGTTAGGTTTGCTGATAACCATAGTAATGGGGATACCGTCCGGTACCAATTGTTGCATGAAACTTTTCATGTTCGTAACGAATACCGTAGTGCTGTCTTTTGAAATTTCGATATCAAAACTCTCAATAGCTTTTTCAAAATCCACAACTAGGGTATTGCTCTGCGCAGCACCAATCACATAGGCGGTCACGTTCCATCGCTGTTCTTTATTTGGGTGTAATATTTTACCTTTTGCAATTCCGTTTAGCGTTGTGCCCACTGTTTGCAGTATCATGTTTTCTGAACTTTTAATGGTAAATGTAACCATGGTCCCATCTGTGATAACATTTCCAAATTCATCTTTAATGATGTCCGTTATAAAGGCTATCTGTTGATTGCCATCGGCAAACTTATGGTTTCGTTCAAAGGAAATCCTAAAATCAGTTGGAATGGATGGATAGACCTTTGTCACGAATTCCTTGCTATTTACATTATCATAAGATGCGGCCACCAATATCTGTCCGGATTCCTTCGGACTAAAGATTCTTTCCCAACCTATAAGATTTTTGGTATGAACGAACTCGCTCTGAATAGCTGCCTTAAACTGAAAACTATAATCTATCCTGGTACTATCCAATAGAGGATTGTCATAGCTATCTGTGGGTGCAATGACCAACATAGAGAAATCCTGATTACCTGCAGAGATGCTTCTTGGGCCCAGATAGGTCTCCAAAACGGGATACGAATTATTAGGGAGTATGTTTAATTGCCCCTCCTCGTGAGATAAGCCGTTGTAAACCAGATTCCATGAGCAAATTCCGGCTTTGTTTTTGAATGATGGAGGAAAAGTGTACGATAGTGTATCCCCTTCGACAATAGGGTGCACAAGTGTCGAACCTGTTGCATTGTTCAAGAGTAAATACACATCATCGACTACGTTTGCCCTAAATTTTACGGTAATAGCGTGACCGGCCACAACTTCAGTAACTGGGCTCAATAGTTGGAACGACCCATTTTTATTAATAGCCACAGGTGATTTGTTCTCCCTGCATCCTGTCAAAAGGATAGTTACCAGTGCTATGTACCTTATAAATTTCAAAACTATCTTGGATTGCCTATGTAACCGTTTACTTCAACTTTAATAAAATCAAAACCGCGTCCTGGAGTAGGTTGAAAAAGATTTTCCTGATGTGATGGAATCCTGTTAGGGAACATCTTTCTGGAAATAGATGCATTGGGTAATCCATTGACAAAACAGTTTTCAAGACTGTTGTTAATGGTCTGAATTCCATTTAGGTCGTTTAACGAAAAATCGAAAGTCTGTTTTCTTTGGATGCGGACCCCTTCCTTTAAAAAACGATGGTCTACCCATATCAATTCCTTATCAGAATTGTAGTAGGAGAGCAATAACTGTGGTATGGTCACTTCTTGGATACCAAAATTGAACAAGGTACCCCTAATTGAATTTTCTTCTATGTGGAGTTCTTGAAGGGCCACGCTTTTGTAGAGATCTGTTGTAGCGGAATTACCGGCGCACTGTAAGTTGAATTTTGTAGGTTGCTCTGAGAGCGAAACCGGTGTAAATTCATCGGGGTCAAAAGTAGGGGGGATGGTATCTTTGGTGGAGGACCAGGCTATACCTTCAAAATCTACCCTAAAACTCGTTATTTCCTTTGGCATTAACTTATGCTTCATTTGATATTTTGCATTATAGTTTGCCAGTTCTTGGTTTTCGTTATTATAGAGCGTGGCTTTAAGAACCACATCCGATGGAATATCGTCAACGTTTTGTAGTTCTCCAATGATACTGTATCCGTTGTCGAATTTTACCAGCTTTGCCTTTAATATCTCGAGTATCGGTTGCTTCAATACATCTTCATGATTTGTTTGTTGCGTGGTAATGCGCCTTCTGCCATGATTAAAATAACTTGTGCCATTGGATGATAGGAATTGATCTGGAGGTAAATCATTATCAAAACCTTTGGCATGGATGAACCATTTACCATTTTCCTTTATTAGGTCGTGTTCATAATCCTTTTTTATTTTTTCCAAAGGGGTAATCCATTGGGTATGAACATTGGCCTTTGCATAATTATCAGATTCTTCAATAATATCTACGCCAATTGAATCCAATTTGGCATACGAGCTTAAAATACCGTCAGTTACAGATACTTCCAACATATATTGGGAAAGGCTTACCTGGTCATTTGGGTCAATATAGGAATAGGCCCTTGTAAATTCTTTGAAATCCAGTGCGTCATAATAGGCCATTAAGACATTTTTGGGGGCAATTTGTTCTGCGTGGTTCAAATAAGCTTGATATCCACCATAAGCAAATACAATTAGTAAGAAAAATGCCCAAATATGGCTTGTAAACACAATTTTGGGTGAAAATTTATCATAGGATACGGCATACTTCAAAAACAAACCTTCAGGTAATTTTTTTGACTTCAAAGCACGTAGCCAGACCCATTGGATATTAATAATAAACGCAACAATAACGGTTAATAAAGGAACAATGCCCCACATTATTTTTAACCAATTGGAAACGTCCTCTTTTGATATAATAGCTGGCATGGGTGGAACATTTAGCTTTTCCCAGACCATAATACCGTTTTCTAATTGTTGCAAGCGTTGCCATCCACAGAAATATAAAATTGGGTCATAGAATTTGTCATTTGAGAAGATATATTTCAAATTATATTTTTCAGGAACGGTTAAAAATTGTTGTAACGACCCAATACCTTCAACACCCCTAAATTTAGAATTTTCCAAACGTTCAATGGCCCTTGTTGTAAGTTCAGGTAGTCTTCTGGCCGAATGATAATTACCATCAACGGTCATGGCATTGGTTTGGGCAGATAGCCAAGCCATCTGATCTCCAAAGCCAAGAGGTAGGTAACGCCACTGATTATGTTGGTCCTGCCCTAAAAAATTTACGATGGGTAGCATGTTTATTTTTTGTGGCTGCGATGGCCTAAAATAATTTAGACTCATTGTAAAGACGACCATGAGCAAAATACCTCCAGCAATTGATCCACCAACAATTTTGTGGTAGATGGACCCAAACCGGTCTTGGATGTATATTCTTAAATCTCCCTCTACCAAGCGAAAAACAAATTCACCAAAAATGGGAAGCGCCATAATGGTTGCCCAAAGCGTGAACCTATCCAAGGTTAGAATATTAAATGCGGTTTCACCTAAAGCCAGCCGTGGTATTGGTGTAGTACCACCCGTACCCAAGATTGTAAGGATGGTAAAGGACAAGCCAAAGAAAAGGTAACGTTTACTATAAAACCTATAAAATATATAGGGAAGTATAAACAACAATATGCCCCAAGGAATAAGAAAGAAAACCAGACCCGATGATGTAACCTCTAGAAAATTGTCCCTGGACCCATGGGGTATGGGGACTTGAGTAATGGGGTTTTTCTTTGAATTCAACCAATAGGGTAGAATACAGGAAACAAATAAAACAAGAGATCCAAATCCAAAAATTACGATTCGCCAAAAAAGCTTTTTAAATTGAAACCAGAAAACCTTGAATGTGATAGCCCTATTATACTGTACTTGATCTTTACTGGCATCCATAACCACCATAGCAATCAGTGGAAATATGAAGAATACCATTCCAAAAATGGGTGTCACGTGATGGGAGGTTACCGTTACGGCAATTAGCGATAAACTAGTGACCAAGTACCTTAGTTTTCCAGATTTTATCCATAAATATATTTCGGGCAAGGCATGCAGTAATATGGATAAGGCCAAAATACTGGGTAATTGCCCAAAAATATGCAAGGTTTCAATGAAGGTCGATGAGAATACGGCCAAGAGCGAGGTGTACCCTGCGATTTTCCTATCACCTGTAATTAATAGTCCAAACCGGTATGCACCCGTAATAAAGAGAACTATTCCTATCAAGGCCACCGTAAACATACCAAATTTAAGACCGCCTAAATAGGATAAAATGCCTATGGTCTGATGTACCAGAGGAGGATAGGACTGTACCGTAAATCCGGTATACCACCTGTAATCCCAGGGTTCAAACCAGCTTTGGGCGTAATGGTCTGCAAAGAACAAATGGATCAATGCATCATAGGTTGATTCCAGTGTGAAGAAAATACTAGAACCGTGAAAGCCCACCCCAATAAAGAGTGCCAGAATTAGTAGTGTATTCGACCTTTGTTTCATTTTAAAGGTGTAGGAAAATATAACAATATAAAAGTAAATATATTGTGGTAGTTTCTTGTAGTCATAGGTCTATCTAAAAAAACCTTTCATCTATAGAAAATCACCATCCGCCTTCGAGGATTAATTGAAAAGTTAAACCATCAGTAGTTTGATTAACGCCCACTTAGAAACTATACTCTTAGAATTCCATTTTAGTTGAAGCCAACTTTATTAGAATTCTTAAGCCTACAGCAATGAATTTAAAAAATAATGCATTGTAGATCTTTCGTTGAACTTTTGTATAGACCATAAAGTATACATGAATTCAGATTTGCTTTAGGAGTACTAATAATTATATATTGTCCTAATACTTACTATCAATTGCAGTATAGTAGGTTGTAGTATAGATATACTATAGTTTGAATTGATTAATTCAATGATTTAGGATTAATGGAAAGAATAGGAATTTTTATCTGCGATTCCATGGATTTAATCAAATCTTTATGGAACAGTCTTTTGAAAACTGATTGCTCTTCCCGCTCCAATAATGCAATCATGCTTGAGTTTTCATCACCAATGAACATCCTTAACCCAAGGGGTACCGTTTGGGCATTAATAAGGTGAAAGGATATGCTTTCTCCTGGTATTTTTTCAAGCAAGATTTCCTTGAACCATTCCATTTGTTCACCTTCTTTAGTGTTTTCATCGGTAGTCACATGGACAATTTTAACAGTAACTTCTTTGTGAGGAAAAAGCTGTTTCAATTCAGAAATTGCGCGGACATCCGCGTTCTCAAAATCGGTGGCATAGGCAATCGAGGTAATGGTCGAATATTCAAAGGTGTTAGGTACGATCAATAATTTGCAATTGACATTCTTGAGCAGCTTATTGGCAATATTTCCAGAGAACATCCCTCTCTTGGTATGTTCGTCCTTCATGCCCACCAGTACAAGTTCACAGTTTAAGGTTAAGGCGTATTCCAAAATGGTATCGGCAATCGAAATACCATATTCGGCCCAAAAGTGGATTGAAAGTTTTTGTTGGTCCTTTATCCCGTTTTCCCTGTAATATCGGGTTAACAGCTCCAATTTTTCTCCTTTGAGGCTACGCTGTAACTGTTCCTCAGTTTTAATGGTTCTTCCGGCTACTGGTGGAATATCGTACACATAGAGAAGAACCAATTGAGCGTTCAGCTGAAGCGATAATTTTTGGGCATATCGTAAGGCTGATACCGAGTTCTCATTGCAATCTGTGGCGTAAAGAATGGTCATAGGTTTACTTTTTGGGTTTCCTACAAACTATTCAAAACTTTTGGATTAGGGCATGATAAAAGTCATACCAAATCAACCGTAAAATTAATAGGTTGTACGTTTTTCCTGTTTTGCAGTATTGAAAAAACGAGTAGTTTTATGACCTACCTTTAGTGCGGTAGTCTATCCTTCATCAATCCGTACAAAAATGTCCCGAAAATGGATGCGATGATTACCACAATGATGGGAACATAACCTACTCCTACCAAAGTAAACATGGGTCCTGGACAAGCACCGGCCAAGGCCCAGCCCAATCCAAAAAGGATACCCCCAATCATATATCGGCTAAAACTTTTGGCCTTGGGCGGTAGTTGAATCGTCTCCCCATAAAAAGATTTAATGGGAACTCTCTTAATCAATTGTACCAGAATAATCCCAATGATTACCGTAGAACCGATAATCCCGTACATATGGAAGGATTCAAATTTGAACATTTCATAGATCCTGAACCAGGAGGCCGCTTCAGATTTGAACATGGTGATTCCGAATATGATTCCGATAAACAAATACGCTAGTGTTCTCATAGTTTAAAAAAGTAAGGGGAAAATAAGATGTATCATAACCAAACCTCCAATAAAAAAACCGACAACCGCTATTAAGGAAGGCAATTGTAGATTGCTAAGGCCGGAGATAGCATGGCCAGAAGTACAACCTCCGGCATAGCGTGTTCCAAATCCGACCAAAATACCACCAACTGTTAATAGTAGAATACTTTTTATATCGGTCAAGGCATTCATATCAAATAGTTCTGTGGGTAAATAGGACTTTCCGGCACTACTAAAACCTAATTCGTTAAGGGTAGCTACCGTATCTGGATTGATGGCGACCGCGGCATCGGTGGTCATAAAATGTGAACCGATAAAGCCACCTATAATGGCCCCTAGTACAACTATCAGGTTCCAACGTTGTGCCTTCCAATCAAATCTAAAAAAATCCGATTTCTTTCCGGCACCACAGATGGTACATAGGGTCCTTAAATTGGAAGACATCCCAAAATTCTTCCCTACCATCAATAACAAAAACATGACCAAGGCGATCATGGGCCCGGAGACATACCAAGGCCAAGGTTCATAAATCCAGTCCATATAAACTATTATGGCACAAATATATGACTTTGATCAGGTTTTTGTATGTAACAATAGTTACACATCACTGCCTGGGCCCACAATAGGAAAGCTATGCTGTATGGAAAACCAAACTTTCGTGTATTGAAAACAGTCCAAAGAAAATCACTTGTATATGCTCCGAAGTAGATTTACTTTAGGAACAGGGAATTCAATTGTGACCGAATAATTTAGTCATTTCAAGAAATGTTCCTGGTACCTCCATGGCCGCCCGCAACGATGACCAATATTTTTAGGCTCAACCAAATAAACTTAAAAAATTGGATAACGGGGTTCATCATGAAAAAGCGCTTGGATTTTGAAATTCGTTGTGTCATTGCATCAAGGATTGGATTGAAAAGTTATCGTTATTCCGGAATGAGCCACCAAAACGTCCTCATTTTGGCTTTATAAAGAAATGCGTAATGTAGTGCCAATTTTAGCCAATGGCCGGCCAAACCAATTTCCCCAAAGGTTTTTTTAAGTTGTCTTCCCTGGGTATCCGGGTACTTTTTGTAGTCCGGCACAATGGGATAGGTGGTTATGCTTATGCCACTGCCTTGGGTCATTCCGTATCCAGCGGACGCGATACAGGCCGCTCCCATATTCCCGAGCGAACCTTTATGGTGGAGTTCCTTTTTGCCCTTAATGGTATCGATAATATTGTCCGCTACCAACTTGGCCGTAATTCCGGATGGCATTCCGGTCCTTGGTGGTGCAGGTGAAATGGCGGTTCCGTTTTTGCTTATTCTGGGTCTTGAAATGGCATGGGGTGGTGCAAAAGCGATGCCCGGTGCGAATATATTGGCGTAGGACGGGTTTTGATAGGTTTCCGGCCAATCCTGAACGCTCCATTCCTCATAGGGTTTTGGTGTATAATCGGCATCCACGATCATAAAACCATTGAAAAGTTTTCCGGTTATATCATTTTGATTTTTGTCATACGCCTTGAATCCGTGTCCGGAAAAGGCCGGTATGAGCATGGCAAAGTCATAGGTTTCTGATTTGAACTCCCCTTCCAGGTTTTCGTAATGCGCCACACCGTCCTCTATTTTGTTCACTCCGGCCCCTAAAATCCATTGGATGCCCCGGTCCTCAAAGACCATTTCAACCATTTCACTGGATTTCATGATATTGCTGCCATAGCTCAGGAGCATTCCGTCCATGCCAAAGTCCCCTAGTTTGGGTTCGTTGGAGATCCAGACTATGTCTGCCTTATCCCTGACCTTGTGTCGCCTTAGTTCCTGTTCCACATTGAGGATGTACTCAAATGCCGCACCTTGACAGGTCGATTTTGCATGGCCCGTACCAATGAGAATCTTCGTTTTTACACCCCGTTTCATTTGCTGTATTAGGTTGTGGAGCGCATTCCAGGCATGTTCCGCATGGGAATAGGTACATACGGAATATGCTTTGTTGGTTCCAGGGTTGAGCCCTTCCGTCATTTCAAAGGCAAGTTTGGGACCGGTCGCATTGATGAGGTAGTCATAGGTGACCTTTTCAGTAGTTCCCTTTTGTTCCCCGGCCACATATTCTACCGATACAAAAGGTTTGTCGGTCTCCAAATCCCCTTCCGGAAAAAAGGTCATGACCTTTGCCTGTTTGTAACCGATGCCTTTTTTCTTATAAAGGGGCTCCAGCGGAAAGAGGATTTCCTTTGATCGCATCCTTCCAATGCCCACCCAAATATTGGAGGGAATCCATTGGTAATTGCTGTTGGGCGATACTACGACTACCTCATGTTCTTTGGGCAGTTTTCTTCGCAGGTGGGTCGCCGCAACGTGGCCGGCGATACCGGCACCTAATATGACTATTTTGGACATGGTCTTAATTTTACATTAAATATAAAACCAAGTCGGTTTGCCCACAGTTACCAATGTTACACAAAAAAAAGAGCACCAAAGTTGGTGCTTCTCAAAAAACAGCCATTGCTCATACCTCAATAACTGGTATCGTCCAATTTTACCTTTCCGTGGAAGGTTTTGTATAAAAATAAAAAGTATCCCGCCAATAGTGGCGCTCCGATCAAAACAATGGTCAGCATAATGCCCAATGATTTTTGGGACGAGGCCGCATTGTAAATGGTTACACTGTATTCAAGATCTATGGTAGAGGGCAGGAGTACCGGATAGAGCTGGAATGCCACCAACATCAACAAAAACGCCATGATCAATGATGAAAACACTAGTGCATGCGCATATCTTTTTTGGGAGACCAATCTTGGAACGTTGGCAACGGCCAAAAAAGCCAAAACGGGGAGAAGGAAAAAGATTGGTTGTTCCTTGAATTTATCGGTTACTCCATGAAGGAATGTTAGGGTATACAAAGAGGTAATGGCAAAGCTAATGATAAAGAATACCATACCCTTTTTCAGAAGGTAGGATAGCCTGTCGTGCAGCTTGCCTTCGGTCTTTAACAACAAGAAAATCGCCCCTTGGGTCATAAAAATGGATAAGGTAGTGAGGCCCGTCATTAGCGCATAGGGATTTAAAAAGGTAAAAAAGATACCGCCCCTGTATTCAAAATTTGCATGAAGTTCAAAGCCTTGGAGAATGTTTCCAAGAACAACGCCCAAAAGAAAACCTATAAGCGTATTGGATACAAAATAGACGATATCCCAAGTTTTTCGCCACCAGGTCATTTCTTCCGAACTTCTAAATTTTATGGCGGCCGAACGTAAAACGAGCAGCATCAAGAACAACATGAACGGTATATACATGGCCGAAAGCATGGTTGCATACATGACCGGAAAGCCCGCGAAGAGGGCACCTCCACCTATAATCAACCAGACTTGGTTTGCGTCCCACAGCGGACCAATGGCGTTTATGGCGATGCGCCTGCTCAAGTCCTTTCTAAAAAAGAGATGCCAAGCACCTGCACCGTAATCAAAGCCTTCCAAAATCGCATAGCCGGAAAACAAAAGCCCAACGACCAAGTACCATAAAGTGGGGTAATCAATTCCTAGAAATGTTTCCATCATGTCGGGTTTATGTGTATTTCAAAAATTCATCTGGGTTTTTGGCCTCTTCATAGGGCCCGTGTTTTATTTTCTTGTTCAAGGAGTACAAAAACAATAAAAATAGGATGGCATAAACGACTAGAAATAAAATCAGCGAGAAAAGAATTTGATTGGCCGATACTTCCTGTGAAAAGGCCTCACTGGTTTTTAAGTGGCCATAGACCACCCAAGGTTGCCTTCCCATTTCCGCGGCAAACCAGCCCACCTGATTGGCTATCTGCGGTAGCAAGACCGAAAACATAAAAATGCGCAGCAACCATTTTTTCTCGAACAAAGTACCCCGCCACCACAAAAAGCTTGCATAAAGGGTCAACAAGATCAAAAACATTCCAATGGAGACCATGATATGGTAAAACTGAAATACCGCATTGACCTGTGTAGGTATTTCATCCTTGGGAAAGGCATTCAAACCCTTTATGGGCGCCTCAAAATCCTGATGTATCAAATAGGACAATCCACCAGGGATTCCCATACCGGTAACTTTTTGGGATTCGTTGTCTACCCAACCAAATAGGTAGAGATCCGCTGCTTCGGATGCATTATAGTGACCTTCCATTGCGGCCAATTTAGCGGGCTGGTTTTTGGCGACGCCATCCGCAGAACTATGACCGGAGACCAATTGCATCAATGATACGATGGTTGCTATCGCCAAGGAAATCTTGAATGCCTTTTTGGAAATCTCAATATACCTTCCCTTTAAAAGGTAATAGGCATGTACGCTCAAGACCATAAAAGCACCGGCCAAAAAGGCACCCTGCCAAACATGGATTATTCTATCCATACTCGACGGATTGAAAACCATGGCCCAAAAATCCGTTACCTCGGCCCGTGCGTTCAGACCTTCGCCCACAATGTGATATCCGGCAGGGGTCTGTTGCCAACTATTGGCCACCACGATCCAAATGGCGGAAAACATGGAACCCAAAAAAACACCAATTGTGGAAATAAAGTGCACTTTTGGCGAAACGCGGTTCCAGCCAAAAATCAAGATACCCAAAAAGGTACTTTCCAGACCAAAGGCAAAGAGCCCTTCGGCGGCCAGCGCGCTTCCAAAAATATCACCTACATATTTGGAGTACACGGACCAATTGGTACCGAATTCAAACTCCATAATGATACCTGTGGCCACGCCAATACCAAAGGTTATGGCAAATATTTTCAACCAAAACCTAGTTAGGACCTCATATTGTTTGTTGCCAGTTTTTAGGTACAGTCCTTCCAAAACCACCATTATCAAGCCTATTCCTATGCTTAAGGGTGGATAGATGTAATGAAAGGCTACGGTGAAAGCGAATTGAATTCTGGCGAGAATCTCTACATCCATGATGATAGCTTTGATATAAAATTACAATTGGGATACATTTTGTTCTGTAATATGGGTTACAAATTGGAAAATTTAACATTTAGGTCTTTCTCAAAATGAAGCCCAAAAAAAATCGGCCAATTTAAACAGGCTCTCTTAAATCGACCGATGGCAATTAGGATTTAAATGCTTTTTTTGGCTAAATACCAATCCACTTTTTCAAGTGAATCGTCATTAATGCGTTCATTCAGCTCATCCAGGGTTTTTGGAGGTCCAACTATGACCTTATCACCTTTTTTCCAATCCAAGGGCATGGCCACTTTATGCTTATCAGAAGTTTGTAGCGCTTCCAAGGCCCTAAGGATTTCGTCCATATTCCTACCAACATTTAAGGGGTAATACATTATTAACCGTATTTTTTTACTTGGGTCAATAAAGAAGACGGCACGTACGGCAGCCGTTTCACTTTCATTGGGTTGTAGCATTCCATACAGTTTGGACACTTTCATATCCAAGTCGGCAATAATCGGAAAATCAAAATAGACACCTGTGTTTACCCGTACATTTTGCACCCAGCCTAAGTGCGCGTGAATGCTATCGATACTTAAACCCAAGAGTTCTGTATCAAGGGCATCGAATTCTCCCTTTCTAGTGGCAAAACCGCTCATTTCAGTAGTACAAACGGGTGTAAAATCCGCTGGATGGGAGAACATCACCACCCATTTGTCTTTGGCGAAATCAGAAAATTTGATTTTACCTTTTGTTGTTATAGCTGTAAAATCGGGTGCTTGGTCCCCAATTCTTGGCATGGGATTCACATT
This sequence comes from Maribacter aurantiacus, assembly GCF_005780245.1. NCBI lineage: Bacteria > Pseudomonadati > Bacteroidota > Flavobacteriia > Flavobacteriales > Flavobacteriaceae > Maribacter > Maribacter aurantiacus. Next base: position 80,843 of record NZ_VBUK01000006.1, on the reverse strand, counting down.
TTCAGAATTGACATTTTCAGTACTCATAATAGATATTTATTATTGTTAATTTAATTTTTGATAAATTTATATTATCGATTTTCATTCCGAAGTAACCTGGGTTACATAGCTGTCTTTTTAACATTTTTTGAACTTTTTTCCCTTTTTTATCAATTTTTATTTTTCTTCCCTTTTGTGACAAAAGTCACTTTGTAAAACTATTTGTCGATTTACTTTTGCCGGATGCAACTAAAATCCTTGGGTATAACTTGCCTGTTTTTGGCCATTACCGTTGCCAGTAGCCTAAAAATTGCGGGCACATTGGGATATTATGCGCTTTTTACGGAAGACTTTATAGAACGTTATTGCGAAAACAAGGAAAGACCGGAGTTGCAATGCGATGGTAAATGCGCCCTTTCCAAAATGTTGGCACAGAAGAAGCAGGAGGAAAGGGAACCCATCAATTTGGATTGGTTGAAAACGGAAACGATACTCTTTTTGGAAAACGTATCGTCCGTGGGCTTTGAAACTTTTCCAATTGTAAGAACGAACAAGTTTCGTCACATCAATTTATACCGGTTCAGGTACATCCAGCATATAGTTATACCTCCCTGGAAATAGATTTTTTCCATTTCCGCTTACCGGAGTTTCCAAGACTCACGGTACTTCTTTTATGTATAATTATTAAAGCTTAAAAATGAATCTAAAGTTTTTTGGGTTGCTAGCGGCGTTGCTACTGGCAAACCTACTCAATGCACAAAATTTTAAAGGCCAGGTAGTATCTGAAAACAACAACGAAGCACTATCGGGTGCCCGTATACAAATAAAGGGCGGCAGCTCCACGTACACGGATGCTTACGGCACGTTCAGAATTCAGGTGGACCCAGAGGGAGAGACCCTTGTAATATCATTTATGGGATATGGGACCAAGGAAATTGAGGTAAGGCCCTCCAACGAGATTATGCGGATTGCCCTAAAAGAGGCACCCATCCAGATTCAAGGTGTCCTGGTTACGGGGCAGCTTCAGAACGATCCCGTTCTTACCATGGAAACGAATGACTATGTGAGGAAAATTGTACAACCGCGAAATGTGGCCGACCTTTTTTCCGATGTCAATGGGTTCTCCTTGATAAAACGTGGCAACTATGCCATCGATCCCAGTTTTAGGGCTGCGCAATATGAACAGCTGAACGTTCAGTTCGATGGGGGAACAAAGGTAATGCATGCCTGTCCCAATAGAATGGACCCCATAACGACCCACGTAAATCCTGAGGAAATAGAAAAGATAGAAATCATCAAGGGACCTTACACCGTGCGCTATGGAGCTACTTTTGGAGGTGTGGTGAACATGGTGACCCAAAAACCATCGGCCATGGACTATGGTCTTAGCGGACAAATAAACGCAGGTTATGAGAGCAACGGGGCCTCTATGGTTTCATCGGCCCAAATTCAACAGGCTACTTCAAAATATGATATTGGCGGAACCATAGGGTATAGGGATTTTGGTAATTATCAGGACGGCGATGGCACGGAAATTCCCTCCTCCTTCAGGAGTCTGGAATATGGGGTAAGGGCCGGATATAATTTTAGCGAGGACCAAAGGTTGCAGGCCAATTGGAGACAATCCTATGGTAGGGATGTTTTGCATGCAGGTCTGCCCATGGATACGGACGAGGATAATAGTAGTATGTTTTCCCTGGATTATAAATTGACGGGACGTAGCGGATTGCTCAAAGAGGTCACTGCAAAGGCTTACTACAGCTATGTGGACCATATTATGTCCAATACCAAAAGGCCTTCGTTCATGATGACCGAAGCCATTTCTGAAATAGACGCGACCACATCTGGTGGAAAACTGGAGTTCAAGCTGGTTCCCAATGCAAAGCTTTCACTCTATACAGGTTTGGACCTCTTGCATATTGCCCGTGACGGTGCCCGTACCCGTTTGGTAAAAAGGAACATGATGGGGCCCTTGCCAACGCCCGTGCAATTTGTGGATAAGGTATGGCAGGATTCCTACATAAACGACCTTGGCCTATTTGCTGAAAGCAAGTATTCCCTTACCCACAATACGATTTGGACAGCCGGTGTTCGGTATGACAACGTACGCTCGGAAATCAAGGACCCGGAGGGCGATTTCGCGGCCTTATATCCAAATTTGGACAAGCGCACCGAACACAATATCAGCGCTACCACCTCATTGAAATATGCACCTTCCACAGAATTTATCATGGAGGTCGCCTATGGCCGGGGGGTGCGTTCCGCCAATATGATAGAACGTGTCATCAATCATTTTACGGTGGGGCAGGATCCTTTCGAATATATAGGCAATCCTAATTTGGATGCCGAAGTGAACAACCAGTTCGAACTTGGGTTTAAAGGTAGGCTACCACTTTCTGAAGAAAGCTTGGGTGCTTTTAGCTATAGCACTTCTTTTTACTATTCATTGTATGAAAATTACATTGTTCCGGTCATAGATGGAACCTTGACCCGAAAGTTCATGCCGGGCAACGAACCTCTGAATCCCAAAGTCTTCCGCAATTTGGACGAGGCCTATAAAACAGGATTTGAGGCTATGGTGGGCTTTGACTTTTGGGACCATTTCAATTTTACGACAGAATTGGCCTATGTGTACGCAAAAAATAAGGACTTGAACGAATCCTTGCCACTGGTTCCTCCCTTGAATACACGATTCAGGTTGGGTTATGAGGTGGATAGGTTTTGGACCAATGTGAACTATACCATAACGTCCAGACAGGATGATATCGCCCCTTCCTTTGGGGAACGGAGTACTCCCGGTTACGAGGTTTTGGATATTCGTTTGGGCATAATCCCTGTTACGAATGTGTCCTTGGGCGTGGCGGTGTTAAACGTATTTGATGCCACCTACAACAACCACTTAAATTTCGCCTTCAATAATCAGGCAGGTTTTACCAATGTGCCCATCAATGATCCAGGAAGGAATTTTTCCGCTTTTTTGCAGTATAAGTTTTAGAATTATAAAGGGACATTTTAAATAAGAATAAGGAATACGGAAAAAGGGAACTAAATCATTAGTTCCCTTTTTCACCTACAAATCGAATTATAGAGGCTTCGCCCACATGGTAAAGTCCTTCTTTTAGTTCCATGGTCAGTGCTTCAAGATAAGAAAAACGTATTCCTCTAAATTCTTTTTTGACTTCGGCAACGGAGAACAGCATATCCAAATTTTTGGGACCTCCGGATGGTTTGCCCAACTGTGATTTTGAAAAGGCCTCAAAAATGATCTTGCCACCCGGCCTTAAAAATGAAAGTAGGTGTTGATGAGCTTGATGCCGAATATCTATCGGAAAATGGACATAGCTAAACCCAAGCACATCAAACTGCTTTTCCGTGCGATACTCTAGAACATCACATACTTGGTAATCTAGGTCAAATCCGGACGGATGTATTAAATCGAGGGCCTTATCCTTGGCAGATTCGCTATAGTCAAAACAATGTACCTGCCAACCTTTTTGAAGGGCGTACAGGGCATTCCTGCCCTCGCCTTCGGCGGGGAGCAAAATGGATGCAGGTTGCAATAGATCCAGTTCTTGCTTAAAAAACTGGTTTGGCTCCGTCCCGTAGGCGAACGTTTCCTCGGAATATCGCCGGTTCCAAAAATCCTTCATCAAAAAACTAGGGCATCAAGGCATAGCCTTGCAATTGATAATTGGCCAAAACGGTCATTGCGGATAGGGCCAATTCCGTATTTGGGTTGAGGTCTTCCGCCCTGATATTCCGGGCAGCCGTGGCCTGTGCGCAGACAAATAGTTCAACGCCATATTCCTTCAATAGCTGCAATATTTCCGTATTCGGGTTGACCTTGCTATACATTTCCTGGTGTTTGGCATCGGTCAATGTGGCAAAGGTGGCGGCCCCATGTATGGCCACTACCATATGTACCTTATCCGAAGGAATACCGGCCGATCCCAACATGTTGATGACCCTAGCTATTTTCCAAAGCCCCTTGTTCACGCCGTCCATTTCAGAATCGCTGGTAATATCGAATACCAATTTGTACTCCAATGAGGCATCGGGCTGTACGGCCACCTCCTTGAAATTTTTGATCATACCATAGCCCTTAATAATTGGGGTTTCCCATTCCTGGCCCAAGGAAAGACCCATGCACAGAAGGGCGGACAAAAGACTTAGTACTGATTTCATATAGTTCGTTTCTTAGTTTATAAATTTGATTGGTTTGCTATTGAAGGGACCGATTTTTACTATCCTTCCCTTTGTAAATTTCTCGATAAGTTTACGAAAATATCGTTTCATTTTGGGTTTATTTGTAACAATTGTTACTGTATTTTCTCAGGTTACCTACTATTTTCGTTGGTCTTTTAAAGGGTTGTGCATAAGGTTATGGAGCATTTTGGATATTTGGTAAGACGTCTTTTTTGGCTCTTTGTCACCGTACTTTCCTTGATTACCGTGCTTTTTATCATATTGCTTACCTATAGGCCAGAAACTACTTTACATACCATAACCCCATCCGTTGTTGCCTCTAATTCGGATTGGCAGCCCAAAAATGTATTGGCCGCCTTGGAGAACGGAAGTATGCCCCAAAGGGTTAAAGTCGGATTTCTTTTAGTGTCCGAATCTCCCGGAAATATGGGCCCACAGGCCCCGGACCCAAACAAGCGATATGCCGGTAACAATCTTTCCTGCACCAATTGCCATCTGCAATTTGGAACCCAAGCAGGTTCGGGGTCTTGGGTGGGCGTTGCGAATCGTTTTCCACAATTTGGCGGTAGGGCGAATGCTGTGGGCGATCTAAAAGATCGCATCAATGGATGTATGGAGCGTAGTATGAACGGAAAAAAATTACCTAAGGATTCCCAGGAGATGTTGGCCATTGTGGCCTACATGGAGTGGTTGGGGGAGGATTTGCCCCAAGAACGGGAGAAGGAGTTCAAGGGTTTTCCAAAAATTAAAATTCCGGAAGTACGGGTCGATTTGGAGAAGGGTAAATCCGTGTACGATAGGGAGTGTCTCGTATGTCATGGAGCAGACGGGCAGGGAATCAAAAAAACCGATACTTCCAAAGGCTATCTCTATCCGCCGCTGTGGGGCCCGGATAGCTTTAACAACGGTGCTGGTATGCATCGGGTAATCACGGCTGCGGAATTTATCAAGAGCAACATGCCCTTTGGGTTGGCCACTTACAAAAATCCGAAGCTTACCGATGAAGAGGCCTACCACGTCGCAGGTTACATCAATAGTTTTGTACGACCGATAAAGGCAAACACGGAGGCCGATTATCCCGATAAAAAACTTAAACCCGTGTCCACGTCATACGGTCCCTGGGCGGACGATTTTTCCCAGGAACAGCATCAGTTTGGTCCCTTTCAGCCCATCATGGAATACTATAAAGAGAATTACAATATTGAAAAGGTGAAATAAGGGCCCATGCGAAAAATCGTCATTTTACTCATACTGCCCCTCTTTCTCCATTCTCAAGATACGTCCAGGCCTTTTGTGCAGGGACAGCTTTCCGGACAGTGGCGAAATTATTTTATGCATACCGCGAACAAAGGCGACTTAAAGGATTTTAGGGCCTTGGCCACAGGTGGTCATTTAAAATACCGGTTGAATGTAGGCAACAACTTTACAGTGGGCGCCGCCTTGTATAATTCAACCAACCTGGGACTTCAGGATTTGACCGTTCCGGATGGGATTACGGGAAGGTTGAGTAGGTACGAGGAGGGACAGTTTGACCGCTTGGACCTTGAAAATGATGCAATATTCCTATTGGGCGAGTTGTACTTGGAATATAAGATAAAAAAGCACCACTTCACTTTAGGTCGTATGAAAATCAATACGCCCATGATAAACCCGCAGGATGGCAGGATGATACCCACCTTGGTGCAAGGTTTTTGGCATAGATATAAACCAAATCCGGGTAATACCTTTCAAATTGGCATTCTCAATGCCCTTGCGCCAAGATCTACCGGAGGTTTTTTTGGAATCGGGGAAAGCATAGGGACTTATCCCGTGGGAAGGTCCATATTTGGTACGGAAAGCCGCTATGCTGGGAATACGGAATCGGACTATATTATTTTATTCAATTCCGATGTAAAACTCATGGAAAACCTACAATTGGGTATTTGGAACTATTACGTGGACAATGTCTTTAATACCGTTTACGTAAAGCCCCGATACAGATTGAACGAAGCATGGACCCTGGAAGCCGAGTGGTTGCATCAAAACAAGTTAGGGAACGGCGGAAATGCCTTGGATGAATTGCAATATTTCGGCCAGCCGTCCTCGGATATTTTAGGGCTCCAATGGTTGTATGTTCAAAATAAAACCAGTATTTCATTGGGCTATGATTATATATTGCCTGGCGGACAGTTTTTGTTTCCGCGCGAGTGGGGCAGGGAAGACCTTTTCAGTTTCCAGAAACGGGAACGCAGCGAGGGCACATACGACAATCATGCCCTTGTATTGACGTATGATACTACCTTTCCTGTCCTCAAAAATGATCTGGATATTAGGTCGATTGTGAGCTTGGGCAGGCACTGGAAGCCATCCGTTATCGATGCCGAAAGGAACAAATACGCCATGCCAGATTACACCCATATCAACTTGGACCTTTTTTTTAATATTAAGGGGTTAACCAATTTAAAACCAGAACTTCTGGTTACCGGTAAATTCGGGAACGGGGATATTCCCAACAACCCGAACTATTTCTTCAATAAGGTGGATATGCTCCACGTGGATTTTATCCTCAACTACAATTTTTAGAAGGATTCGACCAAATAAAAAAGATGAGGTTTTGGCCTCATCTTTTTCTTAATATTGAGGGAATTTATTTATTAAATGTCCTGTCCCTTCATCATTTTGTTCCAATACAAATAGGGTAGTCCGTATTTTTTTAACATCCAAAGTCTCCAATGTTCTTTGGAAGAATCTGAGATGAACATTTGCTTTAGCTTGGGATCGGGGGTAAAATTGTTGTGGTAATCGAATTCGGCCAAGACCATTTTTCCATAGTCGGTGACCAATGGACATGAGGAATAACCGTTGTAGGCCTTGGAGCCCATGGACTGTGTTTTCATCAATTTGTCAATGTTGTCCACCACGATGGGAACCTGTTTGCGGATTGCCGCACCTGTTTTTGCCGTTGGCAAAGCGGCCACATCGCCCAATCCAAAAATATTGGGATAGGTATTGTGCTGCAAGGTTTTATGGTCCACATCCAACCAGCCTGCCTCGTTCACCAAAATGGAATCCTTCACGAACTTTGGCGCCACCGAAGGGGGTGCCGTATGGAGCATATCATAATGGATACCGTAGCGGTTACCATCAACGGTTACCTTCACGTCCTTGTAGTTGTATTGGAAGGAGTCGTCCAGAAGTCGGTCATCGTCCTCACCGGCCATTACCACACAACCACCTGCGGTTATATCCTTGCCCAGTTCGTACCATGCAATTTTTTTATCGGCATCCACGGCCACCAACTTGTGGTAAAAGCGCAGGTTGATATCCTTTCTGTCCACAACTTCCATTAATGTTTTGGCCACTTCCTTAACCCCAAATATGACCGTTCCACTGGTTGCAAAAACGACATCTGTTTTGTCCCTTACGCCACTTTTTCTAAAATGACTTTCTGCGAGATACATGATTTTTTGGGGAGCCCCACCGCATTTTATCGGGGTGGTGGGCTGGGTAAATAGGGCGGTGCCGCCCTTAAAGTTTTTGATTACGTCCCAAGTATGGTTGGGGTCCGTATAATTGCTGCACACCACGCCTTTGTCCATGGCCTCTCCTAGACCGGGAACCAAGCTATAATCGTATGCCAAACCGGGCACGACCACCAAATAGTCATAGGATATGTCTCCGCTAGCGGCCGTTTGAACGATGTTATTTTCAGGGTCAAACCCGGTCGCCTTGTCTTTAATCCAGGTAGCTTCCTTGGGCATAACGGATGACATGGGCCGTGCGGTCTTATCAAAATCATAGGCACCTGCGCCCACCAAGGTCCACGCGGGTTGGTAGTAATGGGTGTCCGATGGTTCAATGACGGCTACGTCCTTGGCTTTCTTTTGCTTTATCAGTTGCGACGCCACCATGATGCCGGCAGTACCCCCTCCAATAACAAGAATTTGATGATGTGAGCTCATTTATTGTAAATTTTTATTCAACCTGTTAAATATATAGGGTATTTTTTACGAATTGTGTAACAAAGGTTACAGAGCCTTGAATTTATATGATAGCGGTCATAAAAAAGACCGATTCCTTCGTTAGAAATCGGTCTTTACAAAATGATTAAAATGATAATTATTTTGTTTTGCAGGTACTGATCCCGAAGAGCGTATACAGAGGACAAAAACTGACGAGACTCGTCAATACAAAAATGGCGGCCAAGGCCATCAATACATAGGCTAAGGTTCCCCCGATGACATTAAAATAGTACAGGGCAAACACTGCCAATGCAATAATGATTCGGATAGTTTTATCCGCACTTCCCATATTTTTTTTCATGATTAAAAGTTTAATTTGTTCCTATTGTTTTAAAATCCCAACCAACTGTTCAAGTCGGTGATGTTTCCGTTACATTTTGGTAGTTAATGCGTTACGATTCAAAATTGACTCTAATATAGTGATATTATCGGTCAAGTTTTGTAACCAAAGTTACCAAACCTTACGGAGCAAGAAATTATCTTTGACCTTATAAATTTGGATTATGGAATATCTAAAAGCTTTTTACGATGCTTTTTTGGGAACCCTCAACTGGACCTGGAAATCCATCCTATTTGAGGTTCCTTGGCATACGAATTATTTTTGGGGACTCATCGTGATTTCTTTGCTTGTTTGGGCATTGGAAATAGTCTTTCCTTGGCGAAAGAATCAGGGTATTTTCAGAAAGGATTTTTGGTTGGACGCCTTCTATATGTTTTTCAACTTTTTCCTTTTTGCGATTGTCATCAGCGGGGTATATAAAGTTCTTCAGTTGTTCTTTGAAGAAATGGGCATTACTGCCAAGAGTTTGGCCCTAATAGATTTTACCGCATGGCCTTCTTGGGCGCAATTGTTCGTTTTTTTCCTGATTTTGGATTTTGTTCAATGGTTTACCCATATACTTTTGCACAGATATGAGGTACTATGGAATTTTCACAAGGTACACCACAGCGTTAAGGAAATGGGCTTTGCGGCACATTTGCGCTATCACTGGATGGAAAACATCCTATACAAGCCTCTAAAAACCTTTGGTGTAATGCTATTGGGCGGTTTTGAGCCGGAACAGGCCTATATTGTCCACTTTTTCGCCATTGCTATCGGGCACTTGAATCATTCCAATATCAAGATTACCTGGGGACCCTTGAAATACCTTTTGAACAATCCGGTGATGCATCTTTACCATCATGCCTACAACCTGCCCTCGGATAAGCGATATGGCGTAAATTTCGGCATCAGTTTAAGTCTTTGGGATTATATTTTCAAAACCGATTATGTTCCAGAAGATAGTGGTACCGTGGAACTTGGCTTTGCTGGTGAGGAGTCCCTACCAAAAGACTTTTTTGGGCAATTGTTTTATGGATTTCGCTGGAAGAAAAAGGTAGGGTAAGTCCTTGTTAACGAAGGTTATAAAGCTCCAGTCACGTAAGTTTTAATGATTATGAAATAGTTCTACTAACTTTCCCAATCAAGGATGCGTACATGACAATTGTCAGGTTTTATTATTATTTAATTAAGTAGTTTGTGGCTAAATAAAAATGTCAAGTATGAGAAATGTTATTTTGCCCACCGATTTTTCACCCAATGCCCAAAAGGCAATTGCCTACGCCCAAAATCTTTTTAAGGGGAACACCACAACGTTTTATTTGGTAAATGTCATGGATGGGGCCGTCCCCTATAGTACAACTGGCATAGGTACCAAAAGGATGGCAGAGACCATCAATAAATCACTGTTGGAGCAGTCCAATGAAGGTTTGGAGACCACCATGGCCGATCTTAAGGCACAGGGCATAGCAGAGGAACACACTTTCGTGCCATGTTCCCTAAAGGGCTCTTTTTTTAATACTATTGAAAAGTTTATTGAGGAAAAGGACATTCATTATGTAATCATGGGTACCAAAGGGGCCTCCGGTCTTAAAGAGATGACCTTGGGAAGCAATACCAGTAGCCTTTTGGGAAAAGTACTGGCGGCGGTCCTTGCCGTACCAGAGAATTATACTTTTCAGAACATCGATGAATTGGTCTTTGCTACCGATTACGAGGTTGACTATTCCGAAAAGGGACTTGCACCCTTGCTGGATCTTAGGAGGGATCATAATTCACGCATTGCAGTGCTGTTCTTGGATGAGCAACGAAAAGGGTTGAGCGGCACCCAAATTACGGCCAAGTCCTATCTACAGACTCTTTTAAAAGAAGAAAACAGTGATTTTTTTGAACTGGACGGGGTAGGTGTCGCTATGGGTGCCCGGTTGTTCACTAAGAGCCGTAGGGCAGATCTTCTTTGCCTTGTAGCCAAAAAACATGATAAACTGTTGGATTTATTTAGGAAATCTGAAACCAAGGGAATGGTAAACCATGCAGATGTTCCTATTTTGGTTTTGAACCAAGCTAATTTTTAATTGTTCACTGCCATGTTTTATTAGGAAGGGCAGACTGGACCGGGACTTTTGTAGCCGAGGAAATAGAGAATAAGGTAATGAGTTAAAAGTTAAAGGTATATTTTTCCCAAGTCAAAGATTTTTCATCCTTTCACCTTTGAACCCCGCCGTTCTTAAGGCTCTTCCTTCTGAAAAGTAATACTCCAAATCCCCCTTACCTCATTGGTGGAATATCCCGTAGCGGCATCCTCAGGGTAGCGTTCGTTTAATATGGAGACCACTTCTGAAGGTATATCCTTAGATGGATTCCCATGACATTTCAGGCACATATCGTTGGTGACAATAGGCGCGTAGAAGTGTGTTTTATCGCCGTTTTCCATTACTATGGGCTCATAAACTTCATTTGCCCTAATTTTATCCTTGAAAAAGGCAATGTGCTCCATTTCTTGGGCATTGGCCTTGTTTCTAGGATTTCTGGTCTTGTCCGAAACTCTTTTGATTTTGGCGTTATGTACGATCGCCATGCTATCCGTTAATGGATAGGCCCTTTCATTGCAAAACTTCAATGCCGCGACCGAACCTTCCTTTTGCATTTTTCCCATGAGGTTCTTGCCCAATACCTTTTGGGTACTTTGGGCAATCTCCAAGCCTATTTGTTTTGCCGATTTTTGAAGGGCGTCCGCCTCCTTTAGCACTTTTCCCTGCTGCTCAAAGTTTCCGGAACCGTGTCTTTGTTCCCAGTGCTCCTTAAACCAGCTGGGTTCCTCAATTTTATAGTCAAACAGATACTCCGATATAATTCTGATATCCTCCTCCGAATAGGGTTGATATGGCATTACCCCGAATCTTTTTAGGGCACCTTTCATCTTTCCTTTTTCCAGGCTGGGTTTTTCCACAAAGTTCCAAATGGCATCCACAAATTCTTCCTTGGTGGGGCTGTCCATGAGGTATCTAGCCTTAATGGCGACCATGGGCGGGGCGATCTGTGCATCCTCGCTGGCATCGGGACCATGACATACATAGCATTTGGCTTCCATAAGTTCCTTGCCCCATAAAACATCTTGTTGGTTAAATGCTGGCTTTTCTATTGCTACCTCGGAAATCGATTTATCAGTATTCCCTGAATTCTTACAGCTTGCCAAATATAGAAGCGAGATTATGAATAGGATTTTTTTCATCGGATTGATTTTTTGAATTAAATAGGCTTGCACCGGCTTCCTAGGTATTTGTGGGAAGACTAAAAATATCCCTTCGTTGATATGGATTACTGGTCATTCCAATTGCAACATCGGCATCAAAATACCATTTTAAAGCGCTATTTCATTTTACCTGTAGCACAGCTAACATAGGACTTGAATTGTGCCATCTTTGAATTTTCCATATCCACCGACGGATATCCAATTTTCCGAAGCTTTTCCTTAACCAGTATGGCATCGTCCAAATCCTGGTATTCAAAGGAAACGGAGGAAGTTTCTACGTCCACAGAAACATTGGAAACCGAATCCAATTCAGATACTTTACTGATGATCGTTTTTGCACAGCCCCCACATTTAAGGTTCTGCACCACTAATGTAGCCTTCATACCAGTACTTTTATTATGTTCAGTTCCAGGAATTATAGCCTCCCCGTAGATCGTAAATTTCGTTAAAACCCATAGCTACCAGTTTCTTGGCCGCCTTTTGGCTTCTAGCGCCGGATCTGCAGTAAACATATACAGGCTTATTTTTATCCAATTTCTCAAAAGCCGTCCTGAAGTTCGAGGCATTGAAAAAATCGATGTTAAGGGCCTTTTTTATGTGTCCGCCGTTATATTCAGAAGAGGTCCTTACATCCACCAACTGTACTTTTGGGTCGCTGATGGCAGTGGCATATGCGTTTTTATCCAAAATGACGATGTTTCCCGTATCGGTAGTGTTCTTGGAACCAAATAGTGCGCTTAGAAATGACATTTGTTACGAATTTTAAAGTGAGAATTTTTAAAAGGAGACAGACTTTCTGGCCTGCCTCCTTTAAACAACCAACCAATTAAAAACAATCGGATCAATACCTATCCCTAAATATCGATCGGATTTTTGTTACTACAGTCGTATTACTATAGTACCCTAAAGGTATAATGTAATCCGGGCACCCACAGTAACTATAGTTACACAAGGAAAAAAAATCGAAAAATTTAGGAATACCGGCCTTTGAGGTAAAAAAAAGACCCACAAAAATCATGAAATGAATCTTTCCGTGGGTCTCTAACTAACTAAAGGTTCTTTGAAGGTATTTGATTTACATTAATTTACAAAGTAGATGGGCAAACATATTCGGAAACCGGTATTCCGGCTTCATTGATGGCTTTAAAACCGCCCTTTACATCGATCAAGTTATGGATGCCCCTACTTTTTAAGATGCTGGCGGCAATCATGCTCCTGTAACCTCCGGCACAATGAACATAAAATGTATCGTTATCCGGAAATTCGGCCAAGTAATCGTTCAAATAATCCAAGGGCGTGTTATGTGCTTCCAATACATGTTCGGAAAGATATTCGCTGTTCTTTCGGACATCGAAAACAGGAATATTTTCCTTTTCCATCTGCGATTTTAATTCCGAAGCATCGACCTGACTAACCGTATCATATTCCATGGAGGCCTTTTTCCAAGCCTCAAACCCGCCTTCCAAATAACCAAGGGTATTGTCAAAACCTACTCTGGATAATCTGGTAACGGCTTCTTCTTCCAAACCTTTTGGTGCCACCAATAGAATGGGTTGTTGTACATCTGCGATCAAGGCTCCCACCCATGGGGCGAAGCTACCATCAAGCCCTATGAATATGGATCGTGGGATATGTCCTTTGGCAAAGTCGGCCGCATTGCGAACATCCAATACAATGGCTCCAGTTTCATTGGCTGCCGCTTCAAAGGCTTTTGGGGACAGGGCCCTGGTTCCCCTTTCAAGAATCTGGTCGATATCCTCGTATCCTTCCTTATTCATTTTTACGTTCAAGGGGAAATATTGTGGCGGTGGTAATAATCCGTCCGTAACTTCATCGATAAATTCCTCCTTGGTCATGTCAGCACGAAGGGCATAGTTCATTTTTTTCTGATTTCCCAAGGTATCCACGGTTTCCTTCATCATATTCTTTCCACATGCGGAACCTGCACCGTGGGCGGGGTATACGATTACATCGTCGGCGAGCGGCATTATTTTCTCCCGAAGACTGTCGTACAAGAATCCTGCGAGGTCCTTTTCCGTCAATACGCCCATTTTTTGGGCAAGGTCCGGTCTGCCAACATCTCCCAAGAACAGGGTGTCACCACTAAATATGGCATAATCCTTTCCATCTTTGTCCTTCAGTAGGTAGGTGGTACTTTCCATGGTATGCCCGGGAGTGTGAAGTACTTTTATGGTTACCTCTCCCAGTTTGAATTCTTGGTTGTCCTCTGCAATGATGGCTTCAAAATTGGGATTGGCATTGGGGCCGTATATGATAGGTGCCCCGGTCTCCTTGGCCAAGGTTACATGTCCGCTAACGAAATCGGCATGAAAATGAGTCTCAAAAATATACTTGATTTTTGCATCATCCAATTTCGCCCTATTGATATACGGTTTTACCTCCCGTAGCGGGTCGACAATGGCCACCTCTCCTTTACTTTCTATATAATAAGCTCCTTGAGCAAGGCAACCTGTATAAATCTGTTCAACTTTCATCTGTTTATTTTTATTGTTTTAGTGGGTCATGCTTCGACTACGCTCAGCACAGGGTTGCAATTATTCACATCATTTCAGTTTGTCTACCATCAGTGTTCATGAATCTTCGATTTAGTTCATTATTTACTATTTGCTTTTCAGCGGTATTCATGAAACTTCGTTTTCGCCAATAACCATTTACTCACGAAGCTTGTCTATTTTCAAAAAAGGTGTTCGTGAACCTTTGGTTTCAGTAGGTATCAAGACTTGTTATGGCTCATTTCATGGGTACACAGTTTTTAATTGAAGACAAAATTACTAATTGTAATTTACTAAATAGGTAACAAAGGTTACATTTGCCGCAAACGAAAAGCCCCTATAAAAGGGGCTTTTTCATAGTTTTCAATGAATTATAACATGGTGGACGGGCATACGTATTCCGACTTTGGAAGTGCCGTTTTGGCAAGGTCGGCGAAGCCTCCCTCTACATCCGCAAAATCCTGCCATCCTCGTTGTTTCAGTATGGATGCGGCAATCATACTTCTATAACCGCCCGCACAGTGAAGCACAAATGTGCTGTCCTTGGGAAATTCCGCCAAATGTTGGTTTATCTCATTTAACGGTATGTTCACCGCACCGATCAAATGCTCGGAATCAAATTCGCTTTTTTTGCGAACATCGATTATCAATGGTCTTTCGTCTTTCATGGCTTTTTCCAGTTCCGTGGCCGAAATACGGTTGACCATCTCAAATTCCTTACCGGAATCTTTCCAGGCCTCAAAGCCACCTTTCAGGAAGCCCACGGTGTTGTCATAGCCCACCCTGGATAAGCGCGTAATGGCCTCTTCCTCTTTTCCATCGTAGGTCACCAACAGAATTTCCTGTTTGATATCCGGAATCATTTCGCCCACCCATTGGGCAAAACTACCTTCCAGACCAATGTTGATGCTGTTAGGGATAAAACCCTTCGCAAAATCGGCCGCATCCCTCGTGTCCAGAACCAGGGCCCCGGTTTCATTGGCTACCGCCTCAATGGCTTGGGGCGAGTAAGGGGTTGTGGCTCTGTCCATTATATTGTCCAAACTTTCGTAGCCCTTGATGTTCATCAATACGTTCTTTGGGAAATAGCCCGGTGGCGTGGTAAGCCCGGTAAGCAATTCCTTTATGAACTCTTCCTTGGTCATATCGGCACGGAGGGCGTAGTTTACCTTTTTTTGGTTCCCTAGGGTATCCGTGGTTTCCTTGCTCATCATTTTACCACAGGCGGAACCCGCCCCATGATTGGGGTATACGATCAGGTCATCGCTCAAGGGCATAATTTTGTTTCGAAGGGAATCAAATAAATGCCCCGCCAATTTTTCCTCGGTCAGTTCGGATACTACGTGCTGGGCCAAATCGGGTCTTCCCACATCGCCAATGAACAAGGTATCGCCCGTAATAATTCCGTGCTCGTTTCCTTTTTCATCGATAAGTAAATAGGTGGTACTTTCCATAGTATGGCCCGGGGTATGGATAACCTTTACCTTGTAATCGCCTACTTCAAAAATTTGCCCGTCTTCGGCGGTAATGGCTTCGTAGGCAGGTTTTGCCCCCGGTCCAAAAACGATGTTGGCATTGGCTTTTTTCTGAAGGTCCAAGTGACCGCTTACAAAGTCTGCATGGAAATGGGTCTCAAAGACATATTTGATTTTGGCATTGTCCTTTTTTGCCCTATCGAGATACGGTTGAACTTCCCGCAAGGGATCAAATACGGCGGCTTCACCTTTACTTTCAATATAGTAGGCGGCATGCGCCAAACATCCTGTGTAGATCTGTTCTACTTTCATAATTGCTGATATTTAATGGTTTACTTTTTAAAAGTAGGGATTCCCAAAAAAGGATACAGTGACTTTTGTTACATAAGCCGAAAAATTGTTGGGGTAGGGAAAATGCAGTAAAACTTGAAAAATGCGCGTCTAGGAAAGGGTGAAGAACTCCATGTAAAAAATGAATACGGCCATCACCAGAATAAAATATCCGAAGCCTTTCTTCAGCTTATTACCGTCGATAAAGTTGCCCATATAACTTCCTATAAAGATTCCCAAAAAGGAAAGACCTGTAAAAATGAGAAGGAAAAACCAGTTGATTTCCATGGTCAACGCATCCCCCAAAAAGAAACCCATTAAGGATTTTACCGCAATAATGATCAAGGAGGTTCCCACGGCGACCTTCATTTCTACATTGGCCAAGATAACGAGCGCTGGAATGATCAGAAAACCGCCCCCGGCCCCAATTAGGCCAGTGATACCACCAACCAACAAGCCTTCTGCCAAAATGAAGGGGTAATTGTATTTTACAACGCCAGTCACTTTCTTTGGGGCTTCCTTTTTTGTTTTTAACATGGAATATGCGGCAGGAATCATTAGGATTGCAAACAACCCGAACATACCCATGCGACGTGTAAACTGAAAATCACCTATTTCAAACAAAACATCCGGTAAAATGGGGACGAGATAGTGCCTTACCAAGGTTACCCCTATAATAGCGGGTATACCAAAAACAATCGCCGTTCGCCAGTCCACATATCCTTTTAGATGTTGTTTCCAACCGCCTACCAGGGCACTTGCCCCGACAATAAAAAGGGAGTAGGCCGTGGCCACTTTTTCATTTACGGAAAATAGGTAGGCCAGTACGGGTACGGCCAAAATGGAACCTCCACCGCCAATGAGACCTAGGGATATTCCAATGATTAACGCGCTGATGTAACCAAATATGTGTAGCACTTCCATGTAACATTTACAATTACAGGTGCGAAGCTATAGCACCTACAGAAGCCTTGCAGTAACATTGGTTACAAAGGATTACAAATCCAAAATTTTAATGTAGTTGCGATGCAGCTCAATGGAGCCCATCTGTTCCAGTTTTTTTAGCAATCTGGAAATCACCACCCTGGAGCTATGCAGTTCGTAGGCTATTTCTTGATGGGTGTTGTTGATGATGTCCCCCTTGTTGATTCTAGCCTTTTCCTTGAGATAACTGATCAAGCGGGCATCCATTTTATCGAATGCGATACTGTCTAAGGTACTCAACAATTCGTTCAGCCTTTCGTGATAGCTGTTGAACACAAAATTTCGCCAGCTCTTGTATTTTACGGTCCATTCCTCCATTTTTTGCATGGGCACCATAATAAGCTTGCTATCGGTTTCCGTAATGGCCCTGATTTCACTTTTGGAATCTCCCATACAGCAGGCCAAGGTCATGGAGCATGTGTCCCCTTTTTCCAAATAATACAACAGAAGCTCGTCCCCATCATTGTCCTCCCTTAGGATTTTGATGGCTCCTGAAATCAAGAGTGGCATTCCCTTGATGTAATCACCAATTTCAATGAGTTTGTATCCTTCGGGGACTTCTTTAAAGGTACCTACCTGTACGATTTCATTAATGAGATCCTTTTCAAAAATCGACCCATAACTTTCTGTAAGTTCCTGTATCATTGATGAGATTATTTAACCTTTTCGGCAATTTCCTTATTATAGTTGAAGAAAAAATTTGCCCAGATCGACTTTGACACGGCCGCAATCCAGGGCATGGTCAGGACCAAAACGGTCACTATGGCCCCAAATATTCCCAAAATACTCAGGTCAAGACCCAAGAGCAACGTTAGAACATATACCGCAACGGCAACCGCTACGCCTACGGCATAGGAAACATACATACTGCCATAATAAAAACTGGGCTCTATGCTGTACTTAAGATTGCACTTGGGACAATGCTCCTTCACTTTATTGAAGTTGCTCAATTTATAGGGGTTCGCCTCTAGAAAAGCCCCTTCATGACATCTAGGACATTTTAAAAATAGAATACTATAGATTTTGGAACCTTTGCCGAACATACCGTGTATTTTACTGCAAAAATAAACTATATAAACCGTTATTTGGGTAACTTTTGTTACAGAGGTTTCGGCCGGATATTTAAAATTCGACCCCATTCTCTATGGAAAACTATGAATCTAAAACGGTTCACGCATCCCAATATCCCTATTTCCTCAAAATCTTGTCCATGGCTTTACCCTTGGCGAGTTCATCCACCAATTTATCCAGATAGCGTACTTTTTGCAACAGTTTGTCCTCAATTTCCTCCACGCGGTATCCACATATGACACCTGTGATTTTGGAAACATTGGGATTTAGTTTGGGAGCCTCGTCAAAAAAGGTCTCAAAATTTGTTTTGTTCTCAATAATATTGGCCAAGGCTTCCCTATCATAACCTGTTAGCCAGAAAATTATAGTGTCCACATCCTCTTTTGTTCTCCCTTTTTTTTCGGCCTTGGCAATATAATGGGGATATACGCCTGCGAAGGACATGGTGTAGATACGGTGTTTTCTCGGTTCGGACATAGGAAATAGTGGATATTTTTATGTTATAACTCTCTGAGCCATATGTTTCTAAAACTTATCGGTTCACTGGGGTCGCCATGTGCCTGAAGTCGGATAGGGGATGGGCCATGTTTTCTATAGCTTGGTGGGCCTATCCAAGGGGTGATTCCCTTAAGTTCGTAATTGTTCTGAACCAAAACCCCATTGTGAAATGCCGTAACACTTGCGGCCGATTTTAGTGTGCCATCCTCATTAAAACGTGGGCCTTTCCAAACGATGTCATAGGTCTGCCACTCGCCGGGTTTTCTGGCGGCATTGGCCAATGGAATGGATTGTTTGTACATAGACCCTACCTGGCCATTGACGTAGGTATCGTTATCGTAGTTGTCCAATATCTGTATTTCATACCCGTCCTCGAACAACCCGGTTTCATCAAGTCCCAGATAGGCTAGGAAAATTCCGCTATTGCCCCTGCTTTGGCCTTCGCCCGTAATATTCTCAGGGATTCGGTATTCCAAATGCAATTGGTAATCCAGGTAGCTGTCTCTCGTCGTGAGACTACCTGCTTTTTTATTGACGGTCATAATACCGTTTTCCACCTTCCAAGTTTCGGAATTTTCAGGGTTGTCATAGGTCCACTTTTCTAAATCGGTTCCGTCAAAAAGTACAACCGCATCGGACGGTGGCTCGCCGTAGCATTTCCCGGCATCCACTTTGGGAGGAACGGGTTCATACACTTCTGTTTTTTGGGATTCCTTGTATAGTTTTTCCCAGTCTGGTTCTTGGGAGAAACTTAGTATTGAAGTTGAAAAGGCGATTATCGCAAGGGCTAATTTTATTTTCACGAATGGTACTATTTAAGGGTTATTTCACGTATGTTTCCACTGTCAAAAGGTTTCAAATCTAGAATTAGATCCTACGTTGATAATCACAAGATAGCAATTCGCACTATGAAATCAAGATCGGTTCTTTCCTTTAGTAAGTATTGATTTAACTTATTTAGTTCTGGGTTACAAATTATGATTAATTCAAAAATAATCCCAAGAACTATGATTTGGATAAAAATAGAATGGAAACCTTTCTAAAAATCTGTAATTGGGAATTAAGTTTTTATCTTAGTTAGGCTTGAAATTTATAAGTATATGGCTTTAAAAGTAGCGATTAAACATTACACCCGATACAAATACGATAGAAGGGTCAATCTGTCCCCCCACATATTTAGACTGCGACCGGCTCCGCATAGCAGAACACCCATTGAGGCGTATTCGATCAAAATAAAGCCGGAAAACCATTTTTTCAATTGGCAACAGGATCCCTTTGGAAATTATTTGGCCCGTTTGGTCTTTCCTGAAAAAACGGACGAACTTTCCATTGATGTGGAAATCATTGCCGATATGAAGACCATCAATCCCTTCGATTTTTTCGTGGAGGAATCGGTGGAGAATTTTCCTTTCACCTATAAACCCGAACTGAAAAAGGAACTGTTGCCCTATCTTGAAATTACGGAACAAGGGCCCCTGTTACAGGAATGGTTATCCAAAATAGACAAAACACCCAGACGCAGTATCGATTTTTTAACGAGTCTCAATCAAGGCCTTTACAAGTATTTGAACTATACGATCCGTATGGAACCGGGCGTCCAGACCTGCGAGGAAACCTTGGCCAGAAAATTGGGTTCCTGTAGGGATTTTGCCTGGTTATTGGTACAGACCCTTAGGCATTTGGGCCTTGCGGCCCGGTTCGTTTCGGGGTATTTGGTACAGTTGAAGGCTGATGAAAAATCCCTGGACGGTCCGTCCGGTCCCGAAGAGGATTTCACCGATCTGCACGCCTGGGCCGAGGTATATCTCCCCGGTGCTGGGTGGATAGGCTTGGATGCCACGTCCGGTCTGTTAGCTGGGGAAGGACATATCCCACTGGCCTGTACGCCATCCTTTGAAAGTGCCGCTCCTGTATATGGACTCACCGATCCCTGCGAAACCCAATTCGAGTTCGAGAATTCCGTAACCCGAATCTTTGAATCCCCCCGCGTTACAAAACCGTATACGGAAGATCAGTGGCAGGCCATTTACAACCTTGGCTTTGCCGTGGAGGAAGAATTGCAGGAAAACGATGTACGGCTCACGATGGGAGGGGAGCCCACTTTTGTATCCATAGACGACATGGAATCCGAGGAATGGAATACCGCTGCGGATGGTGCGCATAAACGTCAATTGGCCAGTTCCCTCTCGGTCAGATTATTGGAAACTTTTGGCAAAGGCGGGATGCTGCACCATACCCAGGGAAAATGGTATCCAGGCGAGGCCCTCCCAAGGTGGTTGATCGGGGTACATTGGCGAAAGGACGGCGATACCATTTGGAAGGAACCCGATTTATTGGCATCCTTCACCAAAAAATATGAGCTGCCGAATGATATTACCTCCAAATTTCTAAAAACCCTTACTACCTATTTGAAGTGTCCTGATGATTCCATTATCCCGGCTTACGAGGATGCCTTTTACTTTTTGTGGGAGGAACGGAAACTACCCGTGGATATCGACCCAAAGAAATACGACGAAAAGGATTCTGCCTTACGTAAGAAATTGGGCGAAGTGCTGGAACAGGGTGTCGGGAAAAGTGTTGGGCATGTATTGCCATTGAGTAAAAAAGGGAATCGGTGGATTACAAATCCGTGGAAATTTCGGGGAACACATCTCTTTTTAAGTCCCGGGAATTCGCCCATAGGACTGCGTTTGCCGTTGGAATCCCTGCCCAAAAATCCGGAGATACCCTCGGAACCCACGGCAGAACCGGAATTGTTCGAGGCCAAACCACATCTAAAACCGTATGCCTCAGAATTGAATGAACGGTTGAAAAGTGATGTAATAAATTCCGATAAAAAACATCCGTACGTTCGTACCGCCATTTGCGCCGAAGTACGGGAGGATAAATTGTTTTTATTCCTGCCTCCCTTGGACAGTGCCGATGATTTCTTGGATTTGGTGGCCAGTATCGAGGCAACGGCCAAGGAGCTTCAAGTGCCCGTTATTCTGGAAGGATATGAACCTCCTAGGGACAACCGATTGGAAGTTTTAAAAGTTACCCCGGATCCGGGCGTTATTGAGGTGAACGTGCATCCTGCCAACAATTGGAAGGAACTGACCGAAAATACCCTTAAACTCTACGAGGAAGCGAAAAAATCGCGCCTAGGTACTGAAAAATTCATGTTGGACGGCAAGCACACCGGTACAGGCGGTGGAAACCACGTCACCCTTGGCGGACCCACGCCCGGCGACAGTCCGTTGTTGCGAAACCCGCAATTGTTGCGCAGCTTGCTTACCTTTTGGCAGCACCATCCCGGGCTTTCCTACCTGTTTTCAGGAGCGTTTATTGGACCTACGAGTCAGGCGCCCCGTGTTGATGAGGCGCGTTTGGAGAATTTGTACGAATTGGAAATCGCCTTTTCGCAAATCCCGGAGGACAAGGAAGTTCCTTTTTGGTTGACGGACCGACTCTTTAGGCATTTGTTAACTGATATCACAGGAAATACCCACAGGGCAGAGTTCTGTATCGATAAACTATACTCGCCCGATTCTTCTTCTGGGCGGTTGGGCATTCTGGAACTTAGGGCCTTTGACATGCCGCCACACGCCAAAATGAGCCTGATGCAAATGTTATTGGTACGCACCTTGGTCTCCTGGTTCTGGAAAAAACCGTATAAACATGACTTGGTACGTTGGGGCACGGAACTGCATGACAAATTCCTTTTGGAACACTATGTAAAAGAGGATATTAGGGATATAGTGGGGCAGTTGAACGAAGCGGGATATCCCTTTAAATTGGATTGGTTCGACCCATTTTTTGAATTTAGGTTTCCCCTGTACGGCATGGTTGAGATCAACGGGATGCAATTGGAGCTGCGCATGGCCATTGAGCCCTGGAATGTCCTGGGCGAAGAGATGTCCGGAAGGGGAACGGCGCGGTATGTGGATTCCTCCTTGGAACGGGTACAGGTAAAATTGAAAAACTTTACGGAACAACGTTATACCTTAACGTGCAACGGAATCAAGGTGGAACTGAGCCCAACGGGAACCAAAGGGGAATATGTGGCTGGGGTACGGTTCAAGGCATGGCAACCTTGGTCAGCCTTGCATCCCACCATTGGTGTGGATACACCCTTGGTTTTTGATATTGTGGATGACTGGAACAAAAAATCGATTGGGGGCTGTACCTATTTTGTTTCGCATCCGGGAGGCCGTTCCTACGATACCTATCCGGTAAATAGTTATGAGGCTGAATCTAGAAGAATTAACCGTTTTTGGGAATTTGGCCATACCCAAGGTGAAGTTGTACCGATGGAAGTCGTTCCTTCATCAAATTTTGCTGGTAGAATGGTACAACCTAAGTCGGCTTCTAATACATTTGCATACAAAGAGATACCTATAAATCCGGAATATCCGCATGTAACGGATTTAAGAAAGAAGTAATTAGCAGATTTTAATGTCCACAACTACGAAGGCGAGCTGGTTAAATACCTATGAAACAAAGTTTGGGAACGACGAGTTGTTCACAGCAAATAATGATGTAAAGACCTATTGGAAAAAGCTGTTCACGGGCTTTGATAAATTAGGGGAAAACGGACTTTCCGGACGCCAAAAGGATATCGATTGGTTGCTCTTGGAAAATGGGGTCACCTATAACGTATACAATGACCCGCAGGGAATGCACAGGCCATGGAACCTGAATGTAGTTCCCTTGGTCATGCACCGGAACGAATGGCAAAATGTAGAGGCCGGACTAAAGCAAAGGGCGGAGTTGTTGAACCTTGTACTGAAGGATGCCTATGGGGAACGACGATTGATCAAGGACGGCATCATACCGCACGAAATTATCTACGGTCACAGGGGGTTTTTGCGCCAGTGTGCCGGAATCGAATATACTACGGAAAAGCTCCTTTCAATTTATGCGGCCGATTTGGCCCGTGGAACGGACGGTCGTCTTTGGGTGGTGAACGATAGGACCGAGGCCCCTTCCGGTATGGGCTATGCATTGGAAAACCGGTCCACCACAAGTAGGATTCTTCCCGAGATGTACTCCAAAATGAACGTGACCCGTTTATCCACCTTTTTTAAGGAGTTCCATCAGATGTTGATACATGCCGCACCTGGGAAAAAGGACAATCCCAATATCGTAATCCTTACCCCAGGCTCCCATAACGAAACCTATTTTGAACACGCCTACATGGCATCTTTTTTAGGGTATCCACTCGTGCAGGGTAATGATTTAGTGGTGCGCGACGGATTCCTGTGGATGAAGTCCTTGCAGGGCCTCAAAAAGATTGATGTGGTATTGCGAAGGGTAGATGATGCCTTTTCGGACCCCTTGGAACTGCGGGAGGATTCGCACCTAGGGGTTGCAGGATTGTTGGATGTAGTCCGAAGAAAAAATGTATCCGTCATTAACCCTGTAGGCAGCGGGGTCATTGAAAACCCCGGTTTGATTCCCTTCATGCATGCCATTTCCAAATACTTTTTAAACGAAGATCTAATACTTCCGCAAATTGCTTCCTGGTGGTGCGGGCAGGAAAAGGAGAAGAGCTACGTACTAAATAACCTCTCCAATTTGGTGGTCAAGCGCATAGACCGCACCAACAGGGAGAGCATTTATTTCGGCAAGTTTTTGAGCGATAGCGAATTGGAGTCCTTAAAAGCACAAATATTGGAGCGGCCCTATAGGTTCGTGGCCCAAGAACAAATCAATTTCTCTACGGCGCCCAATCTATCGGGAAACATCCTGGAGCCTAGAAACGTGGTGACGCGGGCTTTTTCCATTGCATCGGGCGACCACTACAGTGTCATGCCCGGCGGATTGGTACGGGTAGCACCGGACAGTAGGACCGTACGGGTTTCCAATCAAAGGGGAGGTACAAGCAAGGATTTTTGGGTGGTTGAGGACCAAGTGGTTAAGGAGGATAAAAATAAAAATTGGGAACAGAAATCGGCTATAGCCATATCCGGTCTGGACGATTTGCCAAGCCTAACGGCCGAAAACCTATATTGGGCCGGCCGTTATGTGGGTAGAACCCTCGTAAATGCCCGATTTATAAGAACGGTAATGCGTCAGTTGGCCATGGTGCAGAACAGGGATGAAAAGCCGGAAGCCCTAAAACTACAAATACTTTTAAAGACCGTTACCCATTTAACGGGCACCTATCCCGGCTTTGCCGAAAAAAACAAGGATGGCAATCCGGCCATGGACAGTCCATATGAGGAAATGCTTTCTGTTATTCGGGACAAAAACAGGGTGGGTAGTTTGGCCCATACTATTGGAATGTTCAGTAATTCCTACTATTCCATTCGCAACCTGTGGTCTTCGGACATGTGGCGGGTCTTTGAGAACATCCAAAAACTATGGCAGGGCTTTTTGGAGGACGAGAATCCGTCCATTCTAAAAATTCTAAAAGTCCTGAACCAACTGATTACCCGCTTGATCGCCTTTATGGGACTTATCGAGGAAAGTATCATGGTACAGCAAGGACTTTTACTTTATTTCATAGGTCTGCAATTGGAACAAAGTATGTTGACCATATCCAAATGCCGTTCCTTGTTGGCCGTAAAATATGAATCACAGGTAGAGTATGATTTATTGGAGTATCTGCTTACGAGTCATGAAAGTTTGAATATTTACAGATACAGTTATCGGTCACACATACAATTGGAACATGTGCTGGATTTGGTGATCTTGGACGTGGAATATGCGAGGTCCCTCACGTTTATGATCAAAAGACTTCAAAAGGATATCGCTCGGTTGCCACATTCCAGAAAGGACCAACAGCTTACCAGCTACCAGAAATATGTTTTCAGCGCATTTTCCAAGTTACGGCTATCGGAATCGAACAAATTATGCATGACAAGATCCAAGAACGATGTGATCAGGGAGGATTTGGACAGTCTTCTCGGGGAGCTTTCCGATCTGTTATATAAAACTTCCCAATCCTTAACGAGCACCTATTTCAACCACACGGATAGACAG
The DNA here is from genome assembly GCF_005780245.1 of Maribacter aurantiacus. Lineage (NCBI taxonomy): Bacteria > Pseudomonadati > Bacteroidota > Flavobacteriia > Flavobacteriales > Flavobacteriaceae > Maribacter > Maribacter aurantiacus. Next base: position 55,245 of record NZ_VBUK01000006.1, on the reverse strand, counting down.
ACGCAAATGTTCACCCAGTCATTTCCCATTTAAGCATGGTCTTTAACGTTACTCATATCACCACATTTAAATACAATGCCCCGGTCAATTACTGCCATAATATCGCCACGCTGAGGCCACGAAAATCTGACGGACAGGAATTGTTGGACTATAAAATAAACATTAGCCCCAAACCTGCTGAGATCACGGAGCGATTGGATTTTTTCGGAAATTATATAACCCGATTTTCCATACAAGCGGAGCACGATACCCTCAAGGTTATGACCAAGAGCAAGATTATTAGGCACTATGGGACCATACATGATTCGTTCTTTTCCGATGCCTGTAGAAGTATTACCATGACCCAGGCGCTCAATGCCATGAACGAAAATGACCCTGCCACCATGGAGGCGAAACAGTTTGTACTGGAATCCATATTTATTAGGCGTACCGATAAAAATATTAGGGAATATGCGGAGCTTTCATTTCAAGCAAACCGGTCCGTTTTTGATGCCGCCCATGAGCTGATGCAGCGTATTTATACCGATTTCGATTTTGTGTCCGGCTTCACCAGTATCTCTACACCGGTGGAAGAGGTCATGAAAGAAAAAAAGGGGGTCTGTCAGGATTTCGCGCAAATTGCCATCGCCTGCATACGATCAGTGGGGCTGCCTGCACGCTATGTGAGCGGGTATATTGAAACATTACCACCACCTGGTAAGGAGAAGTTAGTGGGTGCCGATGCTTCGCATGCTTGGTTCTCCATCTTCATTCCCGGTTTTGGATGGGTTGATTTTGACCCAACGAACAACCAAATCCCCAAGGACCAGCATATTGTGGTGGGTTGGGGCAGGGATTACTATGACGTACCTCCCTTAAAAGGAGTGGTCTATGGAAGCGGAAAAAGCAAGCTTAAAGTGTCCGTAGATATTGCGAGGGTATCTTAGGACAATTTCTTTTTAAAGAACTCTATCGTTCTTTTCCAGGCCAACTCAGCGGCTTCCCGGTAATACCTTGGGGTAGTGTCATTATGAAAGCCGTGATTGGCGTTTTCGTACATATAGGCTTCGTACTGCTTTCCATGTTCCTTAAGTGCTGCTTCATATACAGGCCAACCTTCATTGACCCGTTTGTCCAATTCGCCAAAATGCAGTAGCAAGGGAGCATTTATTTTATCGATATCCTCCGTAGGCTGACCTCCGTAAAAGGGTACAGCGGCACCAAGGTCCGGAACCTTAACGGCCATCATATTTGAAATCCATCCGCCAAAACAAAATCCTACCACACCCACGTTACCATTACATTCCGGATGGTTTTTGAGGTATTCGAAGGCCGCGATGAAGTCCTCCAGCATTTCGTCCCTATCCCGCTTCCGCTGCAGCTCCCTGCCATCGTCGTCATTGCCGGGATAGCCCCCTAGGGGGGTAAGGGCATCGGGGGCAACGGAAATGAATCCGGCCAGTCCGGCGCGTCTGCCCACATCTTCAATATGCGGATTCAGCCCCCTGTTTTCGTGAACGACTACGATACCGGGGAGTTGTTCTTTTGCATCAGCCGGTCTTGAAAGCAAGGCCTTGATGGAACCACCTCCTTTGGGCGAGTCGTAATGGATGTATTCCGATTTTAAATTGGGGTCATCGGCCTGTATCTGAATTTTCTTAACGTAATCCGGAGATATAAAACTCAACAAGGAGGATACCGTAATACCACCCACGGCATAGGTGGAAAGTTTGTCTATGAACAACCTTCTACTTACCCGGTTGTGGGCGTAATCGTCATATAGGTCAAATACCTCCTGTTTGATGTCTTCTTTTCGTAGCTCTTTCATATTACTAAGTTTTTAATCGGCAGATTTATAAATGAATTCAACAATCCGGTCCGCATTGATAAAGCCTTGTCCGTGGGATTCGTCCCATTCTTTGGAAATTCCCATTTTTTGGACCTCCTCCAAAGATTTCCCAGCACTTCTGGCCGCTATGATACGTTCCCTTAAGATACTCAAAATTTCCGTATATTCCTTTAATTCGGCCTTAGAGGAAACGGAACCATGGCCGGGTATGATTTTGGTTTCTTCATCAATAAGTTCCAAGGCCATAGTGGTGTTGGATATCAACCCATCGATATCGCCCCCAGAACTTAAGTCAATGTAGGGGTAGCGTCCGCTAAAAAAATTGTCGCCCATATGGATGACATTGTCCTGTGGAAAGTAATAATAGGTGTCACCGTCCGTGTGGGCAGGATTCACATGCATGGCGTGGACGCTTCTGTCGTTTTTAAGGTATAAGGTCATTTTATCGTTAAAAGTAACTACGGGCCACGCCTCTTGGGGTCTGGGTTCATCGGCTTCAATCATCCGCTTGCGCACGTTCTCGTGGGCAATGATCATGGCTCCGGCATTGGCCAAGTTTTCATTACCGCCCGTGTGGTCACCGTGCACATGGGTATTCAGTACGAAATTAATGGGTTTGTCCGTAATCGTTTGAACATGCGCCACAATCTTTTCGGTCAGGGGACCAAATTGGTCGTCGATGAGATAAGCGGCATCTTCACCAATGGCCAGTCCTATATTGCCTCCGGCACCAAAAAGTACGTAAACGTTTTCGGTGAGTTTTTCCGAGGTTATGGCTACATCACTAAAATCACGTTGTGCAAAGGTCAATGACATACAGGTAAAAAATACGAAAAGGAAGGGTCTAATTTTTCTCATGGCTTACTTTGGATACAAATTTCAATTGGTCGATAATAATTTCTTTGAGGTTTTATAAAAAACTAACCCATTTACAAATACCTCAAAAGAAAAGTCTATTGGACCGTAATGTCATTCATTCCTGGAATTATTCTTTACGATCGCTTCTAAAGTTATGATTTTAAAACGGTAATTCCTGTTGTGGGAGTCATTTTGTTCGGATGGATGAGGCAAGGGTCTAAAAAACTGAATACTAGTCGAATAGCATACTATTTAATTATGAAACATTTAACATATTCATATTAAACCATTCGATTTCTTTACGGTCTTACGTACTTAACAAACAACTAAATTTTAGAACATTATGAAAAACAAACTATTCCTATTAATACTTCTTTCTAGCTGGGCTGTTGGTGCCCAATCAACTTGGACCGCGGACAAGGCACACTCAAAAATTGGTTTTGCGGTTACCCACTTACTAATATCCGAGGTGGATGGCAATTTTGACGAATTCGAAATTTCCGCCACTGCAGGAGATTCGTTCATGGACCCATCCTTTGAAGTTTCTATCAATACCGCTAGTGTTGATACCGACAATGAAAGAAGGGACGGACATTTAAAAAGTGCCGACTTTTTTGACGTAGAAGCCCATCCCACAATGACTTTTAAGACAACATCCGTTGAAAAAACAGGTGATAATACCTTTATAATGATGGGAGACCTTACCATGCACGGAGTTACAAAACCAGTTACACTAGCGGGAAAGGTCAACGGTGTCATCACCGATCAACGAAGCCAAAAGCTTAAGGCCGGACTCAAATTGACCGGTACGCTAGATAGAACCGAATTTGGAGTTGGTGAAGCCAGTGCCGCAATTGGTAGTGAAATCGATTTGACCATCAACTTGGAGATGGCACAACAATAGCACCACATTTTGGAACAGAATACTAAACCCACTTTCGTGGGTTTTTTTATGTTCAAATAGTTGCACAAAAGCAACCAATGAGAATACTGGTAAAGAACCCTTCTTTTTAAATGTATATAATACACATAATATTTGTTATATCTGCCATATTAATTTTAAATAGCGCTCCAAATGGGGTATATTTGGGGCGAGAAGTTTAAAAGCAACAAGTAAAATTCAAACAACCTTTTAATACATGAACCAGGAAATTGATCAATTGGCAGCGGACAACATTAGGGCGCTGGCCGTAGCCATGGTAGAAAAGGCAAATTCCGGACATCCGGGCGGACCCATGGGCGGGGCCGATTTTATGCATATTCTGTACTCCGAATTCTTTAATTATGACCCTGCCGATATGCATTGGCCGTTCCGTGATCGCTTCTTCATGGATGCGGGTCACTTATCTACCTTGATGTATGCCCAATACTATTTGCTGGGAAACTATAAGAAAGAGGATATTGCCAATTTTAGACAGTGGGGTTCAGTGACTCCCGGCCACCCCGAAGTTGATGTGGCAAGAGGGGTTGAAAATACTTCAGGACCACTAGGTCAGGGACATACCATGGGCGTTGGTGCTGCTATTGCGGCCAAGTTTCTACAAGCCCGTTTTGGGGATTGGATGAACCATAAGGTATATGGATTTATTTCTGACGGTGGTGTTCAAGAGGAAATATCCCAGGGAGCTGGCCGTTTGGCAGGGCATTTGGGCTTGAACAATTTCATTATGTTCTACGATGCAAACGATGTTCAGCTATCTTCGAAGACTGATGAGGTAACCTCGGAAGATACCGCCAAAAAATACGAAGCATGGGGGTGGAAAGTGGTAACTATTGATGGTCATGACCATGACCAAATCAGAAAGGCCCTAGACGATGCCAATGCGGAAACGGAGAAACCTACCTTAATAATTGGTAGGACCATTATGGGCAAAGGCTGTGTTACCGCTGATGGTGCGCCTTACGAAGGTCATACGGAACTGCATGGAAAACCTATTGGTGACACCGGGGCGGATTATGAAATGACCTTGAAAAACTTGGGTGCCGATGTTGAAAATCCGTTTGAGATTTTCAAGAAAGTGGCCGAGTTCTATGAGGATGTCCTTGGAAGAAAAAGAGCCGCTGCACATGCCAAGAAAAAGGAAATCGATGCCTGGAGGTCGGAAAATATGGAGCTTTCCAGTAAATTGGATAGCTTTTTTGACGGTAAGTTACCAGAACTGGATTTTGGTTCCATAGCCCAAAATGAGGGTCAGGCTACCAGGGCTGCATCCTCGAATGTGTTGGCATATTTGGCCGAGAACGTGGAGAACATGATCGTTTCCTCTGCGGATCTGTCCAACAGCGATAAAACGGATGGTTTCCTAAAAAAGACGACCATTCTTAAAAATGGGGATTTCTCCGGGGCCTTTCTACAGGCCGGAGTAGCCGAACTTACCATGGCCGCCGTTGCCAACGGAATTGCATTACATGGAGGCGTTATACCCGTTGTGGCAACATTCTTCGTATTCTCGGATTATATGAAGCCTGCCATACGTTTGAGTGCGATTCAGGAATTACCTGTCAAGTATGTTTGGACCCACGATGCTTTTAGGGTAGGAGAAGATGGTCCAACGCACCAACCCATTGAACAGGAGGCCCAGATACGATTATTGGAAAAATTGAAGAACCACAGTCATGCGCAAAGCTTTATGGCCTTGCGTCCGGCGGATTCGCAAGAGACCAACGTTGCTTGGAAAATGGCCATGGAGAACAAAAAGACTCCCACGGGGCTTATTTTATCCAGACAGAATATCAAGGACGTTGCTGCGCAGTCCGGTAGTCGCTATGAAGCTGCTCTTGGTGCTGAAAAAGGCGGGTATTTGGTCAAAGAATCCCAAAATCCGGATGTAATACTAATAGCCAATGGTTCCGAGGTTTCTACCTTAATGGACGCTTCCAAACTGTTGGAGGAAAAGAAAGGGCTTAGTGTGAATATAGCCTCCATACCATCCGAAGGTATTTTTAGACAACAGTCTAAGGAATACCAGGAAAAAGTGATTCCAAGCAATAAGCCCGTTTTTGGACTTACTGCCGGTTTGCCCGTAAACCTAGAAGGTTTGGCAGGGCCAAACGGCAAGGTTTTCGGACTTGACCACTTTGGATATTCCGCTCCGGCAACAGTTTTGGACGAAAAATTTGGATTTACGGGAGATCAAGTGTATACTGAGGTGATAGATTTTTTAAACAAATAAAATAACGAACGATGAAATTTTTTATAGATACGGCAAACCTTGACGAAATTAAAGAGGCCCAGGATATGGGGGTACTGGACGGTGTTACTACCAATCCCTCCCTAATGGCCAAAGAAGGCATTACAGGAAAAGAGAACATCCTTAACCACTACAAGAAAATCTGTGATTTGGTGGATGGACATGTGAGCGCGGAAGTCATCTCTACGGATTTTGACGGAATGGTCGAAGAAGGGGAGAAGTTGGCGGCCTTGAACTCGCAGATAGTCGTAAAACTGCCCATGATCGCCGATGGTGTAAAGGCTTGTAAGTATTTTTCCGATAAGGGAATCAAAACCAATGTAACGTTGGTTTTTTCTGCCGGACAGGCATTATTGGCCGCCAAAGCAGGAGCCACCTACGTTTCGCCATTCATTGGTAGGCTGGATGATATCTCCACGGACGGACTTGGACTGATTTCGGATATCCGATTGATTTACGACAACTATGGCTTTGAAACGGAAATTTTGGCCGCATCCGTGCGTCACGTAATGCACGTTTTGGATTGTGCAAAAATAGGTGCAGATGTGATGACGGGCCCATTATCCGCTATAAAAGGACTTTTAAAGCACCCTTTAACAGATAGTGGTTTGGCCAAATTCTTGGAAGATTACAAGAAAGGAAACTAATAGTTAACACGTTTAAAATTAGGTTAATATCTTGATATTTAAACATTTTCTTTTGTAGAGGTATTTAACTTACAGCAACAAACCCCTCCATTAGGGTTTCATTGAAAATAGCATAAAAAAACACCTGGCCTGTCCAGGTGTTTTTTGTTAGGTGTAATAAGGTATTGCTATTGTCTTCCTGTGGCATAATATGTAGATTTACGGATGATTAATACATTTAGGATGCAAAAATTCTTCATAGTTTATATCCCGATAGTAATCTCACTAATTCTTTTAGGATGCAAAGAGGAGGCAAAAAAACCTGCAGATGGCCCGAAAACTGAAAATGAACCTAGTCCTATCGCCGCAACAGCGGCTAGTATACTGGTAAAGAAACCAGAAAGTATTTCCACACCGGAAGGTATGGTCTGGATACCTGGCGGGCAATTGAAACAAGGGGCCGTTCAACAGGACAAAATGGCCATGCAGCATGAGAAACCTGCCATTGATGTGTTGGTGGATGGATTTTTTATGGATGTTACAGAGGTCACCAATGCCCAATTCAAAAATTTCGTCTCCGAAACGGGATACATTACGACCGCCGAAAGAGCCATAGATTGGGAGGAGTTAAAAAAACAGGTGCCGGAGGGCACGGAGAAACCCCATGACTCGGTTTTGCAGCCCGGGGCACTTACCTTTAAAAAAACGAAAACATCTGTACCCAATCTGTATGATTTTTCACAATGGTGGAATTGGACCATTGGTGCGGACTGGAAACACCCCAATGGTCCCGGTAGTTCCATTGTAGGTAAGGACGACTATCCCGTGGTTCAGATTTCCTTTGAGGATGCCATGGCCTATTGCGAATGGGCCGGTAGACGCCTACCTACCGAGGCGGAATGGGAACTGGCCGCCAGGGCCGGACAAGTCGGAACCACCTTCTTTTGGGGCGATGATATTACGGTTCTAAAGGACCGAGCCAATACGTGGGAAGGGGAATTTCCCGTTACGAATACAAAAGCCGATGGCTTTGAATTGAGGGCTCCTGTGAAGTCCTATCCCCCCAATGATTATGGGCTATATGACATGGCCGGCAATGTTTGGGAATGGACCAGTGATTGGTATAATACAAATTATTATAAGGAGGCCAAAGCTTCGGGCATGGTTCAAAGAAATCCACAAGGTGCCAAAGCCCCGTTTACTCCAAATAATCCATTGGCAAAAGAAAGGGTTATAAAAGGGGGTTCCTTTTTATGTAGCGCATCTTATTGCGCTAGCTATCGCATTTCCGCCAGGATGGGCTCCAGTATGGATTCCTCATTGGAACATACGGGATTTAGGACGGTCGCCACTGCAGCCATGCTTGAATAATCACGGTCAGTTCCAATAATTGAGCAATTTGTCCAAGGCGAGGTTATTGTTTCTGCTTATGGGTAGTCTTTTGTCCCTTACCTGAACATGGGCATGATTATACATTTCTATTTTTTCTATATTGACGATATAGGATTTATGTATTCGTAAGAATTTGTCATGGGGCAGTTTTTCCATAAAGGCCTTCATGGACGAGAGCACGATCAATTTCCTTTCCTGGGTGACAATCTTTACATAGTCTCCCAAGGCTTCCACCCAAAGTATTTTTTTGGGAAAAAGCTGAACCTCCTTTAGGTTACTGCGCACCAGAATACAGTTTTCTTCGGTCTTATTTTCGTTTAGGAGGTTCCTATTTAGAAGGACCTTATCAATGGCTTTGTTGAATCGGCCTTTGGAAAAAGGTTTTAATAAATAATCGTCTACATCAAAATCAAAGGCCCTAATGGCATGCTTCGGATTTGCAGAGGTTACAATGGTGGATAATTCATAATTAAGATGTCCCAAAACTTCAAATCCGTTGATATCCGGTAGTTCTATGTCAAGAAACAGTAGGTTTATCGGGTTAATTTTCAAAAAATCCCTTGCCTCTTTACCGTTCCTAAAGGATTTTATTAGTTCAAGGTGGGGATTCAAATCAATATTTTTTTCCAATATCTTGAGATGGGTTTTCGAATCCTCCATTACGGCACAATGCAGTGTTTTCATAATAGCTTCAAATAGGTTTCTGCCTTACATACGGGGTTTTTTCAACTAGGTTCATTTTTTTATTTTAAGGTTTCGTTCAATCCGTGTTTTCATCCTTGGGAACAATTGTAGCCTGTGAAAACTTTTGATAACTTACACGTAAGGTTTTTGTCCAAAAACCTACTTTTGTAGAACTAAATGAAAGCGTATTATTATGTCGGATGCAATAGAGCGAGTTAAAACATTGATTATAGGTTCCGGTCCTGCGGGATACACGGCCGCCATCTATGCGGCAAGGGCCGACCTAAAGCCGGTTTTGTATACAGGTATGGAGCCTGGCGGACAACTTACCACGACCACGGAGGTGGACAACTTTCCCGGATATCCAGAAGGAATAGACGGACCTTCCATGATGGTGCAGTTACAGCAACAGGCGGAGCGTTTTGGAACCGATGTACGTATTGGGATGGTTACCAAGGCGGAATTCGGAAAAAAAGAGGGCGATATCCACAAAATTACAGTGGACAATGATAAGATGATCGAGGCGGAGACCGTAATAATCTCCACCGGGGCTTCGGCCAAATATTTAAACATTCCAAGTGAACAGAGATTACGCGGCGGAGGAGTTTCCGCCTGTGCCGTTTGTGACGGATTTTTCTATAAGGGACAGGACGTCGCCATTGTGGGTGCAGGGGATACCGCTGCAGAAGAAGCCTCATATTTGGCAAATATCTGTAACAAAGTGACCATGTTGGTGCGTAAGGACTACATGAGGGCTTCAAAGGCCATGCAGCACAGGGTGCAGAGCCTTAAGAACATCGAAATAAAATACAATACGGAAGTGGACGAGGTACTGGGAGACCAAGTGGTGGAAGGACTTAGAATGGTGAACAACCAAACCGGGGAAAAGGAGGAGATTGCCATCACCGGTCTGTTCATTGCCATTGGGCACAAGCCCAACACGGATATTTTCAAGGGTCAATTGGATATGGACGAAACGGGCTATATCATTACCAAGGGCAAATCAACCAAAACCAATGTTCCCGGGGTTTTTGCCTCCGGAGACGCCCAGGACAAGGAGTATAGACAGGCCGTTACCGCGGCGGGTACGGGATGTATGGCGGCCCTGGATGCGGAACGTTACCTGGCCACTATTGGTTCCGTAGCGGAGTCCATTGCGGACAACTATAATATTTGAGAATCATTTAAACTAAATAGAAAAGCGCCATGAATGGCGCTTTTTTGTTCCATAAAAATGCCGCTTTTCTAATCGATTCGTTTATAATTTTCGGCATAAATTCTATTGCCGTTATCGTCCAAGGTAATCTGGCTGTAATTGTTTTCGTCCAACACCAGTTCAAACTTAAAGACTTTCACGGTGTCCTGAACCTTCATCATTTCTGCGGAGGCAAACTCCAAACGCTCTTCCAACTCGTCTTCAGTATTGGTATAGGACCCATATCCAAACCATTCTACTGGATCGTCAGGTGAGTAGCGAGTCCACATTACTTTGCCTTTACTGTAGATTTTTACTTGCCGATATCCATTTACGTTTTGTAAGGTGTCCGAAACACCTTGTTCATCATAATTATATCGGTTGATTAGCTCCCAAGTCCCTTCCAGGGAATTTGGTGTTTGCAGTTTTGTGGAGGCAATACTGGTAAGGGTAACCAATATAAACATCAAAAAAACCGACCCAATTAATTTTTTCATGGCCAAATTATTTAATGATTATTAATACCATAAAAGATACAAATAATATTAATAATTTAACAAAATTTATATATAATAATTACAAAATATTCATTAATGTTTTATCTGGATTCTACTGTTTAAATGAATTTAAGGTATTTACAAGCAACTCGATATCTGAAGAGCGGTGCGAGGCAGAAAGCACAATACGGCTCATATTGTCTGAAGCATCATCGGGATAATTGAAGTTGGTAACCACCATCTTTTGCATTTCAAGGAATTCCACCAACTTCGGATTTAGAAAGGTAAATGTTGGGTGCCCATCCATGTACCTAAAATGCTTCATCGATTCCAACTTCTCCAAAAATCGGGCTAGATTTTCCTGCAGTATTGTTCGTCTTTCATAATAGATGGGCGTTGCTTCCAAAAAGGTGGCCACTGCGGCAGGACTTGCCGGACTTGCCCCGCCATAAAACGAACTGTTTTCCATTTGTAGCAAGTCTTCCTTGTTTCCAAAAATAGCGCCCGCTTGTATCCCAAACCCCTTTCCCAAGGAGCAACATACAAATAGTTTTTTAGGGTTCAAGGCCTCCAAAGAACGATAGACACCGCTCCCGTTATTTCCAATAATACCAATGCCATGGGAATCGTCCGCCACGATGACTATATCTTTTAAGGGAAGTATTTTCAAACTTTCAAAATTGGGAAAACCACCACCTGAAAAATCAATGGCGTCCATGAAAAGTACCGGTGTTTTGGCGTTGGGTTCATTCAGGTAATTTCGCAGCGCTATGTTCAAGCTGGCATAGGTTACATAGTTCTTGACCTTGTTCCTGAAAAGTGCAGAGTGGGTATTGGGTGCAAAAAAGGGCTTGTAGGATTTATTGTGGATATAATCCGATAAAAACTGTCCCGCCAAATAACCGGATGATTGTGTTATACAAGCTTCACTGCCCACCAAATCTGCAAGATAGTCCTCTGCCAGTGCAAATACCGAGAACCGGACGTTTGATTTTCTGGAAGCACTATAATTGGTGCCGTATTTCCGGATATTTTTGATAAATAGCTCTTGAAAGGGTTCGTAGTCTTGGAGCCCCAAATAGGAAGTCCCGCCAAAGTACAGGTATTTTTCATCCGCTATCGTAATTTGTCTTCCGGGAAATGAATCGATGTACAAGGCCATGAAGCTTATAATAGGGTTATACCGCTACCGGCCAATTCCGGAAAAATGACCTTTCCGTTCTCCTGTATCTCCACGCCCTTGGCAATATCTTCCTTTAAAAGCATTGCTCCGTCCATATCCACGTAATCCAATTGTGGTAATAACTGTGCAATGGCCGAAATACCAACGGAAGATTCCGTCATACATCCTACCATGACTTTTAGTCCCAATTCTTTACCCTTTTTAATCATGCGCAGGGCAGGAGTGAGACCTCCACACTTAGTGAGCTTAATGTTGATTCCATTAAAATGTAAGGCACATTTTTCCACATCGGTTTCCACAATGCAACTTTCATCGGCAATAACGGGTAGGACACTATGATGTGCTACTTTTTCCATACCCTCCCAATCATCGGCCTTTAAGGGCTGTTCCAGAAATTCCACGCCAAGTTCCTTCAGCACCAGGGCATTTGCTATGGTTTCCTTGGCCGTCCAAGCACAATTGGCGTCTATCCTAAAAACGGCATCGGTATGTTTTCGTAGCTCCCGTACGATGGCGACATCGTCCTGTGTTCCCAACTTGATTTTATAGATGGGCCAGGGCATTTCCATCATTTTGGCCACCATCTCCTCCACGGGCGCTATACCAATGGTGTAATTGGTAAGTGGGTAACGGTCGTTTTGTGTCCCCCAAAGTTCGTATAAAGGCTTGCCCCTTAATTTTCCATAAAGGTCATGGGCTGCCAGATCCATGGCACAAAGCGCAAAATTGGAAAGGCCCCTTGCCCTCAGGAATCCATGGAAGGCCTCTGGATTTTGAAAATCATATGCCGCCACCTCTTTTCGAACGGCTTCTATTTCCGCCATCATGCTCTCTATGGTAATTTTATAGTACGGATTGCTCGTGGCCTCCCCAAACCCTGTATGTCCGTTTAAGCTAAGAGACACAATCAAGGTATCCTGAAAATCATGGGATTCCCTAGAAATGCTGAAGGTGTGCCGCAGGGCAAGGATGTGTTTTTGAAGCTGTATCTGCATGGGTCAAATCTTTACACGAAGATGCAAAAGACCAATCAGGTTTCCAAGACCAAATTGGGAGAAATACAAAGAAAAACCCACTGATTTTTCAGTGGGTCCGTTGGTTGATTGATTGATGAAAGACAGTTTCTAATACTTATGTACACTTCCGGAAACCGATTTGTTCTTTTTCACCGTTGGGTCGCCTTTATAGGATATATTGCCACCACTACTGGCATCCGCCGTAAGAAGGTCGGACACGTTCACGCTGATGTTGGAACCGCTGCTGGCTTCGGCACGGCATTCTTCAGAAACGAGGTCCTTCGCCTTAATATTCGCACCGCTGCTGCCGTCTACATACACTTCCTTGGCGTTTCCTGTAATTTCAATATTGGCGCCACTGCTTGCATCTATGTCCATGTGATTGGCGTTCACCTCTATATTCAAAATGGAACCGCTACTGGAATCCACATTGATATGGTCTCCATTAATTAGGTTTTGGGACGTTAGCTGGGCCCCGCTGGAGCTTTCCAAGGAAGTGATCTCCGGTAGGGAAACAAATACTTTTTTGGTAGCCCTTCCAATGTTCTCAATAGCGTGGATTTTTAATTTTCCGTTGCGAATATCCGTTCCGATGAGGTCGATGATATTTTCGTCACCTTCTACTGAAATGCTAAAGTCCGATGCCTGGGTAACATAGACCTGTATACCTTCCGAAGCATGGACCTCATTGAAATCCTCCGTTACTTCCCTGGATTCTTCCACTACTACGCCGTTCCCAGCCTTGCCAGACCCAAAGTCCCCAAAGTTTATGTCGAAGCCACAGGAGCTAAGAAATAATGCAAGTACGAATGCGATGGTTACTCTAACTAGTGTTGTCATGATTGTTGTTTTTTAGGTTGTTGCTTTTTTGATTGATGTAAAATTGATGTTTTGTATTCTTTTTAGTAAATGATTGTTACCGATCTGTCGTTTTCTCTTTCTGAACTGTAATCTTTGAAATTAATTCTTGGAAATGGTCTTTCGCATCGTAGTATCACCGTCCTGCGCCTGTATCTCTATCTTGCTTTCGTTTGCATCGATGTTGATATCCACTTTTTCTTCGTCGTTGTCCTTCGCATTGATACGAACCCCGTTTTCATCGATTTTCATTTTAAACGATTCCCCATCGGTATCATTGATGTTGATATCGATGCCATCTTCATTGATACGCACCCTGTTGTTGGAGTCTTCGTCAAATTCCATATCGGCGGGGCAATCAAGGCAACGTAGTTCGTTATCGTTTTCCATTTGCCATGTATAGCCGTCCAAGTCGTTCGTATCTCGATCGGTATCGGCACGCATGACCCAACTGCGACCTTCCCCGCGATTATAGGTAAGAACGGTTCCCACGGGAACAAAAAGATTTACCCGTACTTCTTGGTCATTGAACTTACTGTCTCCCGGTATTTGCAGGTAGTTGTCCAAAACTAGGCTATTGCCGGACACGCTGTAATCATAATCGATGGCTTCCGCAGTTTCCTTGGCCTTTGCAAATGAGGGGCCGTTGGCTTCCCGCCGCACCTCGATCCTAAAAATGGTATCGGTAGATTTACGAATCCTGAACCGAACGTTTTCGGATACCAAAATCCGCTCTCCATTGTCATCGTGGGTGATAATCATATTTCCCATATGCATTTTACGGTCCCGGTCATAGTCGAACGTGGCCAGGCGTATGTCCAAGGTGTCCAGGGTATTTTCAAAATAGATTTCCCGTTCTGAGGTATCGCTACCGGAATAGGCATGCGATGCCGCTTCCCTAACACCAAAGATTATCAATACGATGATGGAGATCAACCAAAGACCCAAGAGACTGAATTTGGCAATGTTCCCGATGGATTTCAGGTTTTTGACCAAAATCTTCAACCCTAAATACAGCAGGAAAAAGAACGGGATTCCAATGGCGAAAAAGGCCAATAGGGATACCAACCAGATGGGCATATTGCTGGAGTTGACCACATTGTAGAAGTCGATGCCCGGTACGTTCACCATGTCCATTACCCCCACGGAAATCAATCCTACGAACAGCCCTATCAAGGTAGAAGCCCCTATGATGATCAACAAGATTCCTATGAATTTTCCAAAAATCTTGAATAGGAACATAATAATGTCCCCAAGGGTATCAAAGAATGTTTTGCCTCCTTTTTTGACGGTATTGCCCACTTTTTCGTAGTCAACACTTTTTACACGATCCGCAACGTCCTCAAAACCCTCCTTTACTTTACGCTCAATATTGCTTATGTTCACGGCTTCACCACGCATATCCAGTTTTTGGGCCGTGGTGGTCGCTTCTGGTATCAATATCCATAGAAGTCCATAGAGTAGGATAAACCCTCCGCCGGAACCTATGGTCAAAAAGACCCAAAGGATTCGTATCCATAACGGATCTATTCCCAAGTAATGGGCCAGACCCGAGGATACCCCTGCTACATATTTTTGTTCGGTATCACGGTACAGCTTTTTTACACGTGGGGCCGGACCCGTAGTTTTGGACTTTGGTTCGTCCTCAAAAATGTCCTCGTCCACCACATAATCTTCGGGCTGACCCATAATGGCGATTACCTCGTCCACCTGCTTTTGGGTGATTACCTGTCTTTCGTTCTCCAATTTTTCGTAGAAAAGTTCTGCGATCCTGGCCTCTATATCGGCTAAAATTTCATCGCTTCCCGGCGTATTGGCAAAGGAGCGTTTTACACTCTCCAAATACCTACGCATTTTGTTGTACGCATCCTCATCTATATGGAAGAGCGTATTCGCTAGATTTATATTTACTGTCTTGTTCATTGTTAGCTGTTTTTTGTGTTGGTTACCAGATTGGTGGCTTTTCTCAATTCATCCCAGGTGGTGTCCAGTTCCTTTAGGAAAAGTTTACCGGTCTCCGTTAGGGTATAGTATTTTCTTGGTGGTCCGGATGTGGATTCTTCCCAACGATAGTTGAGTAGCCCGGCATTTTTTAACCTTGTCAATAGCGGGTAAATGGTACCTTCCACCACCAGCATTTTGGCATCTTTTAGCGTATCCAGGATTTCCGAGGCGTACTTGTCTTGTCCGTTTAAAATGGACAGGATGCAGTACTCCAAGACTCCCTTACGCATCTGCGCTTTTGTATTTTCTACATTCATATTGTCTTTTTCTTTTTTATGCGGCCACTTTCCAAGTGGAGATTGCTCTGTCCGCGTTGTTGTGGTCTGCATGGGTTAACGGTTCGTTTTTTACCCGATAGCTATCGGGAGATGAATAAACATCCTTGATTGATTTTTGATTCATTTTTGATTGATTCATAAACTCCTATGGGTGTGATGAGTACCCTGATTATTTTAATGTAAACTTATTACTCTGTGCATTAGCCAATGGTCGTCCGTATTTTTCCAAATGGCTATAAACTTCGATGGTTTTGATTCTGCGTCAGGTTCTTCTTTACTAAAAAAAGTGTGCATTCCTATCTGAACTGCCCCAAAATCGTTTATGGCATGGACCTCTACACTATCCTCGACCAGGGTTCTGGTTACCTTCCCACAAATATTGTTTTCAATACTTTTTAAAATTGCTTTTTTGTCCGTTGCCAAACCGCCTTTATCATGATAGAATTCCAAGTCTTCGTCGAAAATGGCCGTCTGTGTTTCCATATCACATGTATTATAAGCGGTGAAGTAGGTGTTGTCCAATTCCAGAATGGTTCTGTACAGTTCAGAATCCTTTGAAACCTGCCCAAATGCCATGCTTGTAAAAAAAGCAACGATGCTATATATGATTATTTTCAAAAGGTTCATTATTTTATGAATTTAATAGTTATGGGATACTGAAAAGTTTGTCCCTCATTGGTTCTGATGGTTGCCAATATGGTATAGACAATATTCACTACGAATAATGCGCCCTGTAATAGTCCTGTAATTCCAACAGGTACCAACCAAGTACCAAACCTAAAATCGTCACTATCCAAGTGAAAGTTAAGATTGTTCCATTTGTTCAAATGCCCGAAACCAAAAAAATCGAAATCGAAGATGTTTGGAAAAAAGCCTATGAAAAAGGGAATACTAATAATTCCCAAAACAATGGAATAGAGTAGGAGGCTAATCTGAAAATTCAAGGCCTGTTTTCCATTATGGTCCACAAAGTCATATTCCTTTTTGTTGGCTGTCCATAATATCAATGGCACAATAAAATTCCCAAAAGGGATAAAGAATTTGGAAAACGTACTCGCATGTATCAATGCGGAGAGGTTTCTTTCGTGTTTTGATAGTGATTCGGTCATGGTTCGTTCTTTAATTTGATGCTATTTTATGTTACTAGGTTTTATAAGAATATATTGATTGCATAATAACTTACAATGCAAATATATATTTAAAAGATGGTACTATGCAACACATAGTACTTAAAATTAACTTTTTATTAACATTTTAGGATATTGATTTTTATCGATATTTTTAGAAAATAAACAGAACAACAATGGCCGTAAACATCCGTAAATTCAATACGTTCACCTTTTTTAAGTTACCTTCTGCTTGGTGGTGTGGCGTACGTTTAAAATATTTGGACCAGCAGAAGGCCGTAGTCACGGTTACGCATAGATGGTTCAATCAAAATCCCTTTAATTCCATGTTTTGGGCAGTGCAGGGTATGGCCGCAGAACTCTCCACAGGGGCCATGATGATTGATCAGATTAATGCCACGGGCAAAAAAATTTCCATGCTAGTGGCCAACAACAACGCCAATTTCTCCAAAAAGGCCACTGGAAAAATCACATTTACATGTGAGGATGGGATACTCATCAAAGAAGCTTTGGAGAAAACGATTGCTACGGGAGAAGGACAAACGGTCTGGATGAAATCGGTTGGTGTGAATACCGATGGGGTAGTGGTGAGTACTTTTAATTTTGAGTGGACGGTAAAGTTGAAGCAATAGAATTAAATCTTCTTGCTTTATAACCCATGTCGTTAGTTGAAAAATTTCCACAAAACTATTTTAATAATGTTCTGATAGAATTCAATATAGAATCTTCTGTAACAAATTTTTCAAATTAACAACCAATAACTATCAACAAAAAGCAAAGATTCCCGACTTCTCGGGAATGAAAAAAATTATAAACTATGAACGCACACGAAATAGATTACGAGATTTTTGGAGAAGAAATGCAATACGTAGAAATAGAGCTGGATCCCCAAGAGGCCGTAGTGGCCGAGGCCGGTAGCTTTATGATGATGGACACCGATATCAAGATGAATACCATTTTTGGGGACGGTAGCAACCAGGATAATAGCGTATTGGGTAAAATATTTTCGGCAGGTAAGCGCATGCTAACGGGTGAAAGCCTTTTTATGACCGCCTTCCTAAATATAGGTCAAGGTAAGAAGAAGGTGAGCTTTGCCTCTCCCTATCCAGGTAAAATTGTGCCCATTGACTTATCTGAACTGGGCGGCAGGTTCATTTGTCAAAAAGATGCCTTTTTATGTGCGGCCAAAGGGGTCTCTGTCGGAATTGAATTCTCAAAACGATTGGGCCGTGGGCTCTTTGGGGGTGAAGGTTTCATTATGCAAAAATTGGAGGGCGACGGTATGACCTTCGTACATGCAGGGGGGACCTTGGCCAAAAAGACCTTGGGTCCCGGTGAGGTTTTAAAAGTCGATACAGGCTGCATAGTTGGCTTTACGAAGGATGTGGACTATGATATTGAATTTATCGGTGGGATACGAAATACCATTTTTGGCGGGGAAGGCCTCTTTTTTGCTACCCTTAGGGGTCCGGGTACCGTATACATCCAATCCTTACCTTTCAGCCGACTGGCAGGTCGGGTATTGGCAGCAATCCCGCGAGGTGGCAAGGACAAGGGCGAAGGTAGTATCCTTGGTTCCTTAGGGGATTTGTTGGATGGGGATAACCGATTCTAAAATCAAATACAAGCTCAAGAGTCAAGTTCAAGTTTTTTTAGTTCAGAGTTCAGAGTGCAGAGTAGTTTGTTTAGGCAGTTGGCAGTTGGCAGTAAACAATTATCAATTATCAATTAGCAATAAATAGATATAAATTCAAGAATAGCGATCAGCGTATAGCGCACAGCGTAAGGCCAAAATACCAACAACCAACAACGAAACAAGTGGATTTCAAAAATTTAATTACTTTTCTCCAAGAACTCAACAAAAATAACAGTAAGGAATGGATGGATGCCAATAGAAAGTGGTATCACCAAGTTCGGAATGAATTCGTTGGATGGCTTGATGAACTGAACGATAATCTTCTACGGCAGTATGATGATTATTATGATACGCCAGGTAAAAAGGGAATCAACCGTATCAATAATAATTTACTATATCATCCAAACCGACCCATTTATAAGGACCATTTTGGTGCCGGTTTGGATAAAAGGCCCAATACGGGCGATTTTTATATTGAAATTGGGATGGAGGTATCCATGTTCGCCGGAGGGTTATGGCGACCGGACCCCAAGAGATTGGCTAGCATTAGGGATGCCATCGACTATAATGGAGAAGAATTGGTCGACATTTTGGAAAAGCCTTCTTTTAAAAATGCCTTTGGAGGTTTGATAGAAGACGTAAAACTCACAAGGCCTCCCAAAGGTTTTTCTGAGGACCATCCCCATATCGATTTAATCAAACACAAGACCTTTGCCGTGATGGCAAAATTTGATAATACCTTGCTGTTTCAAGATAATTTTAACGAAAAGGTTTTCGGTGTCTATAAGGAAATGCTTCCCTTTCGAACATATCTTAACAAGGCCATTACCGTTTAAATGCTATTCGTTGGAGGCCGGAATTAATCTTGCACTTAAATCCGGCGTTTCCATATCCGCATCCAATGGAAACATGGGACGTTTGATATTTTTATACCCCAATCGTTCTAAATCCTGGTCCACGCCACCAGGTGTCAAGGCCATAATCCAATCACCCCGCATATCATATAGTTCAGGAACCAGATAACCTATCTTTACTACGATAATGTCGGTCTCCATAGGGTTTAGGCCCAAATTGGTGAAATCACTTTTATGATGATAGGGTTTTCTTTTTTTAGTAACAATCACATGTACGCTTCCTACCTTGACCACAACTTCCACTTCAGCATCCCGGTCTCCCTCTTTTATTGATTCGATTGTTCCGGTGATTTCAAGGGGTGGGGCAAATCGGTCATCCACTTCTGCTCCGGCGGTTGCACTTATTTTACCGCCAACGCCTACTTCCAGAGCTTTTTCCACCAATTGTGGCCCAGGAATAGAGGCATATATAAGGGAAGGACCATTTTCGGATTTAAATTCGGGCCGATTTAAAATCTGTTGCAAGGTCCATGTTACGTCGCCTGCACCACCGGCCGTGGGATTATCACCCATGTCACTGATCATAAAAGGTTTTTTTTCACTCTTAAGTGCCAATGCCAAACTTTCTTCCAGCGTACCCACAGGGGCTACAAATTCAAACTCGTTCCGAACTTCCCAAAAGGCATTTGCCAGCTTTTCAGCTCCTTGGGTCACCCTTTCTTTATCATCCCCTGTGACCATAACTACCGCATGGTTTCGTGGTTCATCTGCCCAGGCATATCCGATCCAGATAGCCGCATCTATGACGCCCTCTTGGTCCGCGACTTCTGGAACTTTCGCATATAGACTTTTACCAGGTTCGATTCGGGTGCTTGTTTTTTCACCAGGCAGCAAAATAGGAACGGGAATCCAAGCTTTATAGGCGGGTTTTCCTTTACCGTTTTCCAATCGTTCTAACAACAGGCGAACCGAACGTTCCTTGGACTCTAGGGCATCTTCATGAGGTGCCATTCTATAGCAAGTGATAAGGTCACTCTGTTTGGCCAAAGTTTCCGAAACGTTACCGTGTAAATCCATGGAGGTTGAAATTAAAACTTCAGGGCCAACTACCTCTCGGATACGTGTAATTAAGTCACCCTCGGCATCCTCCATGCCAACAACGCTCATGGCGCCATGAATATCGAACCAAACACCGTCATAAGGCATGCCCTCTTTCAACATTCTCACCGTTTTTTCTACCATGGATTCATAGGCTTCACGCGTCACAATGCCTCCTGGGAGGGATTTTCCCAAGAGGGTAGGAACCCATTCCGCCCGCTTTCGAATATCGGTTTCAGCATCAAAAAAATGATATCTGCCAAAAATGGAATCCCCTATTTTGGCATGAAAGGCGGCTTCCCCCGTTTGGGCCGGGGAAAAGGTGCTGGATTCAATGCCAATACCGGCAATAGCGATTTTTGGCAGCTCCTTTTGTACTGTTGTCTTTTCGGATTGGTTTTTGCACCCCATAAAGCTAAAAAGGGAAAGGACAAATAAGAGGACAATTTTTTTCATATGGGAATCTTAAGTTTCATTAAAAATACCACTTATTTTCTTTTTTGCCGTATGCCGTTTTATTGTCATATTCCTGATTAATCCTATCTTTATTGGGTTAACTAATATTTTTTATGGCCAATTTTAATATAGACGCAAAAAAGGACATGACCTATGATGCCATTGTTGTGGGATCAGGAATCAGTGGAGGATGGGCAGCAAAGGAACTTTGTGAAAAGGGACTAAAAACCTTGGTATTGGAAAGAGGACCTATCGTTGAACATGTGGTGGATTACAAAACCATGCATTGGGATCCGTGGGACATGGAACTACGGGGTGGACTTACGCCCGAAGAGAAAAAGAAACATTACAAAAACATCCGCTCCGGATGGGTCGGCAAGGATACGGAACACTTTTGGGCCGATGATGAATCCAATCCTTACACGGAAGAGAAGCCGTTTTTATGGTTGAGGGGTCACCAAATGGGAGGTAAATCCCTTCTTTGGGGTAAACAGACGTATCGTTGGAGCGATTTGGACTTTGAGGCCAATGCAAAAGATGGTCACGGTGTAGACTGGCCTATACGATATAAGGATATTGAACCTTGGTACACGTATGTGGAGAAATTTGCGGGAATTAGTGGGGAAGCCTTAGGATTACCACAATTACCCGATAGTCATTTTCTTCCTCCCATGGAACTGAACTGTGTGGAAAAACATGTTAAGGAACGAATAGAAAAGAATTTTGAAGGTAGAAACATGATTATTGGTAGGGTTGCCCATTTGACCCAGCCCCATAATGGAAGGGGACAGTGCCAAAACCGAAACCGATGTAGTAGGGGATGTCCTTATGGAGCCTACTTCAGTAGTAATGCGGTTACCTTGCCAGCGGCGAATGCCACGGGGAATTTGACCATTAGGCCTTACTCTATTGTACAAGAGGTAATTTATGATGACGCCAAAGGAAAGGCTACAGGCGTTCGGGTCATTGACGCGGAAACGAGTGAAGTCATTGAATTCAACTCCAAGATTATCTTCGTAAACGCCTCGGCCTTGAGTACCGCCCATATTTTGATGAACTCGAAATCCAAGCGTTTTGAGAACGGTTTGGGCAATGATAGCGGAGAATTGGGTCATAACTTAATGGATCATACTTACAGGGTTGGTGCCATAGGTAAGGTTGAAGGTTTTGAGGATAAATACTACAAGGGAAGAAGGCCAAATGGTATCTATATCCCTAGATATGTAAATATTGATGAAAAATCTAAATCGGATAAGTTTGTACGTGGTTTCGGCTTCCAAGGTAGTGGTTACCGTGGAGGCAATCCGGCGAATATAGAATCCTTTGGGGCCGACTTTAAGGACAGTATATTGAAGCCGGGCGGTTGGGAATTCTTCATTACCGGTTTTGCGGAATGTCTACCGTATCATGACAACAAAATCAGTCTTAATAAAGATGTGTTGGATAAATGGGGGCAACCTACCTTGACCATAGATGCCGAATTTAAGGAGAACGAAAAGGCCTTGAACAAGCAGATTCAGGAGGACGCAGTTGAAATGTTGGAAACAGCCGGACTCAAAGATGTAATGGGATTTGATAAGGAACACCCGCCAGGATATGGAGTACATGAAATGGGAACTGCAAGAATGGGTAGGGACCCAAAAACGTCCGTACTTAATGGATTTAATCAGGTACATGCGGCCAAAAACGTCTTTGTAACGGATGGCGCGTGTATGACTTCCTCGTCTTGTGTGAATCCATCATTGACCTACATGGCGTTAACAGCCAGAGCGGCAGACCATGCCGTATCCGAATTGAAAAAATTTAACATCTAAAATCATGGATAGAAGAAAAGCACTTAAGAAAGCGGGCCTACTGGCAGGGGCAACGATTGCAATGCCATCCCTTTTATCCCTTTTACAATCCTGTAAAAATGAAACAAGGCTGGATTGGCAACCTGAGTTCTTTACAGAGGACGAAGCCAAGACCATTTCTGCTTTAATAGATACTATTTTACCAACTACCGATACCCCTGGTGGATTGGATGTAAAGGCCGATATGTTCATAGACAAAGTTGTTGCCCAAACGTATGATGCCGAAGGACAACAAAATATGCGAGATGCGATTGCCGAGTTTAATGCTTCCTGTAAGGAAAATTATGGAGCTATTTTTCCGGAACTAAGTAATGCCGACAAAACGGCCGTACTGAAAGAGGCAGAAGCGAGCTCTCCAAAATTCAATCCCGGTGTTTGGGGAACTACGGTAGGGGACCAGCAACCTGTAGGTTTTTATAGATCAATGAAATCCATGGCTATTTGGGCTTATTTTACATCCGAGGAAATAGGAGAAAATGTATTGAACTATGACCCCATTCCTGGAACTTATGAGCCTTGTAAACCACTTTCCGAAGTAGGTAATCGTTGGAGTTTGTAGGATTAAGTGCTTTCTATTTTTCAGGCATTATTTTTCCCATTTAATTGGGCTCACATCGTCATGATTTAAAACCCTTAGATTATCACGGTCGATTCGCATGATAAGTTTGCATTCTGGGTCGGGGCAGACCACACGAGCGTCGGTTTCCATCCAGTCTGCCGGATGATTTTTTCGTTGTTTTGCGGGTAATAGGGGTAGGGTGGATTGTAGGGCATACAAACAGAAATCGGATTTATCCGGCATGGAGAGTTTTCCACCTTTTAGGTGAAATTTATCGCCGACTTTCATATTACACGTGCAGTTACCGCTAATGCTCTCAACGACCACGGTTAAATCATAGAGTTCAAACTGATCATCCCTAAGTTTTGTATCTTTTTTCATCGTTATCTTTTCTTTCGTTAAACTTTCCCCAACCAAAAATAAAGGTTATTACAGTCATGATCAAAAGACCCCATGACATGAAATTAAACAAACCTACTTCCAAGGGACTCACTTGCGGAATATCATATTCTTGGCCCGTTTTCGTCATGTTCGCCATTAATATTACAGGAATGAAATAAGGGATTATAAAGGGGCATATACAGGCAATCAAACTCAAGAGATTGGCGCGTCGTGTTTTAGATACTCCCAATCGTTCGCCCGTTTTTTTTGTAAAGTCGGCCACCATTAAAATAGCGACAATGCTGTGGGTAGTCAATAACACGGCCATACTCATGACCGTAACGATCCAACCTTCGGCATGCTTTTCGGTTTTTGCTTGGGCAGTGGCATAATCTACCAAACGGTTCATAAGTCCACTGGCCTTTAACGTTGCTACCAGACCCATTAAGAGTATGGTAAAAAAACTGAGTCCAACGGCCCTGTTGATTCCATCGATAATAAAACTTTTGGTGGTGAAATTTTCGATATCCAGGGCAATGACCTTATCGAATGGTAAAAGTCCAAATACTAGACTCAAAACTGTTCCGAAAAGTAACCCAAATAAGAGTCCGTGCAAAAGGTGTTTTCCTTTCAGGAAAAGATAGATGATGAATGCGGGCACCAATAACATAGGGAGTCCTTTTGGATTGCCCAACCCACCTATATCAGCAATACTTGATGTACCTACGTTGTTGTAGGCCATAACGCTAAAGGAGACCAAAGCAAACAATGCTGCAGGAAAAACATATTTGAATCGGCTTTTTATGGTAGGGCCAATTTTAGCATCTTGACTTAGGGCGCTGACAATGGTCGTGTCTGAAATAGGAGCGATAAAATCCCCAAACGTGGCTCCGCCCAAAATCGCTCCGGCCAAGGTGGGCAAATGTGCTCCTAAAACACCGCCAGTTGGGTAGAGCAGGGGGCTGCAAATCAATATGGTTGCAAAACTCGAACCCGTAGATAAAGAAACAATGCAACAAATGAGGAAGGTAGCGATAATAAACCCTGGACCCGAAAGTTTTACCTGATCGGAAAGCCATATAAGCGCCTCTACAAAACCTGTAAGCGTCATAAGGACACCTATGATGGAGGCCAACATCCAAGCGGTGATCATAATCATCACTATTTTTTGGGACATTCCTGAAATGACCACTTGGGAAAACGCGGTTTTGTCCTTACAAAGCAAAAGACCTAAGCCCAAGGCCAGTATTAAAACGGGCCAAAATCCACGTTCGTCCGGAGCTCCCGAAAGTGCAATTGTTATCACACCGGAAACAAAGACGAAAAAGGGCAACAAGACACCTAAGGTGCCACCATAGAATTCAATTTTTGGAAGGGCTTCCTGTGTTTCGTCCAGCTTCAAACCTAGTCCTCGTTTAGGTTGTACTTCATGATGGAACCGTGCTTGCCGGTCTTGTCGCGCTCCAATTCATAAAAGGGTCCGTTGGGGCCTTTGCTTCGGGAAACAATAGCTTCTATTTTTACAAGGTCATGTTGGGTTAAGGTAAAACTGTCCAATTTCTTGAGACTCTCTAGATGATTCCGGTTTCGGGCACCTACGATGATTCCACCTACCATCGGCTTTTGTAGGATATATTTACATGCGACTTCGGCGATTCCAACCGCATATTGGTCGGCAATACTTTTAAGTGTCCGCAAGGCTTCTTGAAAGAGTTCATATCCGCCAAACTCGTCAATGATCAATCGGTATTTGGTCAATGAACGATTTTCATAGGGTGGAACAGGGTCCGGTGCATTCAGATATCGGTCGCTCAGAAATCCACCGGCCACGGTGCCGTAGCAGAGGTAGGGAATATGGTGTTTTTGTGCAAGGGCGGTCATGTTCTTTTCCACCCGATGGTCCAATACGGAATATTGCACCTGATTCGATGCGATGGGTACACCCGCATCCAGCATTTCTTGAATGCGTTGGGTATCAAAATTGGTAACCCCCAGATATCGTATTTTTCCGCTTTTCTGTAATTCCGATAGGTGCACCGCGGTTTCCAGATACTTTGGGAATTGGTAATCCCACCACGCAAATTGTACCAAGTCCAATCGCTCGACACCTAGGCGCTTGAGCGAACGATCGATTATGCGGATTGTATCCTCTTTTTTGAGCGTTGCCAAGGCTTTGTAATCCGGCACATATTTGGTGTGTATCTGAAGGGGCGACAATTCTCCCGAGCGGAATTCAGCTTCGTATTTTTTTCGGAATTTGCCAATAAGCTCTTCTACACCGGTATAAATATCGGCACAATCAAACGTGGTGATGCCCGCTTTCACGAAGTGTCGCATATCGGCTAAGGCCCGCTCCTCGGAGATAGTGCCATGACCACCAGCCAAGTGCCACCCACCTTTGATTACCCTTGAAATCGTATATCCGGGTTGTAATGCTATTCGTTCCATTGCTTAGTTTGGGTTCGTTTTTTCAAATATATCATAGAATTCGTCGATGGGTATGGGACCTGATTTCAAAATGGTATCCATAAAAAATTTCAAATTGAACTTGTCTCCAAGGCGTTCTTTCTCCGTTTTTAGTAGTTGGGTGAATTGGGCCCCTCCCAAATAATAGGAGGTAAGTTGCAAGGGACTGTTGATGATCCGCCCCCAAAGACTTTTGGCGAACTGTGGGGCCAGCAGGGAAGTTTCCGTGGAGAATTTTAAAACCTGCTCCTGGTTCCATCCGTTACAGTGAACCTGCACGGAGGTGTAGGCCCTATTTGCATTTTCCAAACGTTTTCGCAGATGCGCCAAAAAAGTGAGCTTATTTTCAGCCTCCCAGCCGGCGTCCAAGAGGACTTTTTCCGTAAATGTCGCCCAACCCTCTATAAAAATCCCGTAAGGAAAGAGCAATCGAACGGGGTGTGGGGTTTCCCGACTGATTTTTAATTGCATGTAATGCCCTGGAAAAAGCTCATGGATGACGATCATACGGTTAAAGGGCTTGTTGAAGGAAGCCCAAAAATCGACCTGTTCCTGTTGGGGCAGGGTATCCGGAATGGAAGGCAAATTGAGCGTGGTCATGGGGTTGGGGTCGAACGGTGGCGCACTTGCCACCCAACCAATGCGGGCCGCGGGACCTGCACTTTCAGGCGCTGTCTGAATGCGTAGGGTCTGATTTTTAGGTAAGGTGGCAATATCATTTGCTGCGATGAAATCAACGGCCCTATCGCCGAGTTGTTGCCAAAATTGAAGGTAGTCGGCACTGTTCAAGGGGGCGTCCTTCTCCATATCGGCCAAGGCCAAACCAATAATTTCCAAATCGGTTTTAGGAAGGTTTTTTGTGGGATAGGTCTCAATAAGGTACTGTGTGGACACTTGGGCGATGAGTTTACGTACCGATTCAATTTCGTCAAGGGCCATTTGGGCTAATTCGGTCGAAGTCATTTCGCTGTCCGTATATAATTTCAACCTTCGGTCGTATTCCTGTTTTCCCAATATGGAAGTATCGGGCAGCGAAGTATCCTTCAAATTTTCTATGGCAAATGCTTTTAAGGATTCGACACTCTTTATGGCGTTTGTCATTTCCGGACAATGTTGGGAGATTTGATCCCGACCCACATTTTCATACCTGTCTTCCGATAGATAGGTGAGCGCATCGGATAAATTTTCCAGACCGCTCTCCAAATCGATTTTTGAAACGTTTTTCAGGTTTATTTGTGCAGCCGACGCCAATTTTTCAATGGCTATAAGCCGATGGCAAATAATATCTACTTTTTCGTTGTCCAGCAGGAAATCGGCCTTTGCCACCGATGGGATAGCATCCAAAATGAGCTTCGCATACAAGTTGAGGGAATGGGTGTGGCTGGCGAGGTTTTTCCAGGTATCGATTTCCGATTGGGTCTGAACACGTAACAACCTGCCGTCTATTGGGTCTATCTGGGCATTGGGTTCTGCCAGCAGGGAAAGAAAGTTCTCGTTGAAGCCAATCCATTGTTTTATACTTTCTTGGGATAGGTCCTCATATTGGAATACCGACGGCCGAAAACCCGATTCCAGTGCCTGGGAGGGATAAAAGGCCTTCCAAGCAGCTAGGTAGCGCTCCCCCAAATCTTGCGCTGAAACGGAGAAAGTGAATAGGAAACATAAGAGCCAATGGCCGAATTGGGTCCTCATAGCATAAAAAACAGGTTTGGTCTAGTTGAGAAAGATAGCAATTTATGCGGATTATGTTCGTTAAATTTAGCACATGGAAAACAGCATAATAAAAAATATCGAACACGAAATACTTTCCGATAATTGGTACACCCTGAACAAATACACTTTTGAATATCAGAAGTTTGATGGCAGCTGGGAGATTCAAAAACGTGAATCCTATGACTGTGGCGATGGTGCCGCCGTGCTTCTCTACAATACCCAAAAAAGGACCGTGGTGCTTACCCGCCAATTTAGGATGCCCACCTATGTCAATGGGAATACAAACGGAATGATGGTGGAGGTCTGTGCGGGTTTGCTGGATGGACTCACGCCGGAAGAGTGCATTTTAAAGGAAATCCTTGAGGAAACGGGCTATCAGCTGACCGAAGTGACGCAGGTATTGGTCACCTATATGTGTCCGGGTTCCGTGACCCAGAAACTCTATCTGTTCGTTGGTGCCTACGAAGAAGCCATGAAAATTGAAGAGGGTGGCGGTGCCGAACATGAGACCGAAAATATTGAAGTTCTTGAAATTCCTTTCGAAAAGGCCTTGCACTTGATGGCTACAGGTGAAATCCGTGATGCCAAGACCGTGATGCTGTTGCAGTATGCGCAGGTCAATGGATTGTTTTCTTGAGTTAAGTGTTCCTAGTATTAAGTTTCAGGTTGGAAAAATGAAAAATGAAAAGTCGAAAATGAAAAATGAAAAGTGTTTTTTTGCTAATTGCTAATTGCTAATTGCTAATTGCCAAAAGCCACCACCTAAAACCCTTCCCGAAGTGCCTCAAAAATAGTTTGCATTTGCTCTTTCACTTCGGATGGGGAATGCCTAAAGTGATTGTTCATAAAACTGAAGATTAGCAACTTTCCTTTTTTGGTCCTTAAATATCCGCTTAGACAATAATTATTACTTAAACTTCCCGATTTCGCAAAGATATAGGGTTTCTCTGTGCCCGTGTACCAAGATTCAACCGTACCTGAAACACCTCCGGCAGGAAAAATACTAAAAAGACGTTCTTCGGGAACTTCTTTATACAACTCGTTTAACACATACACCATGGATTTTGGCGTAAACAGGTTGTATCTCGATAATCCCGAACCGTCAACCCACCTAGGATGTTGTGGAAGGTCCTTCAATTGGTTTTTTAAGATATGGTTTCGGGCATTTTCCGAGTTCAGGGTATCCGTCAATACGCCAGAGGCCATAATGAGTAGTTGTTCGGCAATGAAGTTATCGCTTTCATGCATCAATCTAACATAAAGGGAATCCATCTCGATGCCGTAGAGGGTTTTCTTTTCGCCCTTGGGCATTTCATTGATCAAGGTTATCGGCATAGCAAACAAACCTTCCAAAACACTTTTTATGGTATTTGCGTCGGTTATAAAAGGGATTTCAAGGGAATCCCTTTCGGCGGAATCAAAATAAAAGAGGTTCCTTTTCTCTTCTCGGTTCCATGAATGTTGGATTTGCAACACACTGTCCTTAAAATAGGCAGGAGTTACTTTATAATCCGGAGTATCATGGATCATCACCGTATTTCCAAAAATGGGTAGAGCACTTCGCTCCGGGGAATAATACCAAGCAAAATCGTCCCAAGACCATCCCGGACCCATCCTCATATCCTGAAAGTTGGAGTAGTGGTATGCCAGATTTATGCTGTTTTTTAAAAACGAATAGGCTGTACTGTCCTTTAGGTAATGGTGCAGCAAGGAGGGATCGCCCGTTCCTTCAAAAAATAGAGTGTCGTTTTTTTGAAGATACCTAAGTGCAGGTGCCTGTTTTGGCAATGTTTTTAGGGCCGTGTACAAGGTGAAGATTTTGGTGTTACTGGCCGGCGTAAAATATTTGTCGCTGTTATAACTATATAGGGTATCCTTTGCAATTGGGTCAAGGACTAATAACCCGGTAAATTGGTTATCAAAAAAAGGGGAATTCAAGGTTGTACCAATCGATTTTTCCGTTCTTTTTTTAACGCTGGCGCAACCAAATACAAGGGCTGAGAGCAACAATAGCAGGGATATTTTTCGCATATAACTATTATGTATTTTATTGTTATCCAATATTTTAGGATATAGTTTTTACTTTTTGTATTTTCCTAAAATAAATTTCCAAAGGCGGTTTAACATTTTTTAATCGATTTTAACTTTTTGAATGCAATTTTATATTCGCTTTGGGGTTTAAATTTACACAACAACTAATTTAAAAACGTGTTTAGATGAAAAGAACAATGTTGGAGTACAGTAAGACGGTACTCCAGAAGGTTAGTTTTGATGCCAAATTGTTTTACAAGGAGCTTAAAAAAGCCCTTGAGAGATTGCTACCCGAGGAGGTGGCCGAATTAAAGGTCTGGTTGGAGTCTTTCGTTGATGACAAACCGGAACTTAGACCAAGTTTAATGTATCTTAATAAATAATCGAAAAGCCACTGAAAAGTGGCTTTTTTTTTGAACCAAGTGGATAAACTAGGTTTACTAACCACCACTTTGAATTTGATTACTTGTTTAGGGGGCTTATGATTTTTACGTCCTGAAAAGCAATGGCCCCGCGAACCACTCCAGAAATAACATCTCGCAGGGCTTCCGTAATTTGTATTTTCAGTTCGCTTTTATGATAAATTAGGCTTACTTCCCGTGCCGGGGATGGTTCCTTAAAGTACTTTAGGTTCTCTTTTTTATCTGTTTCCAATTCCAAGGTATTTAGGAAGGGCAGAAGGGTCATGCCAAGGCCTTCGTTGGAAAGGTTGATCAAGGTCTCAAAACTTCCGCTCTGTAATTGAAAGTGGTCACCGCCCAATTTTTTTGGGGCTTTACAAAGATTTAAAACGCCTTCCCGGAAACAATGGCCGTCCTGCAATAATAATATATCGGATACATCCAGGTCTTCTACTTCCAAGGTCGAATAATTGCCCAACCTGTGATTTTTAGGGACATAGCCCACAAAGGGTTCATAGTATAGCGGTCTCTCTATGATAGTGTCCACCTCCAAGGGCGTGGCGGCAATTGCAGCGTCCAAATGGCCGTCCTGGAGATTTTCGATCAGGGTTTCGGTATTCTGCTCCTTGATGATGAGGTTCACCTTTGGGTATTTGTTGATGAAGGTTTTTAGGAACATGGGCAACAAGGTGGGCATAATGGTAGGGATAATTCCCACGGTGTAATCACCGCCAATATATCCCTTTTCTTGGTCGACAATATCCTTGATCCTGTTTGCTTCGTTGACGATATTCTTTGCCTGGGCCACAATTTTTTGTCCGACTTCTGTCACCGATATCGGTTTTTTTCCGCGGTCAAATATTTGTACAT
The DNA here is from genome assembly GCF_005780245.1 of Maribacter aurantiacus. Lineage (NCBI taxonomy): Bacteria > Pseudomonadati > Bacteroidota > Flavobacteriia > Flavobacteriales > Flavobacteriaceae > Maribacter > Maribacter aurantiacus. The sequence continues at coordinate 24,190 of NZ_VBUK01000006.1, read as the reverse complement.
CCAGCTCATCCTCAAGCTTTTGTACCTGCATACTTAAAGTAGGCTGTGTAACGAAGCTTTTCTCCGCGGCCAAGGTGAAGTTTTGATATTCGGCGACTGCCAATACGTATCTTAATTGGGTAATTGTCATGCTAACGATTTTAATGATAAAGGTATTAAAACTATCAATATTATTTATGACTATCGTCATTTTTATTCAATATATTTATACTTAGTATTGCAATCGATAACTTAATATATAAATAAACAGATATGAAATTAAATAGTATAGGCTTAGAAACCGACAAATCCGAAGAGATTAGTAAGGACTTAAATTTGCTTTTGGCCAATTTTCAAAGGTATTATCAAAACTTACGTGGAATACATTGGAATATTAAGGGTAAAAGATTCTTTGACTTGCACTTAAAGTTTGAAGAGTTATACACCGACGCAAACGCTAAAGTAGATATGCTGGCAGAGCGTATATTAACCTTGGGCGGTGTTCCTATGCATACTTTCGAGGACTACATTGATATGGCCTCGGTACCTGTAGGCAAGAATATTACCAAGGATGATGAAGCAATTCGGTTGATTGTCAATTCGTTAAAGGAATTGCTAACCATTGAAAGAGGTATTCTAAAAGTCTCGGGCGAGGCCGATGACGAAGGAACTAATTCCATGATGAGCGACTTCATTACGGAACAGGAAAAAACGGTTTGGATGATGAAGGCTTGGCTGGCAGAAGATATTTAATGGATATAAAGCCTGCGAAATGGTCAGTTACTAAGTTCCCGAACTTTATAACTGACCATTTTTTTTATGAGCCCTAAAGGAAGTTTTTCGTCAAAGGGAAACTGAACGGAACCTTTCCCTTTCTTGTATCCTGCCAATTCCGTCTCAAATACCGCATGTGCGGAAGGGGTGGCATAAAACCCAAAATGCTTCTTCTGGGCCGCGAAGTATACCAAAGGCTTCCCGTTCAGTTTGTACGCCGGCATTCCATAACTTATTCCTTCCACGGCCTGCGGAGCGGTTTCTTTGACCAGTTTCTGCAGTACCCGTAATTGCTTCTGTATTTCCATAGGGAAATGGGTAACATAGCCCTCAAAATCGGAAGCCTTGATCATGGTTGGCATAGGAAGGTACATTTAGGTTATCCATTTAAAATTAGGAAATTCATTCCATAAAAAAGACCTCCAAATGGAAGTCTTTTTGTTTATGATAGCTGTTTTATTTTAGAACCGTATCCTGAATTCCAAATCGGTATCGGCTACTTCAAATTTGGAACCATCAAAACTTGGTGGGCCAAAGGTCATTTCTCCCGTGGTGGCATAGCTTTCCTTGGGCATGCCGGTAGGTTCAAAATCCATTCGTTGATTTCCGTTGGCATCGTGCATCAACATTAAGGCAAAAGTTCCCGGTTCCACATCTGAAAATGTGAGGGTCACTTCCCCGGTTGTGGCATCCACACTTTGGTTCTGGATGCCGGCTCCTTTCATAAAGGTATCGGCGGTATGCAGGGAGCCAATGATTTGACCTTCGTTGGACAATACGTTCTCAATGGTTACGGTTACGTTGACGCCCTTTTTTTCTTGGGAATAGCCAGTCAATACACTTGTTAGTACCAATCCTAAAATAATTCCTAAATTTTTCATGTTTGCGGTTTTAAAAGTTATTCGATGCCCCAAAATTGCGGTATATCACAACCACAAAAAAAACACATCTACCCAATTGTGGAATTTTTGGAGTGAGTTGTAACACTACTTTTCGACTTCAATTCAGGGGACTTATTCCACAATTCGGTCAGCCTAAATTTGACATCCATTTCTCTTGGTGGAGTTTTGCTCCGTAATCAATCGGAATAAAATACCATGAGAATTTTCTATCAGTTTATGTTTATTTGTTTTACCACGGCCACCTATGCACAAACTGTTGTTTCTGGGGTGGTGCTGGATACTAGGAACCATCCTATAGAAGGGGCCAATGTCTATTTGGAAGGCACCTATGATGGTGCCTCTACGGATGCCCATGGAAATTTCAGTTTTGAGACCACGGAAACCGGTACTCAAAACTTGTTGGTTTCCATGCTTTCCTTTGAACCTTTTTCACAAGCAGGGGATGTTTCCTATTTTAAGGACCTTAAGATAACTTTATATGAGGCGTTAAACGAATTAACGGGCGTTACCTTGACCGCTGGAAGTTTTCAAGCGGGTGATAATTCAAAGGTGTCCGTTTTAAAACCACTGGATATAGTCACAACGGCCGGGGCGGCAGGCGATTTTGTGGCCGCATTACAGACCCTTCCAGGTACCAGTATGGTAAATGAGGATGGTAGGTTGTTCGTTAGGGGAGGGGCTGCCGGTGAGACCCAAGTATTTATTGATGGTCTACGGGTTTTTCAACCTTTCAATGCTACTGCGAACAACATTCCCACTCGGGGCAGATTCTCTCCTTTTTTGTTCAAGGGTATAACCTTTAGTACCGGAGGGTATTCCGCTGAATATGGCCAGGCCCTTTCCAGTGTGCTTTTGTTGAATACAACGGATATTCCGGAACAGGAAAAAACGGATATTTCCCTTATGTCCGTGGGTGCGGGATTGGGGCATACGGAAATATGGGGCCAAGAATCCCTAAGTGTGAATGCCAATTATATCAATTTGGCCCCGTATCAGGTCTTGGTACCTTCCGATCAGGATATGCGATGGAACAAACCTTTTGAATCCATTTCTGGGGAAGCGGTGTTTCGTAGTCTGGGGGACAAAAGTATGTTCAAGCTGTATACGGGTTTCAATCATTCCAGTTTGGACATCGCGCAGGCCGATATCAATTTTGAGGAATTTGTGCCTTTTAGTCTGAAAAACAACAATTTGTACTTGAACGCTTCCTACAAACATTTTTTCGATAAGGAATGGACGCTTACCACGGGCGCAAGTATCTCCAATGATACTAACGATATCAATGTGCTGAACAATGCGATTGACTCCAAGGAAACCGCCGTACACCTCAAGGCCAAAATGGGAAAGAGCTTTACAAACCGACTCCAATTGAATTTTGGTACGGAATATTTTGTGCAAGACTTTGATGAAAGTTTCGGCAGTGCTGGAGTAGACCCCTTTCAATATGGTTTTGACGACGGATTATGGGCCGGTTTTGCGGAAACGGATGTCTACTTCAGCAATCGGTTTGCAATGAAATTGGGCGGACGCATGGAGCACAGTGCGCTATTGGACCAGACCACGCTCTCACCCCGATTTTCATTGGCCTATAAAAGTGGCGAAAAGGGACAATTTTCGTTGGCTTATGGGGACTTCTATCAAAACCCATGGTCTGAGTACCTGAAGTTTGACCAGAACCTAGAGGCCGAAAAAACGTCGCACTACATCCTAAATTATCAATACTTGGATAACGGGAAAACCTTCAGGGCGGAGGGGTATTATAAGAATTATGACGGATTGGTGAAGTTCAATACGGATATGCCCGGGTTCAATTCCGTATTCAATAACAACGGAGGCGGCTATGCAACAGGGCTGGACCTTTTCTGGCGGGACAATAAAAGTATCGAAAACTTGGACTACTGGATTTCCTATTCCTTTTTGGACACCGAAAGGGATTTCCGAAATTTCAGGGAAAGGGCCACTCCCAATTTTGCACCTAAACATAGTTTCTCGCTGGTTACCAAATATTGGGTGGAGGATTTGCGTTCCCAGGTAGGGTTTTCGTACAATTATGGTTCCGGAAGACCGTACAACGACCCCAACAAAACCGAATACCTAAGTGAAAAAACCAAACCCTTTAAAAATTTGAGCATCAATTGGGCCTATTTACTGTCCCAACAGAAAATCCTATACTTTTCAATCAGCAATGTGGCAGGATTCAACAATGTAAATGGATATCAATATGCGGATTCACCCAATGATTTGGGGTTTTTTGAAAGACGTACCATCCGTCCAAATGCGGATACCTTCTTTTTTGTCGGTTTCTTTTGGACCATCAGCCAGGATAACAATAGCAATCAGTTGAACAACCTCTAAAGAACATATCTGGAAAAATAGTAATCAAAACTATATTTTCCGGCGCCAAAGCCCAAAAAGAAAAGTCCGAAACAAAAGAAACTGAATACGGGGAGAATATCCCAACTGCCGTCCCATGCCCTAAAAAGGATGGTTATCAGCATCATACAAATGATAAAAAAGGCGGTGATTCTGGTATTTGCACCCATAATCAACAAAATACCTCCCATGGCTGTTGTAAAACCTGCAGACCAAGCAAAGGTTTTTGGCATAAGACTAAAGGGAATACCAAAATTCGATACTTTTTCCACAAACCAGGGCGCCACCTGTAAAAGCTCTAAACCTTCATCTGCCCATGGGGTGCCAAGTAGTTCCTTGGAGAAAATAAAGGTTAATAAACAGCCCATTATGACCCTAGGAAGTAATAACAATATATTGGGAAGTATTCCCTGCACTTCGTAAGGTTTTAAAATTTTCTTGAAAAATTGTCGTACACGGACCATCTGTCAGTGTTTGATTAATAAAAGTTAGCTTAAGTTTAATTTAACAAAATTTTAGGAATTGTAAAACGAAATTTGAACAATATGCATCCACGATTTTAGCATATAGATCAACGAACTCCCTTTATTTTTTTCAACTTTACAAAAATTAAAGCACAAACAATGACGGCACTAAAAGCATACGCAGCTTCTTCAAAGGAGGCGGATTTAAAACCTTTTGAAATAAATAGGCGGAATATCACCCCTGATGATATCAAAATCGATATTCTATATTGTGGGGTTTGCCATAGCGATTTACATCAGGTACGCAACGACTGGAAAAATTCCCAATATCCCGTGGTTCCTGGGCATGAAATCATTGGAAAAGTCGTGGAAGTAGGAGAGAACGTTTCCAATTTTAAGAAAGGCGATTTGGTGGGCGTGGGCTGTATGGTAGACTCCTGCAAAACGTGTAGCTCATGTAAGGATGATTTGGAACAATTTTGTGAGAATGGCGCCACCATGACCTACAATAGTAAGGATAAACATCTTGGTGGACATACTTTTGGGGGGTATTCGGAAAGCATTGTGGTCGATAAGGATTTTGTATTGCGAATTCCTGAAAATTTGGATGCCAAAGCGGCAGCTCCGCTACTTTGCGCGGGAATTACTACCTATTCCCCGTTGGCCCATTGGGGGGTAAAGAAGGGTGATAAGTTGGGCGTGATCGGTTTAGGAGGTTTGGGCCATATGGGTATCAAGTTCGCCCATGCCATGGGTGCCCATACGGTCATGATTACCACCTCTCCAGACAAGAGTAGTGATGCCAAAAAATTGGGGGCGGATGAAGTTCTCATTTCAAAAAACGAAGACGAAATGAAAAAACACGCAGGCAGCTTCGACTTTCTTTTGAACACTATTCCCGTTGGGCATGACATGAATCCTTATTTGAACCTGTTGAAGCGTGATGCCAGTATGGTCATCGTTGGGGCTGTGGAACCCTTGGATCCTTTGCATGGCGGCGGATTGATCATGGGAAGAAAAAGTATTGCAGGTTCATTGATAGGCGGTATAAAGGAAACACAGGAAATGCTCGACTTCTGTGGCGAACATAACGTAGTGAGCGATATTGAAATGATCAATATCCAGGATATCAATGAAGCGTACGACCGTTTGCAAAAATCGGATGTGAAATATCGATTCGTTATCGATATGAAATCGCTTAAGGAAAGCTGATTCAGGAACGAAGCATTCAGAAATAAAAAAGACGGTCCTTGACCGTCTTCTTTATTTTATCCCATGCAAACTGAAGGTGTTTAGTTACCTCCTTCTACTATCGGCTCCGCTTCCAATAGAAAATCCTGAACCGTGCTGTTGGCAGCATTAACTTCTGCGGATAAGGTATCGCTCTGAACATAAGTCTCCAAACCTGCAGTGATTCTGTAACTACCGGCCGGAATTCCCATGATTATATAATTTCCATCTATATCGGAAAAGGTCGTCAAGGTATCGGTTTCATTGAATATCTCAACCAACGCGCCTTCCAGTCCCAAAGGAGTTTCTTCCACAAGTGTTGAAACGTTTCCTTTAAGGGTTCCTGCCGTAGACATATTTGATGCTTTGATAACTGGTTTGAAGTTAAACCCGTTAATACCTCCGGCTATTTTTGTGTTTCCTTTGGCAACAAAGGATTTACTTACATCAAAATCCAATAGTAGATCTGCCGATAGACCACCCACTACGGTTAGTCCCGGATTGATAAAGACTTTAATACCCGTCTGCGCTCCACTTGGCACTTTGAGGTCATATTCGGTTCCATCCGTAAGAACCACGTTTATACCTTTTACATAGACCCTAACCAAATCGTAGGTGCCTGCAGGTACTTCTAAATCGGCTAGGCTGGCCGTAGTTCCGTTCACTAGGTCCAATAGGTTTAGGGGGATTTCCTCCTCCATGAGAACTACGAACGGGGCGTCCATTTCTTCCGCATCTTCATCCGTCGCTTCATCGTCTTCCGTAATGATTTCCCCTTCTTTTAATCTTGCATCGATTTTGAATACGGTTACATTGGCTTCGGTAACTTGATCAAAAGGGAATGGGGCGTCGACCATTTGAACCCGTAACCTCCCGGTTTCATTAAGGTTTGGGGAGTCATCGAAACAACTGGTAGTTAAAAATAGGGTACACGCGAGTAGGGTGAAAATAAGATTTGTTTTCATTTTAAAATGTTTTATGGTTTCCTCAAGAGTTTTTGAAAACCGGTTATTTTAAAAAGTTGGGCAGTACAAAGGTGTAAAAAACTAAACACCTGATGATTAATAGTACCCTAAATTCGATGAACTACATGCGAAGTGAACCAAGAAAATCAAGGTTTTTGGTGGGAGGGATACGTGCCGAACCACTTGGCGATCACATTTTCCGCAGGTTTAAAACGGGGCGAGAAATCAAGGTCGGTTTTTGCACTTTCCGCTGTGGTCCTATTTTGCCATTCCCAGATATAAATGCCCGCAAACCAAGGTTTGTCCCAATTCTTTTTGAACATGGCCTCATAGGCCAGTTGCTGGGTCCGGTCCGATTTCTTCATGGTATACTTATTAAAATAGGAACCCCATTCCCATGGTTTTATGGTAGCATCCGGGGTGCTTTTATAGCCCACTTCCGTAAAAAGGACGGGTTTGCCGTATTTTTTGTGAACGGCCTCCAAAGCGGCCAAATGTTTGTCCCAGCCTTTTTCGATGCTCTCCAAAGTGGGGTGTTCCTCTTTGGTAAGTGGGAAATAGGCCTGTATGCCAATATAGTCCAGTTGGTCCCAAAAATCGATATGCTCATATTCGTCGTGCCAGTTGGCGGCATAGGTGAGTTTGCCATCGTAAAGGGTACGGATTTCCGAAATGAGTGATCTCCATTTTTCGGGTTGTTTTTTGATGGAAGTTTTTAGTTCCGTTCCCACACAAAATAGTTCCGTGTTCGTTTCTTGGGCTATTTTGGCATACTTGAGCATGTTTTTTCGGTAACTTTCAAACCATTGGTCCCAAGCCTCTTCATCCTTCAATTGGATGTTGGCCCGCCAACCTTCGTTCATCCATAAATGGGGTTTTAAGTGCACGTGGAGTCCTTTATTGTGCAGGTCGTTGATGGCCCTCACGATGCTGGAATCCCTTCGGCTGTAGGTTTCCATGGATACCGGAACGTCCATCTGGGAGGTCCTTTCGTTTTCCTGATGCAAAAACGGAACAACGGCCACCCATTCCACATTGGCCCTGATCAAGTTGTTTATCGCTTCGGTATTGTCGTCAGACCAACCAAAGACACTCGCGCCCCTGTGCTTTTGGTCAATTTCATAATAATGATTTGTCTTTCCCGATGTGTTCATGGCGCCATGGTCCCATTGAAAATCATGTCCCTCATTGGCATTGATGAAGACCACTGTTTTAAAACCAACGACCAGAAAAACGATGGGCAGTAAAAATCGGAATGAAAATTGGCGCCAAGCGGTACGACTACCTTTTTTTCTGCCCACATTTACAAAATGGACAAGTACTAAATAAAGCAAGCAACAAAGTAGAAAAAGGATGTGGAAACCTATGAGGATGAACTTGCGGGAGGCCAGTTCAAAGAAAAAGGAGATATATTCAGAAAGGCTTTCATTTCTTCGGGAAAACCGGACCAGGAAATATACAAACGTTGCTACCCATAGGAATAGGTACAGCAAAACCAAATGTATACCGCGCTTTTGCATTGTTACGTCTTTTTTTCCATTTCAACCGCAATTGCCCTAGCACCCGCATCACGATCCTTCAACTCCGATATGATCTTGGAATGGTCGTGTTCCCTACCTTGTGACAATTTATAGGTTGCCTGGATGTCAGTAATCAAAATTTTAAATCCGACTACACCGCGTATCTGTGCCAGGGTCTTTGGAGACATATCGTGCAACGAAATGGGATGCTTGGAATCCTTTTCATATTTGTCCACCAATCGATGCATGGAGGCCAACACTTCATCTTCCGATAACATACGGATTCGACCGTATACATGCACGGCGATATAATTCCAAGTTGGTACTTCTTCATCGGCATACCAAGAGGAGGACACGTAGGAATGGGGACCGTTAAAGATGCAAAGCACTTCATCAGTCTCCGTAAAATGTCTCCACTGAGGGTTGGCCTTAGCTATATGGGTCACCAGTGCCTCGTTTCCATCGGCATCGGTATCCAATTCCATGGGTATATGGGTGGCCCAAGGTTTTCCATCGACCTGATTTACCAAAATTCCAAAGCTGTTCGCTTTTATAAATTCCTTTACGCTAGCAAGGTCCTCGTTTTTATAGTGTTTGGGCGTATACATACCATAAAAGTAGCAAAACATTGATTCAGGTAACAATCTAAGTGAACGCGTTAAGCAAATTTATTTTTAAAGGGTACTTTACTTCAAACTTAAAATAGAACTAAGATGCCATTTATAACGAACAAAAAAGGAAAGGAAATTGTTGACATATTTTATGAGGACTACGGGGAAGGACAACCGGTTATTTTAATTCACGGTTGGCCTTTGAGCCGAAAGTCGTGGGAGCAACAGGTTTGGAAAATCGTTGAAGAAGGATACCGTTGTATATCCTATGACCGCAGGGGTTTTGGAATATCCTCCGCACCTTGGGGCGATTACGACTATTCCGCCCTGGCCAGTGACCTGCATACAATTATTGAGAAACTGGAACTGACGGATGCCATTATTGTAGGTTTTTCCATGGGCGGGGGCGAAGTGGTGCGTTATTTGACGGATTATGGAAGCGATAAGATTGCCAAGGCCGCCCTGATCAGTTCCATAATTCCATTGGTAAAAAAGAAGGACGACAATCCGGCCGGGGTGCCCGAAAATGTCTTGGACAATATCAAGGATGCTTTGCAGAAAGATCGAGTTGGATTCTTGAAGACCTTTCACAAAGGATTTTACAATTATGACGATAATAAGAACAAGGTCAGCGAGGGACAATTGGAATATGACTTTATCGTGGCCTCGCATGCCTCGCCTAGAGGTACCATACAGGCTGCCTTGGCATGGATGCACACCGATTTTAGATCGGAACTTAAGAATGTGGACGTACCTACATTGATCGTACACGGTGATGCCGATAGTACAGTACCTATTGAAACTTCGGCGGAGCAGGCTGCCAAGGGTATAGCTGATAATACGTATGAAATTATCAAAGGTGCGCCCCATGGATTGAACATCACCCATGCGAAGGAGCTGAACGAAATTTTGATTTCTTTCCTTAAAAAATAAGTGGGATACCTAAGAAGCGAAAAGGGCCTTTTTAAGAGGCTCTTTTTTATTAAAATTATAATTAATTCATAAACAATAGTTTAAATATCTTTGATTGGTAAATCAATTCAAATGTCCGAACTTGAAATCCTTAATCAACAAACGGAAACGGCCTATGATTGGACCCATAAATTAATGGATTCCGTTTCTGCCGAGAAATGGGAAATCATCCCCGAAGCTTTAGGCTCAAATCTTAGCTGGCAGATAGGTCATCTGGTCGTGAGTATCTACTACCATTCCATCATGACCACGGTGGGGCATTTACCGGAACTTTTGGAAAAATTGGACCTACGATCGTATACCAAATTATGTGGCTACGATACGTTTGCAAAAGAAATGAAGGGAACCTGGACCCCAACTGCCCTTAGGTCCGATTTACAACGGATGCAAAACACATCCTTGGAGGTCATCAACTCGTTGTCAGAATCCAACCTGTGGCAACCCGTGGAACCTACCAAAGTACCGCATCCCGTGGCTAAAACCAAGTTTGAGGCCATCGATTGGAACATAAAACATACCATGTGGCATTGCGGGCAAATGGCAACTATCAAGCGATTGGTGGACCAACCCTATGATTACGGACTGCAAAAGAGGGATTGAACATTCGCAGTGCCGCCGGATCTTAGCTTTCGTATTTCTAAATTTTTGTATTTATAACAATAATTTTACGTTTTTAGATAGTGTTTTTAAGAACTAAGTTGTATAAGGTTAAACTTGTTGTCCCATGAAGAAAATATACGTGTTGTTCTTGGCATCCCTTTTAATGTCCACCCAATGTGAGTCTGACGATGAACCTGTTTTACGTACTGAGTTTTATATTCAAAACGATTCAAGTACTGAATTGATATGGATATCAGAAACTGCCGGTGAAGTAGTTATTAAAGAGGGTACAAAACAATTTATAGGTTCTGCAGTGGATTGGGTCGTATTTGTGAAACCGTCCAGCGGTATTGCTTTTGATGAGGTAATTCTCTACCGAAAGGCAGAAAATGGCGACCCAATTATCATCTATGAACAACAGCCCATAGTGGATGATGTATGGCGTTTTAATGCACTCTCAGAATTGGAGGGAGCATATGCTCTTATACTTACTGATGCATCCCTAATACAAGAATGACCAAAGGAAAATCTACCTTTCTATCATTCCTAAAATTAGATTTGAAAGAAAGTTTCAAGTTTTGGCCAGAATCAAAAAATTATGGGGTATTTTGAGATTTAATTATAGATAAACTAACATTGTAATCAAGCAATTCAACCCACCTATCTCAAAAGGGCATACTTGTTTTTAACTCATTAAAGATTCTTTATGAAAAAACCTGCTCAAAATCTACTTTTTTCAATTGGAATTTTAAGCATCGCATTGGGTGTTTATCTCCATTTTTCGGAGGTCAACAAATTTAATTCCTATTCGGGAATTGTATTTGGGGTTATATTGATTAGCGGTGTATTCGTTGCTAAAAAGGGATTGGACAAAAATAACAAGGAATAAATTGTTTGCTTTTAGGGAATTGCCATAATCGGGTTAGAATATGGTCAAGCCAACAGGCCATTGGAATTATTTAATCCTATAATATGGATTAGGAAACATACTATATATTCCTGAAATTGTGCTTCACGCTATAAAAGTTGCTTATCACCAGCATCACATAATCAGACCATTAAGAATATTTATTTAGATTTAATATAAATAATTTGTGCATGTCAGAACGCACTTATATTTTTGTCTTGTTCTTATAATTTATATTAAGTCTAAATAAAACCAAATGAAAAAACTTTTTTGTATCCTGACCTTATTGTTCATTTCAAGGATAACCCTTGCCCAAAATGGAGCAATTTCAGGAACGGTAAAAGACAATGACCAATTACCACTTTGGGGTGTAAACGTGTCGCTGGTAAATACTCCAAAAGGTGCACAGACTAATGAAGCCGGTGCTTTTGAAATCTCCAATATTGCCAATGGCGACTATATACTTTCCGTTTCCTACTTGGGTTATAGAACTCGCGAAATTCCCATTTCAATATCAAATAATAAAACTGTCGATCTTGATATTATCTTGTACGAAGGCAATGAAATACTAAGTGAAGTTACCGTACAGGGGCGTACCAATAAGTTTTCTAGAAAGAAAACGGCTTATGTCGCAAAGCTTCCTTTAAAGGACATTGAAAATACTCAAGTATATAGTACGGTTACCAACGAAATTTTAAAATCGCAAATAGTTACAAATTTTGATGATGCATTAAAAAATGCAACGGGCGTTGAGCAACTTTGGACTTCTACCGGTAGGGGCGGGGACGGTGCAGGATATTATTCGCTTCGCGGTTTTTCCATTCAACCGCAATTGGTGAATGGACTGCCCGGACTGACAAATGGTACCATCAATCCTGCAAACATAGAACGGATTGAAGTATTAAAGGGCCCTTCCGCAACGTTGTTTGGCAATGCAGTTAGTTCTTATGGAGGACTTATCAATGTAGTTACCAAAAAACCCTACGTGGGTACAGGAGGGGAGCTGTCGTTTACTTCCGGTACCTATGGCCTAAATCAAATTGTAGGGGATTTCAATACCCCCCTGAGTAAGGCGGACAATTTATATTTTAGGTTGAATACCGCTTACACGACCGAGGAGAGTTTTCAGGATGCAGGTTTTAGAAAGTCCTTTTTTATTGCTCCGTCCTTATCATACAAAGTAAACAATAGACTCTCATTTTCTTTTTATGGTGAAATTACCCAGGCAGAGCAGACAAATCCCACCTTCTTATTTTTAAACAGAAGCGCACCTACAGTGGCATCCAATCTAGAGGAACTGGGATATAATAACAAGTTATCATTTACCAGCAATGATCTATCCTTACAGAACCCAACGCAGAACTACCGTATTGAAATGGATTATAAGCTTTCCGATTCCTGGCAATCGCAAACGCTCCTTTCCAAAAGTTCTACTTCTACAAGAGGTTATTACTCGTATCTCTTTGATTATGGTATCTTGGAGGGAAATACCTATACCCGATTTATCAATAAACAAAACGCAAATACACAAACAACCGATATTCAGCAAAACTTCATTGGAGACTTTAAACTGGCTTCCTTAAGGAATCGAATGGTGATAGGTATTGATTATTTCAACGAAACACAGACCAACAATAGTACAGGTTATGCATTCTATGGTAATATTACCCCAAATGGAGGTTCAAACGGGGACGATCCATTTACACAGGAGGTAGAAGATGACCTTTTTCCTCTTTCTACTTCCGGAGTAGATGCCGCGCTAGCATCGCAGGGGGTCAGCAATGTGAAATCCAAATATCACATTTATAGTTTGTATGCATCGGATGTAATCAATTTTACGGATAACCTTTCGGCGATGATTGGTCTAAGGGTGGATCATTTTGACAATGAAGGTAGTTTACAGAACCAGGGCGATGATTTTGACCAGACCACACTTTCACCAAAATTCGGCTTATTGTACCAGCCCATCAAGGACAGGTTATCCATTTTTGGAAACTACCAAAATGGCTTTACCAACGTAGCTCCCCAGTTGGTAGGAGATCCCAATGAAGGACCTCAAACTTTAAAAACCTTTGACCCCGAACAGGCAAACCAGATTGAATTCGGTTTCAAAACCAATCTTTTCGATAACCGACTGAATGCTACCGTTAGTTACTATGATATTAAGGTTTTTGATCGCGTCATCACAGACCCTTCTTCGCCTTTCAATAGAATTCAGGGTGGTGAAGTAGTAAGTAGTGGATTTGAAATAGAAATAAACGCCAACCCTGTAAATGGTTTGGATATTAGGGCCGGATTTAGCAATAATGACAGTGAAACTACCAAATCTGACAATGCGCAAATTTTGAACAGAAGACCTCTTGAGGCAGGCCCTGAAACGTTATATAACTTTTGGGCAAACTATGAGTTTCAAGAGGGAGCTTTGAACGGTTTTGGAACGGGATTGGGGTTCAATGGGGCAAGCGAACGCTTTGCCATAAATTATGAATCTACCGGAGAATTTATTTTGCCAAGTTATACCATTGCCAATGCATCCCTTTACTACCAATCCGTAAATTATAGAATTGGGCTAAAACTGAACAACGCGTTCAATAAGGAATATTATAAAGGTTGGACAACCATAAACCCACAACAACCAAGGGCATTGTTGGCAAATTTTTCGTACAGATTCTAAACATAATTTTAAGAAAGGGCAAAGGCGATAAAACGCTTTTGTCCTTTTTAAGTTTACTAAGGATGACATTTAAAAAAATCATATTTCAACTTCATAAGATATTGGGGCTTTCGACCGGACTAGTGGTGTTCATCGTTGCCATCACGGGATGTGGTTGGGCCTTTAAAGAAGAAATTGAGAGTCTATATGACGATTACAAAAAGGTTGTTCCGGAAAACCGTCCCATACTAACACCAACCAAGGCAAAGGATCTCGCGAAGCAAATTTTTCCCGATAATACGGTTCATGGAACTTTGTTCAAAAAAAGGGATGATGCCATTGAAGTAATATTTTACGATGCCGAACCTGAATTTTATCAAAGCGTTTTTTTAAATCCATACTCTGGCGAGGTTATCCAGGTGGATGACCATCTATCCGGTTTTTTTGCATTTGTTTTAAAAGGGCACATGCGACTTTGGTTACCAAAAAATATTGGCGAGCAGATAGTTGGCGTTTCAATTTTGATTTTCATTTTCATTATTATTTCAGGTTTCATATTATGGTTGCCCAAAAAACGTAAAAACTTAAGGCAGCGCTTAAAATTTGATTGGAAAAGTACTACACGATGGAAACGTAAAAACTTTGATCTACATACGGTTATTGGCTTTTATATTTGTGCATTTTCATTGGTACTGGCCTTTACGGGCTCATTGATGTCTTATAACTGGCTTAAATATGCAGTATATAAGTCCGTAGGTGGCGAAAAGGAACCTGTTTTCATGATACCGGAAAACATCCGTAAAGCGGACGAAAAGGAAGATGTTTTACCAATGGATTATTTGATAACGAAACTTTCTATCGAAAATCCCGATGCGGAAAGTTTTGAGCTTCATTATCCTCATACATCGGAGGAAAGTATTTATGTGGAGGTATCCCATAGTAAAGGTCTTTATTACGATGCGGATTATAGATTTTTTGACCAGAAGACCTTGGAGGAGATAGAAACCCCTAGTATCTATGGAAAATATGAAAATGCAGGGGTTGCCGAAAAAATCCTACGCATGAATTATGATATCCATATTGGCGCGATTGGTGGGATTGTTGGAAAAATTATTGCCTTTTTAATAAGCCTATTGACCGCTAGTTTACCTGTAACCGGTGCTTTGTTGTGGTATGGGCGAACCTACAAAAGGAAGAAAAAGGTTTTGGACGGTGTTAAAGCCTGACTTATGTGCTACCAAATTAAAACTTTATTGGTCCTTAAACTCCCAATAAACTAGAGGTTTACTGAAACATCATCACCGAAAAAAATAGTTGTGCCGCTCCAATATACTTTTTAACAGGCCTTGTGAGAATCGACTTTGGTAACGAAAATGATGGTCCTTATTTTAGGATAACAAACCCTTTCCATAGAGCGTTGTAACACATTCAAATTATCACTTGCAAAAAATAAAATTTTGGGGATTTTGGAACTTTGTCCCTATATTTTGGCAGGAAATGTTGTGAAAACAAAAATTGGTTTTACAACATGAGATACGGCAAGAAAATGACTCAGGCTGAACTTATAATTTTAAACCTTACGGAAATCCGGAGAAGAAGCATAAAGCTTTGGCAAGCACTTCCTGAACAGTATTACCGTTGGAAACCTGACGAAAGCGCGATGACCGCAATAGAAATGGTCAGACATGTTTTGGAAGCCGATTATGGGTGGAACATAATAATCAACAATGGCTCCATGGCACATTATGAAACACCTTGGAAGCAACGCCCCTTCACTAGCCTTGCGGAAGAGCTAACTTTTGCCCAACCCTACAGAAATCAATTTTTGGAAAGCGTCCGACAGTTTTCGGATACCCAATTAAATGAAGTCCAAATAGTGCATCCAGGAAACGGGGAAAGGAAACCCCTTGGAAAATATATCTTGCGGATTGGTTACCACGAAGCCGTCCATGCCGGTCAATTTTTATCCTATTTAAGGGCCATGAATGTGGATAGGCCCCTAATATGGGACTAGGAGTAGAATAGACAATTGGAATAGAATCGATTTATGTACTATGTGATTTGTCAGCCTTTGGTATTTTTAATCACTTCGTTTCCATATCAATTTACCTCTACCATATTCATATCGAGTGCTGCTTAATACTAAATCCTCATATCCAAAATGGAATGGGGAAATACCTTTTCAACTAGCGGTGTTATTTTCACATTATCGTTTCTAAAATTCCGATCTAACGAATCAAAATCTGAATTATATTTGGCATGAACCTAAAACCATCCAAATGGCAACTACAAAAACCAACAAAATCATCTTCTGGACCACCACCATTATTATTTTTTTAATGGAAGGAGTCATGCCCGCACTGACTTCCCAAACCGAGCTCGCCAAGGAGGGTATACGACATTTGGGCTACCCGGAATATTTTGGGAACGCTTTGGTCGTATTTAAGGTATTGGGCGCCTTGGTATTGATTATTCCACAAATACCTAAGCGCATAAAGGAATGGGCCTATGCTGGATTTGCTTTCGACTTTATATTTGCCAGTATCAGCCATTTTGCCGTGGACGGTATGGATTTCCAATCCTTTTTCCCTCTAATTATTTTGGGAATACTGATCGCCTCTTACGTGTCCTTTCATAAACTTCAAAAAACCAATTAGCCACAGCTTTTATTTTTTTTACTGTGCGGTTCGTCCTAAACAGCCTGCCCCTAAAGAGTATATGAGCCTTTGGTTTTGCTTCGTAAGTTGCGTTCAAAGAAAATATATTTTCTTTTCACCCAATGCTCAAGGTAAACTAAAGTCGAAGGGGACTCAAAGGCACATATTTCCTCATTTCCATGCCAATAACCAAGCCAAGCCTAAAAGAATATCATTACTAATATTTATCATAAAGTGAAAAATATTTATTGTTTATCAATAAATAATTAGTTACTTTTATTCCATCTAATACTATTAATCATGAAAACACGGGTTAAAGCAAAAAATCTCATATTTAAAGGTTTGAAAATCATTTCTTGGATAATCTTTGTGGGGCTCTCAGTGGAAGCAGGTGGCCTAATCGTCAATTTTATTTTTAGTCTTCTCCGTCCAGAATTTATCCAAAACCTTTATCAGAAACTGGATATGAGTCAGTTATTTCAAAGTAGTAAGTTGGCTTTTTTTGGAATGTACGGGTTTGTTCTTACCGTATCCATTTTAAAGGCCGTCCTATTCTACCAGGTTGTTTTATTGGTAACTAAAATTGACCTGCCCAAACCCTTCAATAGGTGGGTTTCCAAGCAAATTATTAAGATAAGCTACTATACCCTCTCCATTGGATTATTAAGTTTTATTGCGAGGAAGTTGGCAATGGATTTGGGACATAATGGTTTTACATTGAATCAGTTGGATCCGTTCTGGGCAGACAGTCAGGCATTCATATTGATGGCGGCTGTTATTTATATTATTGGAACAATATTTTCCAAAGGAGTGGAGTATCAAGAAGAACTGGAAGAAACGGTATAGACTATGGCAATTATTGTAAACTTGGATGTAATGATGGCAAAGCGAAAAATGTCGCTTAATGAATTGTCCGAAACGGTCAATATTACCTTGGCGAATCTATCCAAACTTAAAACAGGGAAAGTCAAGGCCATTCGATTTAGCACATTGGAAGCCGTTTGTGAGGCTTTGGATTGCCAACCTGGGGACCTGTTGGAATACTCAAAGGAATAACCAAGTAAAATTAATTAAAGTGCCTGCAGGGCGTTAATTATTTGATGCCCGAAGTGCCTGCCCTGTACCTTTCGAAAATGCTCAAGGGAAACTAAATTTGAAGACACATACTCCCCTTTTTCTTGCCCAGTTCATTTTTTTAAAGGAATTTTAGAAGGTTTCCCCCTAAAGAAATTGGCCGGCCCCAGGGTCTATGAATTACTTAATTCTAATCCTAATCCTAATTAAAATGAAGCGCCTAGGCTTACTTATTCTTTTTGGTTGTCTTGTAGCTTGTACCACTGAGCATTCCGATCCCTTATCAATGGTTATCTCAAATGTGAGCCTTATTGACGGAACTGGAAGCCCCTTAAAAACAACTGTGAGCGTTGGTATACAAGACGGTAAAATTGTTGTCATTGATTCTACCAATTCTAGTAGTGCAGAAATCCAGATCGACGGTACCGGCAAATTTTTGATACCTGGATTATTCGATTGTCATGTCCACACCACGGATTTTAAAAGTGATTTTGCCAAATACATGCATTATGGTGTGACATCCGTGTTCATAACAGGAGGCAGTGTATGCACCAATGAATATTATGCCAATATGCGCTCTTATGGCAATCAGGACACATTACCCGCACCAATCGTGTTTCATACAAGTCAGCATTTTACCATGGAGGGCCGGCATCCGTTGAAAACATACCAAGGAAACTGGGAAGATGGTAAATCTGTTTTTTTGCTTAAGGACACGCTTCAAATAGAAAATTTGGTAAAAGAGGTAACCCAGTTCCCAATAGCTGGAATTAAGCTCACGATTGAAGATGGACCCCATCCTCCTTGGGTGGAGCGAATGCCGCAAGCTTTTATCAACAAGGTTCAGAAAGAGGCAATGAATTACGATACAGAGGTTTTTGCCCATGTTAGTGACAATGTGGAACTTGAAATGGCGATGGATGCGGGTATTCAAAACATTGTACATTGGACAGGTATAGATATTGACTTTCAAAGAGATACGTTCCTTTTGGAAAAAATATATCAGGTGAGGCCTTCCTTTATCACAACCTTTATGATTGATAAGGGCTTTTTATATCCTTTGTTCCCGGAATGGGTGGCCGACCTTCGCCAAGAAAACGTATTTGATGAAGCGTATTTTGAAAATGCGAACAAACCCGAGTTCTTAGCAAGGGCTGAACAAAATATGGTATTCTGGAGGGATTATTTTCAGAGAGATAGTGTAACGTTAGCTGATATTGCGGCCTTCCAAGTGGAGGATATAAAAGCTTTGTCTGAAAACGGAATACGTTTCGCCTTAGGTACCGATACCGGTTTTTTTGTAATGCCCGGTTATAGTTTACACGAAGAAATGCAACTCTTTGAATTGGGAGGGATGAACCAATTGGAAATTATAAAAATGGCTACAATCAACGCCGCTGAAATGATGCATGCCCAGGATAGTTTAGGATCCATTGAAACTGGTAAAATCGCGAATATGGTGCTGTTGGACAAGAATCCATTGGAAGAGATTCGCAATACAATGGCCATCAATACCGTCATTAAGAGAGGAAGAATTCAAAAACGGATTGAAAAATAAGTTAGACCCACATATTTCCCCTTTTATTTGTCCAAACCATATTTTTATAGGAATTTTAGAGTACTTCCCCTGAAATAGAAATAAACGTACTTAGCTACGTTTATATAATTGTTGTCAGCAATAAAACCCAACCCTATGAAAATTAAAATCTTATCATTATTTGTTTTCTATGTTGCAATTCATAGTTGCAAAAATGACACGCAGAATACTGCGAGTGAAACAGAAACAGTAATTGAACTTTATAAAGGACCTATTATAGATATGCACATTCACGCATATAATAAGGACATAGGTGGAATGATGTTTGGAATGGACCACCCTAATCCATTAAAAAATGAGACTTACAAAGGAGTTCACACACCCGAAGAACAAAAAGCCGAAACCTTTGAGAAATTTGAAATACATAATATAGTTCTTGCTTTAACTTCGGATGGACAATTATGGTTTGAGGATGCACCAGACAAAATTCTTATAAGTGGTAGAAACATGCCATTGGACAGTTTAAGGAAAATGGCTGAAAATGGAAATCTTTCTGCTATAGGAGAAATGAATCCATTCTATGGAGGAATAACAGCTGATGATGACAGTCAAAAACCGTTCTTTGATTTAGCAGAGGAACTGAGTCTTCCAGTGGGATTTCATATTATGCCTGGTGGTCCACCAGGAGGAATATATCGTATGGGTATGGATAGAGTTAGGGTTAAAAATGCAAATCCAAAACAGCTCGAAGAAGTACTTGTTAGTCATCCGAAATTAAAAGTATATGTGATGCATGGAGGATGGCCATATCTGGAGGATATGAAAGCTATGTTATATGCTCATCCACAATTGTATGTGGATATTGCCGCAATAAATTGGATATTACCAAAAGAAGAGTTTCATAACTTTCTCAAAGAATTAGTAGATTCTGGGTTTGGAAATAGAATAATGTTTGGAACGGACCAAATGGTTTGGCCAGAAACAATTGACATTGCAGTGGATGCGGTAAATTCAGCCAAATTTCTGACTTTAGGCCAAAAGGAAGATATTTTCTTCGAAAATGCCGCGGAGTTTTTGAATTTGTCAGAAGATAAATTAAAGGTTTTAAAATCAGAATGATTAATGCTCCCAATAATGGCTATAAGTAATTGCTTATTCTCGCCTACTTTTGAAAATCCTCGGGGATTTACAGTTTGGTGCGTACATGCACAAGTTAGTTCTAAACCACGCAGCTATTGATGGCCTATACAGTTGTAGCACATAAAAATAGAAACATGAAATATTTATTTTACTTCGTCATTATTTGGATTGTTCTAGTATATTCATGCAATGAAACCAAAAAAACATCAGATAACATCAACATTCAAGAGTTAAGTCAAGAACAGGTTGAACAAGAAGTCTGGGATGCCATTAAAGGTAGATTTATATCGTGGAAGGATAACGATTTTGAAACTTATATGGCCTATCATCATCCCGATTGGAAGAAATGGGAGACAAGAAAAAATGAATTGACGACAAAGGAAGGAATGGCTAAATTTTGGGAAATTATGAAGGCGGAAGAAGAGTGTTTGGAAATGGAGGTTACTCCCATAGAAATTGAAATACTGGATAGTGGTAAATCAGCAATTGCTCACTACACACATACTGAAACATTCACTTATTACGGTGAGGATACGCCTGATGGACTAACAAAGGGAAATACTTTTAGAGGAACCTTACGATGGAGTGATTTTATGGTAAAGGAAAATGGTAAGTGGCTTGTAATTGGCGGACATCGGGATATGAGTATGCCAGAAGGAAAGTTGGTTCAAGTAAATGACTGAAAATAATCCGTGTTACAAAAAGATGTATAGTGCTTACCCTTCGGGATATGCATTCAAAAAAATAGAAAATATTTTTTACTCAATACTCAACGTTGCCAACACGGGTAAATGATCCGAGATATGCATGTTGTTTTCCATGCGGTCGTCAATATGGAGATAGGTTCTTACCCTTAAATTTTCCACAAAAATATAGTCGATACGCCGGTCCAAGACCATGCTGTGGTCAAAGCCGTTAAAGGTACCCGTAGGGCCGTAAAAGGGTTGTTGGGTGGCTTGCTGGGCATCCGTCATCCCTGCTTGCATCAATTGGATGGGTTCTGAGTCCGGCTCCAAATTAAAATCCCCCGTCACCACCACGGGCAAGTTTTGGGTGTTGACCGCCTTGATCTGTTGTAAGATGAGGTTTACGCTCTGCTTTCGGGCCTCGGTGCCTACATGGTCAAAATGGGTATTGAATACATAGAGTTCCTTCCTGGTGCTTTTTTCTTTGAACCGACCATAGGTACAGATACGTTCCAAGGCGGCATCCCAACCTTTGGAAACTTTTTCTGGGGTGGGGGAGAGCCAAAACGTATTGGCGCTTATCAGTTCAAAATGTTGACTATTGTACATAATAGGGGAGTACTCGCCCTTTTGTTTGCCATCGTCCCGGCCTACGCCAATATAACTGTAATCCGGTAGGTGCTCGTCCAGATATTCCAACTGGTTAAGCAAAACCTCCTGCATGCCCACAAATTGGGGGCCATAGTGTTGCACAAGCCGCACCATAGCCTCCTTTCTAAAATTCCAGTTGTTTACGGTATCGTTGACGTTGTCATACTTGATGTTGTAGGACATCACTTTGAATTCCTGTGACTGTCCAACTACAGCCATACATACCGTAAAAACCGCAAAAAATATATTTCTCATCATGGTCACCGGACTATTCCGTTTTGTATTTGTTGAACCACGCCAATACCGAGGCTATTTTGGCGACCAAATTGCTGGGTCGGTTCGCAATGCCATGCCCGGAACCGGGAATACGCACCATGGCGGTTTCAACCCCTTCCAACTTCAATGCGGTATAGAATTGTTCCGATTCCGCGATTGGGGTCCGAAAATCTTCCTCGCCTGTTAAAAGCATGGTAGGTGTAGTCACATTCCCGACATAGTTGAGCGGGGAGCGCCTAAAATAGTTTTCCGGGTCTTCCCAGGGTTTCTTCCCGAACCAGTATTTGGAGAAGAAAGCGGCCCCATCGGCATAGAGCACAAAGCTGGTCCAGTTGATGACGGGCTTGGCCACCACGGCGGCCTTAAAACGGTCCGTTTTGCCCACGATCCACGCCGTAAGCACTCCACCACCGCTACCTCCGGTAACAAACAGGTTATTGGTATCCACATAGCCTTTTCCGATCACGGCATCCACGCCGCTCATGAGATCCTCATAATCATGGTTGGGATAATCGTGATGGATGAGGTTCCCAAATTCCGCCCCGTAACTGGTACTCCCACGCGGATTAGAATACAACACCACGTAGCCTGCTGCGGCATAGGCCTGAATCTCGGCACTGTATACGGAACCATAACTTTGAAAAGGTCCGCCGTGGATTTCCAGGATAAAGGGATATTTTTTAGTAGGGTCAAAGTTGGGTGGGGTTACGATCCACCCTTGAATTTTTCGGTCATCGAAGGAGGAGTTCCACCAGATTTCCTCCACTTCGCCCACATTGCGGAAGGAAAATAAATCATCGTTCAAATAGGTAAGCCGTTTTGTTCCTTTTTTATCGGCTACGGCCAAATCGGACGGGTGTTGCGTACCGCCCAAGGTATAGGCAAAGGTACCTTTGTTAGACACGGTAAAGTCGGCCTGATTGTAAGGTCTTCCCAGGGAGAGTCCCCCAAGGCCTTCGGCGATGGTGGTTACTTTTCCATCCAAGGTGATGTGTCCAATTTTGGAATCACCTTCGGAATCGTACTGAAAATACAGCCCTTTGCCGTCCGATGCCCATTGTACGTTGCCAATGTCCCGGTCAAAATCCGCCGAAAGCAATCGGGAATTGCTACCATCGGCATTCATTACATACAATTGGGTGAGCTCATAGCCCTGAAAGGTATCGTCGTTCCCAGTGTAGGCAATCAAAGTACCTTCTGGAGAAAGGGTAGGAGAACCGTCGGGACCAAAGCGGTTGGTCAGCGCGGTTACGCTATTATCGCTAAGGTCTAATTTGTAGACCTCCGAGTTGGCTGGTTCAAAGGCTTCCTCCGGTTGAAAATTCGCGGAAAAATACAAACTTTTACCATCCTTGGACCATACCGGAGCACCATGATCAAATTCGGAGGACGTCAACTGTTTTGGGGTACCGCCGTTGATGGACAGCGTAAACAGTTGGTCGTTCCCTGCTTTTAAATAGCCCTGACCGTCACCGCGATAGTTCATCTTGTCAATATACGTTGGAGGGGTGTTCCATTTGGCACCTTCCGGTTTTGTGGGCATTTTAATAAGGGACTCTTTCTTACCGGGCACGAACATGTTGAACG
The DNA here is from genome assembly GCF_005780245.1 of Maribacter aurantiacus. Classification (NCBI taxonomy): domain Bacteria; kingdom Pseudomonadati; phylum Bacteroidota; class Flavobacteriia; order Flavobacteriales; family Flavobacteriaceae; genus Maribacter; species Maribacter aurantiacus. The sequence goes on along the minus strand of NZ_VBUK01000006.1, from coordinate 632 downwards.
CCACGTAGCGGTCATCGTGCGACCAGCTTACCGCTCCGGGGGCCTTGGGCGTGTTGGTAAGGGGTGCGGTTTCCTTGGTATCCAGCCACATAAGGTAGAGTTTCATTTTATCATCTGCCATATTCGATTTAAAGATGATTTTTTTGCCATCGTGCGACCAACGGGGATAGTAGTCGTTATGGTTCCCTGTTGTTAAAGGTCTATTTTGTGAACCGTCAAAATTCACAATCCAGAGGTTGGACAGGTTTTTGTCCGTCATAATATCCTTAAAGTTGCGCACATAGATAATTTTAGAGCCATCGGGCGATATTTGTGGGTCCGATACAAACTCATATTCGAAGATGTCCGTGAGTTCGAGGTTGGTTTTGGTCTGCGCCGATACGGTCGTTACACAAAGGAGAAAGGCGATTACGCCGATGCAATTTTTCATAGTGTCGTTCTCATTTAGTTTGAAGCTTCAATGTACGGATTTCATAGTGAAAAGTTTTAAGGGACTGGTTATAAGTTTTAACTGAAAAACTAAAAGTGAAAAATGAAAAGTGTTTTTTTGCTAACTGCTAACTGCTAACTGCTAACTGCTAACTGCTAACTGCTAACTGCTAACTGCTAACTGCTAACTGCTAACTGCTAAC
>NZ_VBUK01000005.1:0-267810 GCF_005780245.1 Maribacter aurantiacus | reverse complement strand
AGTGTGTTCCGTTTTCATATCTTTTTGTTTTAGAGAACTTTAAAGATAAAGGACACGCTGCTTTTACATAGATGCTAACCGCAATTACGGCGGATTCGACTACGTCCGAATCCACTCGGAATTGCTCAAGTCCGTGCCAAACCTAAAATTAACGCATATTAACCCGTAACTGACGGTTATACGAGCCGTTGGCAACAATATGAAAAAACTAATTATTCTTTGTTTATTATTAAATGGACTGACTTCATGTGCGCAGGATTTAAAATGTGCGGATTTTAAAAACGGAACATTTATGACTCCTGGAAATTCTAATTTTCCGTACCAAGGAACAATTATTCGAAAGAATGGCAAGCAAATAGAATGGTCTACCCAAAGTTCGGATACGACGCAAATCAATATAAAGTATTTGGACGACTGCAACTACGTATTGACATATGACACGGAACTAAATGAATTGGACGAGTTGGAAAAATTAATAAATGATTCAGGTGGTATGCGAGTAAAGGTTCTGGAAATAAAAGGAGATACTCTATTTTATAATGGACTTTTGCAAAACGACACCCTTCGATTTGAACAACCAGGTCTAATGATAAAGGTGAACTAACTTGTCCTAAAACGGTATGAAAAAAGAAATCGCTACAAAATCCTCGATATCCAAAAAAATCGAAAAAGGATTAGAGCAATCTCAACTAGCGGATAATGTAAAAAATATATTTACTACGCTTTTAAGTGCTACAGTTGTAGGAGGCCCATTTGCAAATTTGATAAATTCATATATTCCCTCAAGGAGGTTTTTGAGGTTAGAAAATTTCGTGAATGACCTCGCTGTAAAAATTCAAGAAGTAAAAGACGATATAAATGTCAATTATATTGAGACAGAAGAATTTTCTTTTCTATTCGAACAATCAATAAAATCCGTTTCAGAAAACTATCAAAAAGAAAAGCTTGAAGCCTACAAGGCGATTTTGATAAATTCACTACTCCCAAATGAATATAACGAAGAGCAAAAAGAATTCTATTTGAACCTTGTAGGCAGTTTGACCGTTATACATCTTAAAATTTTAAATTTTGCTCAGGACACTTTTGCCTATTTACGAAAAAATGAAATCGAACCTAAAAGTATAACTGGGAGCTTAGAAAATTCTCTTAAACAAATATTTTCAGATTATGACTTTAATACAATCATAATGGCAATAAATGATTTGTATCAATATGGTCTTGTTAACATTGACACGAGTAATATTCGAACAATGACTGTAAATAGAGGAATGGACATCGTTGGAGATAAAAGAACGACTGAAAGTGGCGACAAATTTGTAGACTTTATAACAACATAAAAAATACTGTTGCCAACAATACCTATAGCAAATAGGGCGGTAAGTGCAAAATTCAATGGCTTGGGTTTATTTGCCAAGTCCGCCAAATCTTTTGGATTTGGCTTTTAAAATGAAAAAGATAAAAACAAAACGAAAAGCTTTGGCTACGAGCTCAGACGGAAACTCAACGTTTCCTTGCCTGCCCTACTTGCCATAGCCGAGACGTTAGCTGCAAGCTTGACAACCGAACCAAATAAAAAAACCAAATATGAAAGAACTATTAAAATCTAAACCAATATTAAGTTTCCTTCTTCTGACGTTTGGTATAACTTTTTCTTTTTGGTTTTTACCAATTATAGTTTTATTACCAAAAGATATTGGATTTGCGGCTATATTAATCGGTGGTTGTGGACCATTAATTGCCGGTTTTCTTAATACTTATGTAATTTCGGGAGAGAAAATCAAAATAAACTCTAAACCGATTTTTATTACTGTTTTTCTAATTGCTGCGTTAGTTCTCTTTTTGCGCTTGTATTTTGTTAATAATGGACTTGGTGATGTCAATGGGCTAATGCCAAGTCTTAATGAAGTTAGTTTTTTAAGTTATATATTATTTGGGATACTCTTTTTTATTTTAGCTATTAATTTAAGTAATGCTACCAATTCTAAATTAAAAGAAAACTATCTTAAGTCTTCGTTTTTTGAAAAGCGAAAATCAAAGTGGTACATCATTGGGTTTTCATTATTTATTATTTTGAATATAAGCAGTTACTTTATTGGTAGTTTATTAGGTATTAAAACTACTGACTTCATATTCAAAACTGACCCTTTTTGGCTTATAGGTTTTTTTAGCAATTTATTATTTTTTGGTGGTGTTGAAGAATTTGGGTGGAGAGGTTTTTTGCAAAAAGAGCTGCAAAAGAAATACAATCCGTTAATTGGATCTTTAATAATTTCATTCTTTTGGAGTCTGTGGTTTCTTCCTCTACATTATAATGGAATATATTCAACCAACGGCTTTATGGATTTACTTCCAAGATTTATATGGCTAATTCCAATAACTATTGTTTTTACTTGGTTATACAATAAATCCTCATATTCTATACTTGCTGTAATTTTATTGCACGCTATGTTGAATAATGTGAATAGTGCTATTGGTAGTTCAGGATTGGTTTACACTATTATAGGAATAGTAGTAGCTATTTTCTTCATATTTGATGATAAAATGTGGAAGAAAAAGCCGTACCACCTTATCTATGAAAACAAGGAAACTGACTAAAGCCAGCAGCTAACAAAGAACTGAGTTAAAAAACAAGTCTTTTTAGTTCAATTTCGATACATAATTCTCATCGTAGGGCAGCCCGGATTTGACAATCGCAAATGCCTGTTGCAACAAGTTGTTCAATATCGAAATCAAGGTAGGCTTGCGGACCAATTTGTCTCATCAAGTGTTGATATATTTCTGTCTCTATTTTTATAGGATTTTAGGCCGAAAAAATGAAAGGAACTTAATCTGTAGCTAAAATTCCTTCCATGATCATATCATCTTTTCTAGTTCTATGGAAATCATTAAACCGCATGTAACAGCCCATCGCCAAATTCCTACTATTTTTTGTGCATTCGAACAGCAATATAGGTGTTTGAATGCATCAAGTTCACAAAAATCATTGGGCGGACAATAGAAATCACATTGATTTATGTAACTTGAAAGAAGAATAGATTTGGATATACTACCATGAATTTTATAGACTATTACCAGGTTCTGGGGTTGGATAAGTCCGCGACTGAAAAAGATATAAAATCCGCCTATCGAAAACTGGCCAGAAAACATCATCCAGACTTAAACCCCAACAACACGGATGCAGAGGAGAAATTCAAAAAAATCAATGAGGCCCATGAAGTACTGAGCGACCCTGAAAAAAGAAAGAAATATGACCAATATGGGAAGGATTGGCAACACGCGGAAGAATTTGAAAAGGCCAAATCACAAAGACGTAGTCAACCTTCTGGTGGCAGTTACAGGGAATACACATACTCAGGCGGTCAAGAAAGTGATTTTTCAGATTTCTTTGAATCCATGTTTGGGGGTAGTGGCTTCAGTAGGCAACAAGGAAGGGCAAAGTACAGGGGGCAGGATTTCAATGCGGAGCTTCGATTAAATCTTTCCGAAGTTAAAGAAACGCATAAGCGCACGCTCACTGTAAATGGAAAAAACATAAGAATTACAATACCAGCTGGGATCGAAGACGGTCAGACCATCAAAATAAAAGGATATGGCGGGGAGGGAATCAATGGGGGACCTAAAGGTGACCTTTACATTACCTTTTCCATTTTGAACGACACCCCTTTTAAAAGAGAGGGCGCCAACCTTTATAAGACCATTGAAATCCCATTAACAACGGCTGTTCTTGGAGGGGAAATAGTGTTGGAAACCTTAACGGGAAAAGTGAAATTGAGCGTGAAGCCGGGAACACAGAACGGGGCCACCGTGAAGCTTAGAGGCAAGGGATTTCCTTTATATAAAAAAGATGGGTTTGGCGACCTATTTATCACATATAGCCCAAAGATTCCAGTAAAGCTTACTACAGAGCAAGAAAGGATTTTTAAGGAACTTGAACAAAAAGGTTTGTAAAAGCATCATGGAAAAAGCTACTTATATATTTATTGAGGAATTTTGCAACCATCACAATATTGAGGTTTCATTAGTGCATCGGCTCGTGGAGTTTGAAATCCTTACAATTGAGAAGAAGGAGGAAAAGGAAATGATTAAGATCAGTGAACTTCCAAAACTCGAAAAAATGGTGAGGTTACACCAAGAACTGGAAATTAACCCGGAAGGACTCCAAGCTATTCACCATCTCTTGATTCAAGTTACAAACTTGCAAGATGAAATTAAATTATTGCGCAGGAAATTGCATAGGTTCGAAAACTAAAACTGGTATAGACTTCATTCAAATTCTTTAAGTATATTAAAACAATACTAAAAAAAATCTTTAACTCTATTGGGATTGGCACGGGCCAGCTACAGAAAACACCAAGGTAGGATTGGCAGGGTCTTTAATAATCTGTTTAGTATTAATAACGCTATAACTTAACAGTATCCGTGCTTGAGAAATATTTAACGAGGTTTATAAGAAAAAATATAGTTAATTTTAAGTTTTGAGTCCCTTAGACTTTTACCATTGCCATGCTTCATATTAATTTTGAACATCCTTTTGACCAACTACGAAAATTGGCTCTTAGCCTTGGTGCCGATTTTAAGGAATATCAGGATTCTGCGATTTTAACGCTTGACAATTTGGTGGGCAAAGGAACCGTTACCACCTATAGTGTATTCGAGGGACTCAATGTAAGGGTGTACGATATAACTTTCAATGAGGAATTAAAGATTTCGAAGATGGAGCAGGACCCATCCATAATCTATTTTCTTTACTGTGTAAAGGGTCATTTTTTTCACAGGTTCGAGAACCAGGAAAACAACAATAAAATATACCCAAGACAGAATGTTATTTTTTCCAGTGCCGCAAAGTCCCCAAACATCGTAACCTTTCCCAGTAAAGTACATTTAAGGTTAAGCGCGATTTTTGTACGGGAAAAAATGGGAGAGTCAAATTCCAAACGAAAAACGCTCTTGGAGACAGCATTGGAGGATATAACCTCCTTCATCAGTAAGGAAAAACCCTTTAGTTATTATGGTGAGATAAGTCCCTTAACCTCAAAGTACGCATCTATCCTTATCGAAAATAAAAGAACCGATGCCGTTGGCAAACTATTGGTAGAGGGTGCCGTTGTAAATACATTAGCGTCCCAAGTGGAGCACCATGACGTTACTAAGGAAGAGATTAAAATAAGTTTTCCGCTTTCTAACACAGAAATACTCAGGATATCTGAAGTTGCCGAACATATTGCCGAAAACATAGACCGATCCCTTAATATTGACCATCTATCAAAAACGTTTGGATTATCCCCAAAAAAACTTCAGGCAGGTTTTAGGCATCTCTTTGGGGAAAGCCTTGGAAATTTTATCACTCACTTACGCCTGGAAAAAGGAAAGGAGCTTATCCAACATACAGATTTGACCATTTCTGAAGTATGCTACAAAATAGGCTTTTCTAGCAGAAGCTATTTCTCCAAAACCTTTTCGGAGAGATTTGGACTCTTGCCCAGCAAATTTAAAAGTTCGCTTTCCTCAGATGATTTGATTTATGAACTTACCTATAAATCGACCATGTCAGACGGTGTTCAAATTTCCGATATTGAGGATATAATCGAGGTGGCTAACTCTGTCAATCAAGAAAACAACATCACAGGATGTCTTGTTTGCCAAGACAATGATTTCTTTCAATTTTTGGAAGGACCCAAATCCAATGTGCTCCAAGTCTTCGATAAAATAAAAAAGGACCCAAGACACTATGATTTGGAAGTGCTCACCCGCAAAATAAATTCACATCGTTTTTTTCCAAATTGGAGTATGGCCTTACTATCGGATAAGGACATATTGGATCAAACATTCAAGAACAAGGCCATTAACTTGAACTTGGATACTTCGGGTATACGGGGCAACGAAAATGTACACATTAGTAGTACCGTTTTCTGGAGAAGGGTTCTCAATTTGATAAAGGTTTCCCAAGCTTGATACCACCGCTTAAAACAGCAATACTATCTTATTAGCTATTTGTCGCCCCTTGTGAAAGGGCCCTGAATTTTAGAGTTTTATTAGTAAAATATAAATGGCACCGGGTTCTTGTTTCGCTATCAAAATCGTAATTTTGCAACTTTGTCAATTGCTATGATTAACTACGAGGAGAATATTGAGGTAAAAGGGGCACGCGTTCATAACCTCAAAAATATCGATGTCACCATTCCTAGGGAAAAGCTTGTCGTTATTACCGGACTTTCGGGAAGCGGTAAATCCTCCTTGGCTTTTGATACAATCTATGCCGAAGGCCAGCGGAGGTACATTGAAACCTTCTCGGCCTATGCCCGCCAATTTTTAGGTGGCCTGGAACGGCCGGATGTTGATAAGATCGACGGACTTTCCCCGGTCATTGCCATTGAACAGAAAACTACCTCAAAATCACCAAGGTCCACCGTTGGCACCATTACGGAAGTATACGATTTCCTACGTTTGCTTTTTGCCCGTGCCGGTGATGCCCATAGTTACAATACGGGCGAAAAAATGGTCAGTTACAGTGACGCGCAAATAAAGGAACTGATCATTGAGGCGTATACCGATAAAAAAATCAATATCCTTGCCCCGGTAATCAAATCCCGAAAAGGACATTACAGGGAACTGTTCGAGCAAATTGCCAAACAGGGCTTTGTGAAGGTCCGCGTGGACGGAGAAATTCGCGATATTGTAAAGGGCATGAAGGTGGACCGATACAAGACCCACGATATTGAAATCGTAATCGATAGGTTGAAGGTTCAGGAAAGCGAAGAGCTGCACAAGCGCCTGGCAGAAACCATCAATACGGCCATGTACAGTGGCGATAACGTTTTAATGGTAATCGAGGAAGGTTCTGATGTTCCCAGATATTTCAGTAGGGATTTGATGTGCCCTGCCACGGGAATCTCCTATCCTACCCCAGAACCCAATACCTTTTCCTTCAACTCCCCAAAAGGAATGTGTCCCAACTGCAGTGGCCTGGGACATGTGTACGAAGTAAATGCGGACAAAATATTTCCCAACAAAAAACTTTCCATAAAGAACGGTGGTATAGCACCGCTTGGCGAGTATAAAAAATCCTGGGCGTTTAAACAGATAGAGACCATAGCCCAACGCTTTGGTTTTGAGTTAACGGACTCAATAAGCAAAATACCCCAAGAGGCCATTGATGTATTGCTCTACGGGGGGAACGAGAGTTTTGAGGTGGATTCCAAATCCTTGGGCGTAAAAAGAACCTATAAAATAGACTACGAAGGAATTTCAAATTTTATAAAGAATCAATTTGATCAGGCGGAATCGACTTCCATCAAACGATGGGCGAAGGAATACATGGATAAAATAAAATGTCCTACCTGTGAAGGCACTAGGCTGAAAAAGGAATCGCTCTACTTTAAGATAGACGATAAGAATATTGCGGAATTGGCCTATATGGACATTGCGGAATTGTCCAATTTCTTTGAAGGGCTGGAAAAAAACTTGGAAGGAAACCAATTGAAAATTGCCGAGGAAATCATCAAGGAAATCCGTACCAGGATCCGCTTTCTTCTGGATGTAGGGCTAGATTATCTTTCCCTCAACCGCAGTTCAAAGTCCTTGTCTGGCGGGGAGGCGCAACGAATTAGGTTGGCGACCCAAATAGGCTCCCAATTGGTGGGGGTACTCTATATCTTGGACGAACCCAGCATCGGGCTACATCAAAGGGACAATTCACGACTGATAAAATCACTGGAGTCCTTGCGGGACATTGGAAACTCGGTGATCGTTGTAGAACACGATCGGGATATGATCGAACGTGCGGACCATGTCATCGACATCGGTCCAAAAGCAGGCAAGCACGGTGGGGAAATTATTTCCGAAGGAAACCCCCAAGACCTCAAAAAACACCATACGCTTACGGCGGATTATATCACCGGGGTAAAGGAAATAAAGGTGCCCAAAAAACGAAGAAAGGGCAATGGTGAGAAAATCGTACTCTCCGGATGCACGGGTAACAACCTAAAAAATATTACGGTGGAATTCCCCCTTGGAAAAATGATCGGGGTAACGGGGGTGTCCGGAAGTGGTAAATCCACCTTGATCAATGAGACACTCTACCCCATTATGAACGCCCATTATTTCAACGGTGTAAAAAAACCAATGCCGTATAAAAAGATTACGGGGCTGGAGCATATTGATAAGGTCATCGACATCAATCAATCCCCTATTGGTAGAACACCACGGTCCAATCCTGCAACGTATACCGGCGTTTTCAGCGAAATTCGGTCTTTGTTCACAAAAACCCCAGAGGCCTCCATACGAGGCTACAAACCGGGCCGATTCAGCTTTAATGTGAAGGGCGGTAGATGTGAAACCTGCCAGGGAGGGGGACTACGTGTCATTGAAATGAATTTCCTACCGGATGTATATGTAGAATGTGAAACCTGCAACGGCAAGCGTTTTAACAGAGAGACCTTGGAAATTAGGTATAAGGGCAAATCCATTTCGGATGTTTTGGAAATGACCATCAATGAAGCGGTCGATTTTTTTGAACTTATTCCAAAAATCCATCGTAAGTTAAAAACAATACAGAATGTAGGTTTGGGTTATATTTCACTTGGACAGCAGTCCACTACCCTATCCGGCGGGGAAGCACAACGAATTAAATTGGCCACGGAACTTTCCAAACGGGATACGGGAAATACGTTCTATATCCTGGACGAGCCCACTACCGGACTTCACTTTGAGGACATACGCGTTCTGATGGAAGTATTGAACAAACTGGTGGATAAGGGCAATACCGTTTTGGTCATAGAACATAACTTGGATGTAATAAAAATGGTGGACCACGTTATTGATATAGGATATGAGGGAGGTCGCACCGGGGGGCAACTGATAGCGCATGGCACACCGGAAGAAATTTGTAAAGTCAAGGACAGTTATACGGCAGAGTTTTTGAGAAAAGAGTTAAAAAAATAAGGCAAGCAAATGAGAAACGAAAAGCACCACAAAGGGTGGAACGAAATCAAGACAAACGATTCTTGGGCCATATTTAAGATTATGGGCGAATTCGTTAACGGTTTCGAAAAAATGAGCAAAATAGGACCCTGTGTTTCGGTATTTGGTTCGGCAAGAACCAAAGAGGGCGACAAATACTACCAGCTAGCGGTAAATGTTTCCAAAAAAATAGCAGAGGCCGGTTATGGCGTAATCACTGGTGGCGGTCCGGGTATTATGGAGGCTGGAAACAGGGGCGCCCATTTGGCCGGTGGTACTTCGGTAGGGTTGAACATCGACCTTCCTTTTGAACAACATGACAATCCGTATATCGATGAGGACAAAAGCCTGGACTTCGACTATTTCTTTGTTAGAAAGGTGATGTTCGTAAAATATTCCCAGGGTTTTGTGGTTATGCCGGGAGGCTTCGGGACCTTGGATGAACTGTTCGAAGCAATCACCCTGATCCAGACCCATAAAATTGGAAAATTCCCGATCATCCTTGTGGGAAGTGAATTTTGGACCGGTCTATTCGATTGGATAAAAAACACGATGCTTTCTTTTGGGAATATCAGTCCGGAGGATCTAGATCTTATAAAAATTGTCGATACCGAAGACGAGGTGGTGGAAATCATCGATGCCTTTTATAAAGGCCATACCCTAAGTCCCAATTTTTAGATTGCCCTTGAAAGGATTCCTCCAGATAAAAATAGCACTGAGCATTTTACTATATTCTATAGTAAACGGAGGTGCCTTTGCCCAATACGAAACGAACCTCACGGTAAAGTTAAATGATTTCACCAAGGAACTGGACATAAAACAGGAGTTCACCTATTACAATGATTCCAACTATAACCTGGGAATCATTTATTTCAATGACTGGGCGCATGCCTACTCCAATAAAAATACCGGACTTGCAAAGCGTTTTGCGCAAGAATTCAAAAGAAGCCTGCACCTCGCAAAAAAAAGTGAACGGGGCTATACCACCATCATCAGTGCGGTGGACGGTGAATATGAAGGGCTGGAATGGGAACGGACCCAGGAGGATGACATCATAAAATTCAGGCTTAACAAACCTTTGTTACCAAAGGAATCCGTACAACTGATAATCACCTACAAGGTGAAACTTCCGCCAAATAAATACACTGACTACGGGTACGATAATAGGGGCAATTATTACCTAAAGGATTGGTACCTTACCCCGGCCGTATATGATGGGAAATGGCATTTGTATTCGAACAAAAATCTGGAAGACCTTTATACGAATAGCACCAAAACGACCATTGATTTCACGTATCCCAAGGCTCTTTTCCTAAATTCCAACTTCAAGGAAAACAAACGTACGGAAATGACCAATAGTCGGCGCGTGGAGCTTGTTGCCGAGAATCAAAAAAGTGCCGAGATCTTTCTGAACGTACAAAATCTTTTTTCGACCCATATTACCCCTGAAATGAAGGTGGTCACCAGCATTTCGGCACCCAGATATGACCCTATTGAACAGGGCATTTCCATCAATAGGATTACGGATTTCATTGAACGGAATTTGGGCAAATACCCCCATGATAAACTGTTGGTTAGTGAAACGGATTATAACAAAGATCCGTTGTACGGAATCAACCAATTACCATCCTTTATCAGACCGTACGAGCAGCAGTTCCAATTTGAAATGAAGTTCCTTAAAACGGCCTTGAACAGTATCTTGGGGGAAACCTTGTTCTTGGACCCAAGAAAGGAACAATGGCTCAACAGCGCCATCGCAAACTACCTCATGATTGCATATGTTGACGAGTTTTATCCCGATCAAAAATTACTGGGCAACCTTTCTCGAATCTGGGGCATTCGTAGTTTCAATTTGGCGAAAATGGATTTTAACGAACAATATCCCTTCCTATACAATCTAACGGCACGGAAAAACTTGGACCAAGCGCTGACCACGCCCAACGATTCCCTGATTAAATTCAACCAAAAAATTGCAAACAAGTATAAGGCGGGTCTGGGATTGGCCTATCTGGCGGATTATATTGGAAAGGAAAAAGTTGACGAGAGCATCAAAACATTTTTCAAATATTATCAACTCAATAAAGTAAAGGTACTGGATTTTGAATCTATCCTTAAACGTTCCACGGAGAAGGATATCAATTGGTTCTTTAGCGAGTATGTCTCTACGGACCGTAAGATAGATTTTAAGATAAAAAAGGTCGACAAAACCGAGGATTCCCTAAGAGTTACCATAAAAAATAAGGAGGGAACCAATGTCCCCATTAGCATGTTCGGGCTTAAAAACGACACCTTGGTCTCCAAATATTGGTTCAAGGATATAAAGACCTTGGAAACCTTTACCGTTCCCAACAATCAGGAAGATCGTTTGGTTCTCAATTACGATCAAACAATACCGGAATTCAACCAACGAGATAACTGGAAATCCCTTAAAGGATTTTTATCCAGTAACAAAAAACTAAAGTTTACATTTTTCAAGGATTCTGAAAACCCTTATTACAATCAAGTTTTTTATGTCCCTGTCCTAAATTTCAACATCTATGACGGGTGGGTGCCGGGTATGCGGCTATACAATAAAACTCTCTTGGAGCGTCCTTTTATATATGACTTTGCCCCCTCCTATTCCTTTCGGGAGAATGCCTTCGTGGGATACGGAAAATTCAGCTATAGAAAATACTTGAGCAAAAGCGGACTCTATGTTGCCAACTATTCCTTGGGAGGATCCACTTCGCATTTCAACGTCAATTCCAGATACACGTCCATTACTCCCGCATTGAGTTTTGGTTGGCGACCGGATGACCTAATTTCGAACAAGCGTCAGGTATTGTCGTTCCGCTTTGTAAATATCTTCCGGGATTTTGACGAAAGCCTAAGCGATTTGGCGAACGACCCTGAAAATCCGGATTACAGCGTTTTCAACATGCGATACCTAAATAGGGACAACGATATTCTGGATTATAAATCGTGGTTCTTGGATTTTCAGTTGGCCGGCAAATTCAGCAAACTTTCCTTTGAATATGAATACCGAAAACTGTTCGAAAACAACAGGCAATTTAATGTTCGATTTTTTGCAGGGAAGTTTTTGAGCAACAATACAGATTCCGATTTTTTCAGCTTTGCCCTAGATCGTCCCACGGACTATTTGTTCGATTATAGTTATCTGGGGCGTTCCGAAGATACGGGCATCTACAGCCAACAAATCATCATTGCGGAAGGTGGTTTCAAATCTTTCCTGGACGAGCGCTACCGATTTTCAGATAATTGGATGGCAACCGTCAATACCAGTTTTAACCTTTGGCGATGGATAGAACTGTATGGCGACGCGGGATTGGTAAAAAACAATGGGTTCAAGGAGAAATTCGTATACGATTCCGGTGTGCGACTCAATTTGGTAACCGACTATTTTGAACTTTATTTTCCTTTCTATTCCAACAATGGGTGGGAAATTTCACAACCCAATTACGGTGAAAAGATACGTTTCATCATTACCGTAAGCCCAAAAACACTGACAGGACTGTTTACCCGCCAATGGTTTTGATCCAAAAATCCTCAATGAACTTGTCTCTATACCCAGTTCCAATGAGAATTTCACAAAATATTTAATTTGAAATAACATTTTCGCAACTGATAAAGTTTAAACCGGATTGCTAAAACGATTTCAATTCGGTATTTTTGTGAAAATTCGAAAAAATAAATGAAGGTTTCTTCCAAGACGAGCAGTGATATATCATTTGAAGATTTCAAGGAACAGATTATTAATGACTATAAGATTGCTTTTTTGAGTAGGACCTGCAGCCTGCTGGGAAGAAAAGAGGTACTTACTGGCAAGGCGAAATTCGGAATCTTTGGGGATGGAAAGGAACTTCCCCAATTGGCCATGGCCAAATCCTTTCAGAACGGTGATTTTAGAAGCGGATATTACAGGGACCAGACCTTTATGATGGCCATAGGCCACTTAAAACCCAAGGATTTTTTCCACGGACTCTACGCCACTACCGATATTGAAAAAGAGCCCATGAGCGCCGGCCGACAAATGGGTGGGCACTTCGTGACCTACAGCCTAAACGAGGACGGTAGCTGGAAAGACCTCACAAAACAGAAAAACAGCAGTTCCGATATTTCCTGCACCGCCGGCCAAATGCCCCGTCTGCTGGGCTTGGCACAGGCGTCCAAAGTATACAGGCAACTGGAAGGCCTGGACAGTGCAAAATTCTCGGACAATGGCAACGAGGTTGCCTGGGGAACCATAGGCAATGCGAGTACCAGTGAAGGCATGTTTTGGGAGACCATCAACGCCGCAGGGGTTTTGCAGGTGCCCATGGTCTTGAGTATTTGGGACGATGAATATGGGATTTCGGTTCCGCAAAAATACCACACCACCAAAGAGGACATTTCAAAGGTGCTAGCCGGTTTTCAAAGGGACGACGTCCACAAGGGCGTTGAGATCTTAAAAGTCAAAGGTTGGGACTACACGGCCTTGATGCATACCTATGAAAATGCCGCCGATATTGCCCGGCAGGAACATGTACCGGTAATCATCCATGTGACTGAACTTACCCAGCCCCAAGGGCATTCCACATCAGGGTCCCACGAAAGGTACAAGGACGACGAGCGTCTGGCCTGGGAACGGGAGAACGATTGTAACAAACGGTTCAGGGAATGGATATTGGAATCAGGCATCGCCGAGGAAGAGGAACTTTCCAATTTGGAAAAACAGATAAAAAGAACTGTGAGGGAGGCGAAAAAGGAGGCGTGGACCGAGTATTTGCAAGAACATTTGGCCTTGAAAAAAACCTTGGTGCAACTAATCAATGACGCGGCCAGCACAAGCTCCAACAAGCATTTTTTGACAAAGATCAAGAATGATTTGATTGCGGTGGACGAGCCGGTCAAAAAAGATCTGGCCGTGGCCGCCCGAAAATCCCTGAGATATCTACTCGGTGAAAATACCAAGGAAAGACAAAAATTGGCCCATTGGCTGAATAATTTCATTGCGGAATCCCAACCCAAATTCAGTTCACATCTCTACAGTGAAAATGAAAATAGGGCCACTAAAATAAAGGGCATCCCTCCCACCTACAATTCCTCCAAGGAGGAAAAAGTGGACGGCCGTGTCCTGCTGCGGGATAATTTTGACAGACTCTTTGAAAAATATCCAAATGCCTTGGTCTTTGGTGAGGATACTGGGGCCATTGGCGACGTGAACCAAGGACTGGAAGGCTTACAGGCCAAATATGGGGAAGTTCGGATTGCGGATACCGGAATCAGGGAAACTACCATCATTGGTCAGGGAATTGGCATGGCGTTGCGAGGCCTGCGCCCCATCGCGGAAATTCAATATTTGGACTATATCTTCTATGCGCTTGCTACCTTAACGGACGACCTGGCAAGTCTTCTTTATCGAACCTACGGGAAACAAAAAGCACCGCTTATCATTAGAACCCGCGGGCATCGTTTGGAAGGTATATGGCATTCGGGGTCTGAAATGGGCGGTTTGATCCATGTGCTACGTGGTATTTATATTTTGGCACCCAGAAATATGACCCAAGCGGCCGGATTCTACAATACACTTATGAAAAGTGATGAACCGGCTTTGGTCATAGAAAGCCTAAACGGGTATCGTTTAAAGGAACGAAAACCTACGAATCTGGGGGAATTTTGTACGCCCATTGGCGTCGTGGAAAAAGTAAAGGAAGGTACGGACATCACCTTGGTCTCCTACGGTTCCACCTTGCGCATTGTGGAACAGGCCGCCAAGGAACTTTTAGAAGTGGGAATCGATGCCGAAGTAATCGATGCACAAACCTTGTTGCCCTTTGATATCCAAAGGGATACGGTAAAAAGTGTCCAGAAAACGAACCGACTCTTGGTAATCGATGAGGATGTTCCCGGTGGTTGCTCGGCTTACCTATTGACCGAAATCCTTGAAAAACAGGGAGCTTACAAATATTTGGACAGTGCGCCACAGACCCTTTCTGCCCAGGCCCACAGACCTGCATACGGAAGCGATGGCGATTATTTTAGCAAGCCGAACGTTGAGGATGTTTTTGAAAAAGTGTATGCCATCATGAACGAAGCCAACCCTCAGGATTATCCCCCGCTCCGTTGATAGTAGCATTCTAAAACTCTTTGATTTTTTGGTTGGTATTGCATGGTCAAACAGATGTTCGATTGATATTGGAAACATCTGAAAATCGGAGTATTCTTTAGTATCTTTCCTACCTATATAAAACGAAGGACATTCCAAAATTCTCACGATGGAAGAGCATCAAAAACCGATAGTACAGGTACTTCAAAAACATTTTGACATTTCAAATCCCACAATATCGGGGATGGAGGGGTATGAAAGCAAGAATTATAAAATTGAATGTACGGACCAATGCTACGTGCTTAAAATTTATGATGCATCGGTAGCTAACAAAGCGAGAATTAATGGGGAAACACACATCCTTACGAAGCTTCAAAATTTAAAAGGCTATAATTTTCCAGTCCCGATAAAATCCAATAGCGGCGCAAACTGGATTGAGGAAAGTGATACATTATACCGATTACTTTCTTTCGTAACCGGAACGTTTCTCGGCAACATTCCCCGAAACAAATCCATGGCCCGTGAACTGGGTGCATTTTTGGCCCAAATGGATACCATGACCATTGAAATGTACGATGCTCCCACCATGGCAAAACAAACACCTTGGGACCTACGCCATTTTTATAAAAACGAACCCCTCATAAAATACATTCCAAACCCGAAGCATCGGAGTTTGGTTACGTATTTCTATTTGCAGTTCAAGGAAATGGTGCTTCCGCATCAGGAGGAACTGCGAATGGGCATCGTTCATAACGATGCGAACGAATGGAACATGCTTACCCGTAACAATTCCATATCGGGCATTATAGATTTTGGGGATATGTGCCATACCTGGACCATAAACAATCTTGCCGTGGCCATTACGTATTACATGATGGACCAGGAAAACCCCTTGGAATATGCCGTGGAGCTTATCGAGGGATACCACGCCTTAAGACCTTTGGAGGTCCTGGAACTGGACGTGCTCTATTATTTGATTGCGGTACGTTTGTGTACGAGTGTCTGTAATTCGGCATACGCCAAAAAACAAAATCCGGATTCCGAATACATCACCATCAGCGAGGAATCGGCCTGGAACTTAGTACATGTTTGGCTCACTATCAACCCAATAGCGGCACAAAACACCTTTAGAAAGGCCGCAGGTTATCCGCCTTTGCAAACGAATGCCCTGGAAAAACAACTGGAACTCAGGAAACAGTTTATAAGCAACTCCCTATCGTTGAGCTATACAGCACCTATTCACATGGTCCGCTCTGCCTTCCAATATATGTACGATGCAAAGGGCAATACCATTTTGGATGCCTATAACAACATCATGTTGGTGGGGCATTGCCATCCCAAGGTGGTTCAGGCAGCACAACGGACTTTTGCCCGACTCAATACCAACACCCGCTATGTGTATGACGAGCTACAGTCCTATAGTGAGAAACTGTTGTCCAAATTTCCCGACTCCCTGAACAAGGTGTTTTTTGTCAATTCTGGCAGTGCCGCCAGCGACCTGGCCATCCGCTTGGCACAGACCCACACCAAAAAAAGGAAGGTCATGGTCATGGAACATGGATACCATGGCAATACCCGTTTGGGCATCGATATCAGTCATTACAAGTACGGGCAAAAGGGTGGACCTGGAAAAAGGGACTATATCCTTGAGGCATCCATACCCAAGATTTTCGGTGCTGGATTCGGCAGCGAAGCGGAAGCCACT
Source organism: Maribacter aurantiacus (assembly GCF_005780245.1). Classification (NCBI taxonomy): domain Bacteria; kingdom Pseudomonadati; phylum Bacteroidota; class Flavobacteriia; order Flavobacteriales; family Flavobacteriaceae; genus Maribacter; species Maribacter aurantiacus. The sequence continues at coordinate 251,062 of NZ_VBUK01000005.1, read as the reverse complement.
AAATTTTATGTAGAGAAAACACATAAAGAAATTCAAAATCACGAATTGGAAATCAGTGCCTTCATTGCGGAACCCATTATTGGGTGTGGTGGTCAAGTACCTTTGCCAAAAGATTACTTAAAAAACATCTATCCGAAAATCCGTGCCCAGGGAGGGGTATGCATCAGCGATGAGGTACAAGTGGGCTTTGGTAGGTTGGGAAAGTATTTCTGGGGATACGAAATGTACGATGTGGTTCCGGATATTGTCATCATTGGTAAACCTATGGGCAACGGGCATCCCATGGGCGCCGTGATTACAACAACCGAAATTGCCCAAAGTTTTGAAAACGGGCTGGAATTTTTTAGTTCCTTTGGTGGCAACCCCGTTTCCTGTGCAATTGGCGAAGCGGTTTTGGATGTTATCCATGAAGAACATTTGGATACCGAAGCCCAAAATACAGGATCGTATCTAAAAGGCCGTTTGAAGGAATTGGGGAAACAATACCCAGAAATATCCGATGTGCGCGGAGAGGGACTTTTTCTTGGTGTGGAAATTATGGACGAAAAATTTCAACCTGATACGATGTTTGCACAATACTTAAAAAATGGCTTGCGCATGGAAAGCATCCTCATTGGAACGGACGGACCGGCGGACAATGTACTAAAAATAAAGCCCCCGCTTTACTTCAACAAGGAAAATTGCGATATGCTCCTAAGCCAAATTGAAAAGCTTTTGCAGAAGAAATAAATTATATACTTTTATACAAACCAATTAACTAACAAAATTATTCCCCCATGAAAGATATAGGTCTTGCATTTTTTAGAATTGCTGTTTCTGCCATGATGCTTACCCATGGCCTTCCCAAATTTCAAAAACTGATTGCAGGTGACTTTGAGTTCGGAGACCCCATTGGTATCGGGGCCGCGCCATCCCTTTTTCTAGCGGTCATCGGGGAGTTCATATGCCCTATTTTGATTATTATCGGTTTTAAGACCCGCTTTGCGGCGATTCCCGCTGCCATTACCATGGCCGTTGCAGGATTTATAGCCCATGCTGCCGACCCCTTCGGCACTAAGGAAAAAGCCCTGTTGTTCCTTGTCGCCTTTATTACCATCGCCTTATTGGGTCCCGGAAAATTCAGTATCGACAAAAAATAAGGAAACTACGATCGGGTAAAAACAGATGGGTTTGAAAACGGCTAAATGTAACTAAAGCCTTATCGAATAGGATTTGGCCAAACGCCTTGCGCATTGCGCCATCCGCATTTAAGAGTTAGGGGTATAGCGTTCTGCAAATTGCACAGAAGTCTTCTTAAAAGGTATTTTCCATAAAATTAAAGAATCCTATACAAGAGTTCCTTTAATAAATCCGACTGGTCCATACTGGAGGCATTCACCCCCTTCCCCTTAAGGTCGAGTTCCCTAAGATTGGCAATGATCTGACTTACCCGTTTCATGGGAAAGTTTCTGGCGGCCGTCTGATATTCACCTACAAAATAAGGGTTGATTTTAAGCACACTGGCCACATTTTTAGGTGAGTGGTCTTTGAGTCCGTGGTACTGCAACAATTGCGTAAAGAAACTGTGCAATAAGGTAATGGTGAGCACAAAGGGATTGTCCTTCGGGTTTTGGGCAAAGTAGTTGACTATTTTGGTAGCCTTTAAAATATTCCGTTCGCCAATGGCCTTCTTCAGCTCAAAATTGTTGTAATCCTTGCTGATGCCAATATGCTGTTCTATATCCTCTGGGGTAATTTCCTTTTTTTGGGGAATGGCCAATTTTAGCTTCTCCAGTTCATTGTTGATCCTTCCCAAATCCGTACCCAGGTACTCCACCAACATAATGGCCGCTTTGTGGGAAATGGCGTAGCCACTGGAAACCAAGGTCCTTCGCAACCATTCCGAAACCTGGTTCTCGTACAGCTTGTTACTCTCAAAAACGACCCCGTTTTTTTTAATGTGCTTGTAAAGCGTTTTTCGCTTGTCCAACTTCTTGTACTTATAGCAGAAGACAAGGACCGTACTCATTTGCGGATGTTCCGCATAGGAGCTCAAGCTCTCAATGGTCCTGGACAGGTGTTGCGCCTCCTTTACGATGACCACTTGTCTATCGGCCATCATGGGGAATCTCTTGGCATTTCCAATTATATCGTCAATAGTAACATCCTTACCGTACAAAACCATTTGGTTGAAGCCCTTTTCCTCTTCGGTAAGTACGGAATCGGCAATAAAGGATGAAATTTTATCAATGAAATAGGCTTCCTCCCCATGGAGAAAATAAATCGGTTTTATCTTCCCTTCCCTTATTTCATTTACGATTTGTAGTGCTTCATCCATTCGGAAAAAATCATCAAATTTGTACCATGCAGCCCCTTAACTTTCCCAAGTATGACTTTCGATTCAAAAATAGTCAAAATTCGGCCCTTATTTTTGACATCGTTCGCAAAAAGTTCGTAGTACTTACCCCAGAGGAATGGGTGCGGCAGCATGCCCTGATGTTCCTTAGCATCGAAAAAAAGTATCCGCTGAGCCATATCAATGTTGAAAAACAGATCCTATACAACGGGTTACGGAAAAGGTATGATATCGTCGTTTTTAACCCAAACGGTTCCATACAACTCCTGGTGGAATGCAAGGCACCACACATCAACATTTCACAAACCACCTTCGACCAAATTGCCCAATACAATTTTAAACTGAAAGCCAGCTATTTGATGGTTACCAACGGATTGGAACATTACATGTGCCAGATGAATTTCAAAGAGGAAAAATATATTTTTTTAAAGGAGATTCCTGAATTTAGCCGTTAATTTGCACTCGTTTTGAAGCTTGCCATCGTCATACTCAATTGGAACGGAGAGGTTCTCCTGGAACGCTATTTGCCATCGGTAGTGAAATATTCCGAGGGCCTTGCCGATATCTATGTGGCCGATAATGCTTCTACCGATGGTTCCATCGAATTCTTAAAACAGCATTATCCCAATATCAAAATAATCCAAAACAGTTCCAACGACGGATTCGCACAGGGATACAACGATGCCCTCAAACATGTGAAGGCCGACATTTATTGTTTGCTTAATTCTGATGTTGAAGTCTCAAAAAACTGGCTTGCCCCGGTTATCGATTTTTTCACACAGCGTTTGGATGTGGCCATTGTGCAACCAAAAATACTGGACCTCCTGAAAAAAGACCATTTTGAATACGCAGGGGCCGCAGGAGGATTTATCGACCAGTTGGGCTATCCGTTTTGTAGGGGAAGGATATTCCAAAGCCTTGAAAAAGACCAGGGCCAGTATGACGATACGTGCGAAATTTTCTGGGCCACGGGTGCCTGTATGTTCGTACGTTCCTCAGTATTCTGGGAATTGGAAGGCTTTGATGCCGAGTATTTTGCCCATCAGGAAGAAGTGGATTTTTGTTGGAGGGCCAAAAATCTAGGCCATAAGGTATTTTATCTGGGCACAACCAAGGTGTACCATTTAGGAGGATCTACCTTGAGCAATATGAACCCGAGAAAAACCTATCTGAATTTTAGGAATTCACTCTTTTCTATCACCAAGAACCTGCCAAGAAGAAAGGCGTTTTTGATCATTTTAATTCGGTTATTGTTGGACGGTATCGCCGCCCTCCGATTTATTTTTCAATTCAGGTTGAGGCATTGCTTCGCGATATTACGGGCACACGTGAGCTTTTATAGTAAATTTAGGGGGATGTACAAAAAACGTGAGAAAGCTAAATTCATACTAAAATATTATATTGTAAAATCCATTGTATGGTCTTACTTCGTAAATGGAGTAAAGAATTTTAACATTTTAGTAAAAGATTAACGAAGAACCACTATAAACGATTGTCAAAAACCATAATTTTGATTCCGTTTTAGTAAACAAGTAAATAACAAACATTAATATAGTAAAGCAATTATGAAAAAAATCGTTTTAGGCTGTCTTGGAGTAACGCTATTATTATCTTCCTGTGTTTCACAGAAGAAATATGCCGATCTTGAGGCAAAACAAAAAGAGACCCAAGATTTATTGAATTCGGCAACCGTTAAGTTGAATGATTGTTTGGAAGAAAAGGCAACTGCTTCTTCAAGGCTACAGACCTTAGAAGACCAAAATGCCTTCTTAAAAGCCAACAATCAAGAATTAATCAACAACATGGGCAATCTTACTACCTTAACTACAAAAGGAGCTGAGAACCTAGAGAAATCCTTGGAAAGTTTGAAAGAAAAGGATTTGACCATCCGCAAATTGAACGATGCCATTACACGAAGAGACTCCGTGAACCTTTCTTTGGTACAGAGCTTAAAAGGAGTTTTGGGCAACTTGGATGATGAGGATATTGAAATCAGCGTTGAAAAAGGTGTAGTATTCGTTTCTATCTCCGACAAATTGTTGTTCAGCAGCGGAAGCTACAACGTAACCAACAGAGCTAAGGAAGTTCTTGGAAAGGTAGCGAAGGTTGTAAACAATAAGCCAGATTTCGAGTTCATGGTAGAAGGTCATACAGACGATGTGCCCTACAGAAGTGGAGTCCTATTGGATAACTGGGATTTAAGTGTTAAAAGAGCGACTGCAGTTGTTAGAATACTTCAAAATGATTTTGGTGTAGATCCTAAACGTATGACCGCTGCTGGTAGAGCTGAATATGTTCCGGTATCGCAAACCGAAAAATCCAAAAACAGAAGAACCAGAATTGTGGTGCTTCCAAAAATCGATCAGTTCTATAGCATGATCGAAGAGGGAATGAAAGACCCTGCCATCAACGGTGGAAGATAATTTCCTTGAAAAAAATATAGTAGAAAAGCGGCTCTAAATTGAGTCGCTTTTTTTATTCCGATTTTTTCGGTGATTTCAGATAATCGAATAAAACCAAAACGAACAACCCGGTCCAAATCAGGCGATAGACCCAAATATGTACTTCAAAACCAAAAAACTGACCCGTATCCCCCATCCCAAAGAAACTATAGACTACGGTGAGTATAGCAATGGCCATTCCAATAATCAGTATTGTTTTTCTCATTTGTCTAATTTTATATAGCTTTTGAATAAAAACCCATCTTTCATTTTAGAACAACGAATGTCTTCAAAAAGTTTGTAGATCAAAATAAGATAATTGGAATGGAGAAGTAGAATCTTTATTTGGCTTGTTCTCGATACGATTTTTCGTACCTCAAAATCACTCGAACTGACAACGTATTGAGATTACCAATTCCCGATTAAATTTGTACAAATTATACCCTAAATAATATCAATATCCCCCTTTCCTTCCCTGATGACCTCTGGAAAACCTGTGGACAAATCGATAATGGTTGAAGCTACATTGCCCCCATACCCCCCATCGATCACAACATCCACCAAATTATCCCACTTTTCATAGATCAGTTCTGGATCCGTAGTGTATTCCAAAACATCATCATCATCCCGAATGGATGTTGAAACAATGGGATTTCCCAAACCTTGTACCAAGGCCCTGGCAATGTTATTGTCCGGCACACGTATTCCCACAGTCTTCTTCTTTTTAAAGTCTTTGGGCAAGTTGTTGTTCCCCGGCAAAATAAAGGTGTAGGGTCCTGGTAAGGCCCGTTTCAAAATCTTAAAAGTGGCCGTATCTATTTGCCGGGCATAATCGGAAAGATTGCTTAAATCAGCACAAATAAAGGACCAGTTGGCCTTTGCCAATTTTATTCCCTTGATGCGGGCTATCTTCTCCAAGGCCCTGGAATTGGTAATATCACATCCCAGCCCGTAGACCGTATCCGTTGGGTAAATCACAAGCCCTCCCTTTCTCAAGACCTGCACCACCTTGGCAATCTCCTTGGGATTGGGGTTTTCCTCATATATTCTGATAAGTTCGGCCATACGCTTTATTGGCACCGCCAAAGGGTTTAATACCCCGAGGCTTGCCTCGAAATTAAAAGTTCGTTTCTATAGAATGTCTCGTGGGCTTGCCCCGAGGTAGTTTTTTTACTTCTGATATACCCTTACATAATCCACTTCCATGACAGCTGGGAAAAGACTTTCGTCCACACCTTCAAGACCGCCCCAATTTCCTCCAACGGCAATATTCATCAATAAATAAAAAGGTTTGGAAAAAGGCCAGTTTTCGGCACTCGGGACTGTGGGCCTCAAAAAATTGAGTTGCACATTATCTTCTGTGTCAATGTAAAATTTGATGTATCTATCGGTCCAAAGCACCCCATAGATATGAAATTCTTCCTCTATGGTTTCCAGTGGTACCGGCCCAGAAGTTATTTGGGTCCCCTTTACGTGGTTGTTGGCCGTACTGTGCAGGGAAAAATGAACCTCGTTTGGACTGTAGCTCACATATTCCATAATATCGATTTCGCCTCAAGCAGGCCATCCCGCGGTACTGATGTCGTTCCCCAACATCCACAGTGCGGGCCAAATTCCCTTTCCCTTATAATCAGGGATTTTGGCCCGAATCTCCAATTTACCATACTTGAATTCCTTCTTGCTGTTCAACCTGGCCGAAGTAAAATTGCTCCCGCCCAAGGATTCCTTTCTCGCGATGATCTTCAGCGTACCATCGCTAACTTCCACATTGCCTTCATCGAGATAATTCTGAAGTTCATTATTACCCCAACCGTGATTTCCAGTCTCAAGTTTCCAATTTTCCTGGGAAAGATCCGTTCCGTCAAACTCATCGCTCCAGACCAATTCGGCATCGTCCCAATAATTTGAAGCAAAAACATCTTCTATATCTTCAGGAGGTAGATTAGTTTCTTCTAAATTTCGATTAATTGGTTCATCAGAATCTGAAGAACCTTGGCAGGAAGCCATAAAAAAGGAAAATGCTATGAATGCTACAGATAAAGTATGTTTAATCATTTGAAAAAAAATTAATCCAATTTAGTGATTAAGTCATAAAACGTTACAATACTTCCAATTTTGAGAACCGTAGCAACAATTTTTTTACATCGCCATGATCGAACTTTATCTCCGCCTTGCGGTCATTCCCCACACCTTCTATCTTAAGGACCTTGCCCCTGCCAAACCTGGAATGGTTCACCAAGGAACCTTCGGCCAAATTGGGGTCGATCGTATTGATGTTACCCACCGGTTGTGAAAGCTCCGGTTTTATCTTTCGCAGCTTTTGAAGTTGGGTCATATTCGGTCTGTCGATACTGGGCGGCGTTCCGTTTACGGGTTTCGTTTGACGTAACTTGCTTTTGTCCACTTCGCCAAAGATATTTGCATCGATCATGGATTTGTACCGGTACCCGCCATCCAAGGGCGTTAAATTTTCGACATATTTTTCATCAATTTCCTCTAAAAACCGACTCGGTTCCGCATCGATGAGTTTTCCCCATCGGTATCTATTCTGGGTATAGGTCAAATAGGCCTGTTTTTCTGCGCGGGTCAAGGCTACATAAAAAAGCCTTCGCTCCTCCTCCAATTCGCTCCTCGTGTTCATGCTCATCCCGGAAGGAAACAAATCCTCCTCCATCCCAACGATATATACATAAGGGAACTCCAAGCCTTTGGCCAGGTGAATGGTCATAAGGGCAACACGGTCGTCATCGCCCGTATCATTATCCAAATCGGTCGCTAGGGCCACATCTTCCAAAAATTCGCTCAAACCTCCTGTAGCATCGGCAAGTTCCTTTTGGCCCTCTACAAAGTCTTTGATACCGTTCAGCAACTCTTCAATGTTTTCCATCCGGGCAATACCTTCAGGCGTACCGTCCTTTTTGAATTCCAACAAAAGTCCGGTTTTTTTGGCGACATGCTCGGCCAAAGTAAAGGCATCGGCACCCTCGTTCATGATCTGGAAGCTTTTGACCATGGTCACAAAATCCTCCAGCTTACGTTTTGTGGGTGCGTTTATTTTGAGGTCGATTTTTGAAATATTCTCCATGACCTCAAAGATGGAACGCCCATAATGATTGGCGGCCACCACAAGTTTGTCAATTGTGGTCTGGCCTATTCCCCGTGCCGGAAAATTGATGACGCGCTTTAAGGCCTCCTCGTCCTTAGGGTTGATGACCAACCTGAGATAGGAAAGCACATCCTTGATCTCCTTGCGTTGATAAAAAGAGAGTCCGCCGTAAATCCTGTAGGGAATATCCCTTTTGCGCAATGCGTCCTCAATGGCCCTGGATTGGGAGTTGGTGCGGTACAGAACCGCAAACTCGCCGTTCCCCATTTGGTGCTGCATTTTGTGGTCCCAAATGGAATTGGCCACAAACCTGCCTTCTTCGGCATCGGTAATGCTTCTATGGATTTTGATGGCCGCCCCGTCATCATTGGCCGTCCAGACATTCTTTTCCAACTGGTTTTTATTCTTGGCGATGATGGAATTGGCGGCATTTACGATATTTTTGGTAGACCGATAATTCTGCTCCAACCGGTACATGCCCACATTGTCATAATCCCGCTGAAAATTTAGGATATTGCTGATGTTGGCACCCCTAAAGGAATAAATACTTTGGGCATCGTCTCCCACCACGCAGATATTCTGGAAGCGATCTGCCAATGCCCGCACAATCAAATATTGTGAATGGTTCGTATCCTGATACTCATCTACCAATATATACCGGAAGCGGTCTTGATATTTTAGGAGTACATCCGGAAAACGGGTCAGCAATTCGTTGGTCCTTAAAAGCAGGTCGTCAAAATCCATCGCCCCGGCCTTAAAACATCGGTCTACATAATTCTGGTAAATATCCCCGATCCTGGGCCGTTTGGCCATGGCATCGGCTTCCATTAGTTCGGGATTATTAAAATAGGCCTTAACCGTAATAAGGCTATTTTTGAAGGAGGAGATTCGGTTTTGAACCTGTTTGTACTTATAGATGTCCTTATCAAGTCCCATTTCCTTGATGATGGAGGCGATGAGGCGTTGAGAATCCTGGGTATCGTAAATCGTGAAATTACTGGGAAACCCGAGTTTGTCCCCGTCGTACCGCAATAATTTGGCAAACACGGAATGAAAGGTACCCATCCAAAGGTTTTTGGTCTCCGATACCCCAACGATGTCGGAAATCCGCTTTTTCATTTCGCGTGCCGCCTTATTGGTAAAGGTCAACGCCAGGATATTAAAGGCATCCACCCCCTGTTCCATCAAGTAGGCTATACGGTAGGTAAGCACTCGCGTCTTTCCGGAACCGGCACCGGCAATCACCATTAGAGGCCCATCCTTGTGCAAAACAGGGGCTTTTTGGGCATCATTCAATTCATCTATAAAAGAACTCAAGGTCGTACTATTTTTAAAGTGTGAATTTAGCCATTATTGAACGATACCGGAAATGTTGTTTTTTAGATTTATAAACAATGTGTCAAGGCATTTGTTCCTTTTTAAATATATTTAGCAAAACAAACGTATGGCCACGCAGTATTTTCAAAAAATAAGGGTTCTATGCTTTCCAACCTTCCTCTCATTATTCCTTGGAATTGCCCAAGACAAGAATAGTGGTCCCATCATAGCCGACTATGGCCAGGTATGGAAAATAGAGCATCAGGACTATAGCTTAGATACAACTAAAACCTTCAAGGCTGTGTTCGATATCATGACCTCGCCCGATGATTTGAACCAAGTAAACCCCTCCCTAGAGACCGCCGCCCGATTCTTGAACATGCACGGGCAAAACGGAATTCCCTTGGAGCAATTGAAGGTGGCCTTGGTCGTTCACAACAAGGCTTCCAAGGATGTCATCACCTCCAAAGCCTATCAAAAGAAATACGGTACCGAGAATCCCAATGAAGCCTTACTGAAGGCTCTTATGGCAGCCAATGCGGAAATAATTTTTTGCGGGCAATCCTCCGTTTCCCGAGGTTTTCCAAAAGAGGATTTGATAGACGGCATACAGTTGTCCCTCAGCGCCATGACCGCATTGATCCAATTGCAGGACGATAATTATAGACTGATAAAATTTTAGATAAACACCATGATTCGAGCATTCGCATCCTTGCAAAGCGAAATCGAAACATAACCGATATACAAACTCTAAATATGTTAAAATGAAATGAGCCATAAAAAGTCTTGAAAACTACTGAGATGTCTATTGGCGAATTGCAACTGACCTATGGAAAACAATAAAAATAAACAGATGAAAAAACTAGGATTATTTACCCTGTTATGTTGCGGAATGACGGTTTTCGCGCAAAAATCGATGGAAAAGGATTTTAGTGCCATTGAGGACAAGGTAATCGAATGGAGAAGGTATTTCCACGAACACCCGGAACTTTCCAACAGGGAATTCAAAACCGCCGAAAAAATAGCCGATCATTTAAAAAGTTTGGGAATCGAAGTACAGACGGGTGTGGCGCACACCGGTGTAGTGGGTGTTTTAAAGGGTAACAAACCGGGCAAAGTGGTCGCCCTACGTGCGGATATGGATGCCCTGCCCGTAACAGAGCGTAACGACCTTCCCTTTAAGAGCAATGTAACATCTGAATATCTGGGAAGCGAAGTGGGCGTGATGCATGCTTGCGGACACGATACGCATATTGCCATTCTTATGGGTGTGGCCGAAGTACTGTCCAAGAACAAGGATAAAATCAAGGGTGCCGTAAAATTCATTTTTCAACCAGCGGAAGAGGGTGCGCCTCCGGGAGAGGAAGGTGGTGCCGCCTTAATGATCAAGGAAGGTGTTTTACAGAATCCGGATGTGGATGCCATTTTTGGTTTACATATCAATTCCCAAACACCCGTAGGCATGATCCGATATAAATCCGGGGGCACCATGGCAGCCGCACAGCGATTTGTCATCAATGTAAAAGGAAAGCAAAGCCACGGCTCGCAACCCTGGTCCGGAGTGGATCCCATCTTGATCAGTGCGAAGATTATCGATGGTTTGCAAACAATCATTAGTCGGGAAATGAACCTTACGAACGAAGCGGCCGTGATTACGGTAGGTAAAATCACATCCGGAGTCAGGAACAACATCATTCCCGAAAGTGCCGAAATCGTTGGAACGATCAGAACCTTGGATTATGACATGCAAAAACAGTTGAACCGAAGGATGAAGGAAATGGTCACTTCCATCGCGGAGGCTTACAGAGGCGAGGCTACTACCGAAATTGCTTCGGGAACGGCGATTACCTATAACAATCCAGAATTGGTTTCCCAAATGATCCCCACTATGGAAGCGGTTGCCGGGAAGGAGAACGTGGTGGTTGCCAAAGCCGTTACAGGTGCGGAGGACTTTTCCTTCTATCAGGAAAAAGTGCCCGGCTTCTTTTTCTTTTTGGGTGGTATGACCCCGGGAACTACGGAGTCCTTTCCGCATCACACCCCTGATTTCAGGATCGATGATAGCGGACTGTTATTGGGCGTAAAAACCTTAACCGCCATGAGTCTGGACTATTTGAACAGCGATAAGACGCCTCGATTGGAAAACCAACCTAAAGGATAAACTAGTAATGGCGTATCAGATTGTTTTACTTGCCATTTTACCGTGGTGGGCGTGGATGCTTATCGCACTGGTTCTCGTCGCTATTTGGGATATTTTCATTCAGAAAAAACATACCATAAAACATAATTATCCCATTGTTGGGCATCTTAGGTATTGGTTGGAGAGCATCGGCCCTGAAATGCGTCAATATTTTGTGGCCAATAATCGCGAGGAACTCCCCTTCAACAGGATCGAACGGGGCTGGATTTATGCATCGGCCAAAAAAGAAAATAATTATGAAGGTTTTGGAACCGATAGGGATATTTATGCGCATCAGCATGTATTCATAAAGAACAGTATGATGGCCTATAAAATTCCCCAAGGCCACCCGAATGAGCTGGACCCGTCGTTCGTACCTTGTGCCAAGGTCATGGGTGCTTTTAACAATCGCAGAAAACCCTACCGTCCGGCCAGTATTGTGAACGTTTCCGCCATGAGTTTTGGTTCCCTGTCCGCAGCGGCGGTCGAGGCAATGAACATCGGAGTCAAAAAAAGTGGTGCCTACCACAATACGGGCGAAGGCGGACTTTCACCCTATCACAAACAGGGGGGCGATGTGATTTTCCATTTTGGAACGGGCTATTTTGGGGTACGCACGCCGGATGGAAACTTCTCCATGGAAAAAATGAGGAAATTGGTCGATGAGAATCCATGCATCAAGGCAATAGAGATCAAACTTTCCCAAGGGGCCAAACCGGGCAAGGGCGGTGTGTTGCCAGGGGCCAAGATAACCCATGAACTTGCCGAAATCAGGGGCGTTGAAGTTGGAAAGGACGTGCTTTCCCCAGCAACCCACAAGGCGTTCTCTACCGTACCGGAACTCATGGCCCTCATTGAGCAGATCGCCGATGAAACGGGACTGCCCGTGGGCATAAAAGGTGCCATTGGAAAACTGGACCAGTGGGAGGAACTCGCCAATTTGATGCTAAAAACAGGAAAGGGACCTGACTTTATAACCGTAGACGGTGGTGAAGGTGGCACGGGAGCGGCACCGCCCTCGTTCGCCGATCATGTTTCCCTGCCTTGGGTATATGGCTTTTCAAGTGTTTACAGGGTGTTTTTGGAACGGCAATTGACCGATCGCATTGTCTTTATTGGAAGCGGAAAACTGGGTTTTCCCGCCAAAGCGGCCATGGCCTTTGCCATGGGAGCGGATTGCATCAACGTGGCGCGTGAGGCCATGATGAGCATTGGTTGCATCCAGGCCCAGGTGTGCCATACGAATCGATGTCCCACCGGAATAGCCACCCAAAACAAATGGCTTCAAAATGGCATCAATGTACCCTTGAAGTCGGACCGATTGGCACAATATTTCAAAACCTTCCGGAAGGAATTTTTGGAGATTACCCACGCCTCTGGATACGAACATCCTTGCCAATTTACCATGGACGATGTGCAGGTAAACCTGGACGATAATGAACTGAACAAGAGTCTTGCCTATGCCTATGGCTATAATAAGGCCAAAGTAGCCTTCAAGGGTATTCAGGAATTGAAAGACTGTTCGTATCTTGGCGGCAAATAAACCACCTCTGGGAAAACCCACGAGGCATTGGTAGGAAACGAAACTATTATTATCAGGCAAGCCTTGGTCTATTAAACCCATTGGCGGTGCCAATAAAATGCTGTTAAACATGAAGAAAATTTTACCCCTAGTCATAGTTGTTGCCTTAAGTACTTTTGGAACTGCGCAGGCGCAGAAGAAAAGTGAACTCATTGAACAGAATCAGGATTTAAAATACCGTCTGGATTCCATTTCGCGTTTGGTTTCAACGGCGCAGTCAAAACAAAAAATAAGCGAGATTAAAGCGGAGGAACTACAGGCCCAGGTAACGGAATTGCAGGACGCCAACGCTACCTTGCTTCAAAACCTGAACAGTTTTGCCGCCCTTTCCAGCCAAAACTCGGAAAATATAAACAAGACCTTGGCCACTTTGGAACGTAAGGAGGCCCAATTAAAGGGAATTGTGGACGGTGTGGCGAGCAACGATTCCACGGCCATCGTGATTTTAACGAACGCCAAACAGACCTTGGGCGAAAACGCCAAGGTACAGGTGAACAATGGTTCCGTAATTATCTCGGAGAAATTGGATTTTTACTTCGCCGATGGTTTAGGCGCCAAGGTGCAGGAATCGGCCAAACCCTGGTTGGAAAAGATTGCGAAGATCATTGCCGCCAATCCAAAATCGGCCGTGACCGTTTCCGGATTGAGTATGACCGGAGAACTCGACATTGCCCTGCAACAGGCAGCTTCCGTGGCACAGATTCTCATTAAGGATTACGGTGTTGATGGAGGCAGGATGAACGTAAAAGGTATGGATGGTGGACTACGGGAATCTTTGCAGATAGAAATACATCCAGATTACAAATCCTTCTATGCGACCGCTAAGGACGATGTAAAAAACTAAAATTGCATTTCATCGATCAAGTCATATACTAATTGACAAAACTGGCCGTTTAAGAGTCAAGAAACGATAACTAACCAGTTTAAAATTATACGAATGACTTCAGATCAGATTTTTCAACTTTTTGCTTATTTATTGCCTTCCATAGTAACAGGTGCCATAGCATTTTACTTTTTTAGAATGCACACCAACAATGAAGAAGGTAGGAGACGTTTTTTATTGCATAAGGATTCCCAAAAGGACACGCTCCCCGTGCGATTACAGGCGTATGAACGTATGGCCCTATTTTTGGAAAGAATCGCCATTCCAAGTTTAGTGGTGCGTGTTGCTCCTAAAAGTCAGGATAAGGATGCCTACGAAAACCTGTTGATAAAGAGCATTGAAACCGAATTTGACCATAATCTTTCCCAACAGATTTACATGACCGATGAATGTTGGAACATCATCAAGGCGGCCAAAAATGCTACGGTGCAAATGATACGAAAGGCAGCCATGAGCCAATCTGAAACGGCCGATAAACTACGTGAGGATATATTGAACGACACCATGGAAAAGGCCTCTCCCTCCGCTACCGCTCTATCCTTTGTAAAAAGGGAGATTGGGGAGTTGTGGTAATTGGTATTTGGTTGTTAGTTATTGGTTCTTGGTTGTTCCCTTCGACTAATCATATAGCCAAAGTTTTTAGAAAAATCTACACTTTTCACTTTTCACTCCATACTTGAAACCTAAAACTAACAAGCGTCTAGCGTCTAACTAAACTACTCATTCTCATTCGGCTCGATGGGATTTGTTTCCTCGTTTTTGTTCTTGGCATAGAGGTAGCCCCGTTTCCACCAAAGTGTCATTTTTTTCTTGTCGAAGATCAACGAGTTGGTGGTTAATATGGTAGGTGTGTAATATAGGTTAATAATAGCGTTGTTCTGATTGGCAACGAATTTCCCTATCCGAATATTTTGGGTCTCGATGCGGTCAAAAACAAAGCTCATCATAGAAGTCAATAGTTCGAACGGATTTCTGGAGGGCATTCTATTGAGGTAATTCACCTCGGTATGCAGCACTACCACATCCACTTCGGTGGCGCCCCTTTTAATGGCTTCTTCGATGGGCACGATGCTTCCCAATCCGCCATCGGCATATTCGCAACCTTCCTTACGGACCAAACTCATAAAGGGGGTATAGTTGGCCGAAATCCAAATCCAATCGCAAAAATCCTCGTAGGAACAATCCTTTATGGATTTGTACTCGACTTGGTTCAAGGAAAGGTTACTTACGGTGATGACCACGTCGGACATTCCTTTTTTCAACTTGTTGAACTCCGTTTTGGTAAGGCTTTCCCCTATGAGTTTTCGAAGGTTCTCACTTTCCCCAAAGGTCTTTTTACCTCGCACAAAATTCCGAACGACGTTCCAATGGTTGATGCCAATTTCATCCGTACCATGCTTTTTTTTGACCACAAACGGACAATTGTTGAAAATACTTTCCTGGGTAACGTTGGAATAAATGCGTTTTATTTTATCCAGTTTGCCCAAGGCCAAATGGGATATCAACAGACTTCCGGTAGAGGTACCCACAAAGATATCATAGGTTTTGCCCGCATCTTGAATCAAAAATTGGGCAACACCGCCTGCAAAGGCGCCTTTACTTCCCCCACCTGAAATGACCAAAGCCTTCATGGTAACTCTATTTTTGTTTTAAGATAACGTAAATCGGCGTCTTTTAGTTTTTGGGCCACAGCTACCAGTCGATTTTTTAGTTCGGCATCCTTCAATAATTCGTCCAACAAATTTCTAACATAGGATCTAAACTGCCAAGAATGATGGTCGGTCGCCAGTATCAAATTCCTTAACGCCGTATCGGTCAGGCCATTGATTTGAAACAAGTATTGGAACGCCCCTTGGCGGACTTCTGGATTGAAGTTTGGATCCGAATAATGAACCAGTTCGGCCAAATACTCTTGTTTTTGCGCAGGATTATACTCCGGAGTCACCAAGGCCAAGGCCAACCACAGCAAGCGGACATTTTTATTGGGCAAACCAACTACATCTTCAAGTTTATTCAAATACACCACACGATTTTCAGGAAAAGCCTCCCATAATTTGAAAAGGGCATATTCTTGGGTTAGGTAACTTTTGTCCTGCAAAAACGGTTCAAAATACGTTTTAAACTCGGGCGTAACTTTTGGAATGGACATGGCCAACGCTTGCCGCACCTCCAGAGAGTTTTCATTTGCGGATATCTTGTGGATGGTAGATTCCGGAATTTGATTAAAATCCTCAAATAGCAATTGGGTTTTGAAGGGTACAGGGGTTTCTTGATTCCATAATCCCATCAATTTTTCATTGTCCAAACCATCTGACGAATCAATTTGATCTTGTAAATAAAAGTAGTTTTTCAAACTTTCATTTTTCCCTGTCAAATAAGTCTTTGCGTCGTCCCAATGAAATTCGGTTGAATCCAACCATTTGGATTTAAAATCATTCAAGTTTTTCTTTGAAGCTATTTCCATTTCTCGCAGAAAATCCTGCACAGTCACATTTTTAAAGGCATACTTTTCCAGATAGGAAGCTACACCCTTTCTAAAGGCATCGTCCCCTACTTCCTCCCGAAGCATCACCAAGGCCCAAGCACCCTTTTCGTAAAAAGTGAGACTGCTCGCTTTGGGATCTAGAAGACTTTCCCCTTTGCCCGACTCTGACAATTCTTCCAACTGATGGGCGGTATCAAACAACTTCCAGTAAAAATGGTCGGCACCAAAGAGCTGCTTTTCCGCCAGATAGGCATAATAGGTAGCAAAGCCCTCATGAAGCCAGTGGTGGTTGCCATCCTTCTCGGTGACCAGGTTTCCAAACCATTGGTGGGCCATTTCATGGGCGTTGATGTTCACATAATTCCTATCGATGAATGCCGTGGAATCTATGACATAGGCATCGGAAAAAATTGTGGCGCCCGTATTTTCCATTCCGGCATACAGAAAATCGTGCACCGGTACCTGTTTGTAATTCTGCCAGGGATAGGCTACACCGATTTCTGTTTCGAAAAAATCAAAAATCTCTTTGGTATAGCGATAGGTTGGTTCCACGCGAAGGCTGTCCTCTGGATAGAAATAATTTTCGAGGGCAACCCCACTTTCGGACATCAATTCCTGCTTGTCGTATTCCCCAATGACAAAAGCCAACAAATAACTGCTCATGGGCTTTACCATATCAAATTGCCATTTGGTCACTTCATCCTTAGTTTCCCGCTGTAGCAAAATCCCATTAGCTATAACCTCAAAACCGGTATCCACGGTAATATCCATATCGAACTCCACCTTCTCCTCCATGGCATCAAAACTGGGAAGCCAATGGCTGGTGTACTTTCCCTGGCCTTGGGTCCAGACTTGGCTTCGGCTACGCTCAGCCACCAGATTCATATTATTATTCGAACTGTTGTACGATTTTTCATTTTCAAGGTCAATGAAATAAACCGTCTGTTTTGGGCTGCAGGAGTATCGGATCAAAAGTTCGTGAGTAGAACCCTTTTCAAAGGAATGGCCAATAGTCAGTTTTCCGTCCGCATAACCTATGCCGATACTCTTTCCATCCAATCGTACTTCGGCAAATTCCATATTCCTGGCATCCAACCAAACGGAATCCACACGTTCCAAGACCTTGAACGTGTAAAGGACCTGCCCGTCAATTCGTTTTTCATTAAGAATTGGACGAATCTCTATGGCAGCATGCAAAAAATCCACCTTTTCCTGATGCTGGGGATAGATGGCGAAACTGCAAAAGATGATTACAAACAAAAACCGATACATATTCATGGCACTTCAATTCTTCTACCAAATTAAGGCTTTTCCTGTTTTGCAGTTACAGATGGTAAACCCTAATTTAGTCGGATGAATGCCGGATTCCTTCAAACTCCCGTTGCGTATCTCAAAGGTGTGGGGCCAAACAGGGCCGAGACCCTCCAGTCAGAACTGGGCATTCATGTCTATCAGGATCTCTTGAACCTGTTTCCCAATAGGTACATTGACAAGACCCAATATTACAAAATCGGCCAACTGCAAAAGAGCAATGCGGAGGTACAGATTGTGGGCAAAATCGTTCATATCAAGACCGTGGAGCAAAAACGGGGCAATCGTTTGGTGGCCAAATTCGTGGACGATACCGGAGAAATGGAACTGGTTTGGTTCAGGGGCCAAAAATGGATTCGGGAAAATTTAAAACTGAATGTCCCGTACGTCATTTTTGGCAAGTGCAACTGGTTCAACGGCATGTTTTCCATGCCCCATCCAGAGATGGAACTTCTTTCAGAACATGAAAAGAATCTCCGAATCCATATGCAACCGGTCTACCCTTCCACCGAAAAATTAAGCAATAAGGGTATTACGAACCGAGTGCTTAGCAAATTAATCCAGCAATTGTTCATTGAAACCAAGGGCAGCTTTGCAGAGACCTTATCCAATAAAATCCTTGACGAGTTAAAATTGATCTCAAAAAGTGAGGCCCTTTACAACATCCACTTCCCAAAAAATCAGGAACTATTGGCGAAGGCCCAATTCCGATTGAAATTCGAGGAGCTTTTTTACCTACAGTTACAGTTGATTGCCAAAAACATGTTGCACAAGCAGAAAATCAAAGGCTTCAATTTTGACCAAGTGGGGCCTTTGTTCAACGATTTTTATGCCAATCATTTGCCTTTTGAACTTACCGATGCACAAAAAAGGGTCATCAAGGAAATTAGGGCCGATTTAGGTAGCAATGCCCAAATGAACCGACTGTTACAGGGCGATGTTGGATCAGGAAAAACCATTGTAGCCGTTATGACCATGCTCTTGGCCATAGACAATGGATTTCAGGCCTGTTTGGTCGCCCCCACGGAAATATTGGCCAATCAACATTATATTGGAATTAAGGAGCTTTTGCAAGGAACGGGTGTTACGTGTGAACTCCTGACAGGGTCCGTTAAAAAATCCGTCCGAAAACCCATACATGAACAACTGGAGAATGGTGAGCTGCATATATTGATCGGCACCCACGCCGTGTTGGAAGATAAGGTCGTCTTTAAAAATCTGGGCTTGGCCATCATCGATGAGCAACACCGGTTTGGGGTAGCGCAGCGTTCCAAGTTGTGGCATAAGAGCCCAAACGATGGGGAGGTTGGAGGGAGCACTCCCCCCCACATTTTGGTGATGACGGCCACGCCCATTCCTAGAACCCTTGCCATGAGCTTATATGGGGATTTGGACATATCGGTAATCGACGAATTGCCTCCCGGCAGAAAACCCATAAAAACGGTACATCGGTATGATTCCAATCGGCTTAAAGTATTTCATTTTATAAAGGAGGAAATCCAAAAAGGTAGGCAAGTCTACATCGTATATCCCCTGATACAGGAATCCGAAGCTTTAGATTATAAAGATTTGATGGACGGTTATGAAAGCATCGTCCGTGATTTTCCCCAACCGCAATATCAAATTTCCATCGTACACGGGCAGATGAAACCAGAGGACAAGGATTACGAGATGGAACGGTTCGTAAAAGGCGAAACGCAAATTATGGTGGCCACTACGGTCATTGAGGTGGGCGTAAATGTTCCCAATGCCTCGGTTATGATCATTGAAAGTGCGGAACGCTTTGGACTTTCTCAATTACATCAATTACGGGGACGTGTGGGCAGGGGTGCCGACCAAAGTTATTGCATCCTTATGACAAGTTATAAGTTGAGCTCCGAGGCGAAAACCCGATTGGAAACCATGGTACAAACCAATGATGGATTCGAGATTGCCGAAGTAGACCTAAAACTGCGGGGACCCGGAGATATTATGGGAACCCAACAAAGTGGAATGCTCAACCTTAAAATCGCCGATATCGTCAAGGACAATACCATTTTAAAATCAGCGAGATATTTTGCCATGCAATTATTGAAAGACGACCCCACGTTGGAGAAACCCGAAAATTTGGTAATCCGTCATTTTTATGCCCAATTAGCCAAGTTTAAAAATATCTGGAACTATATTAGTTAAACATCATATTTAACAGATTCCAGTTTTGGACATCGTAATTTAAACACCTGCCGATTTCCTAAAAATCCTTGTTTTAACTATTTTTACACCCTTACATTATAAAGATTATGAGCGCTAATAAAACGTTATTTGATAAGGTGTGGGATTCCCACGTAGTCCATAAAATTGAAAACGGTCCGGACGTCCTGTTCATTGACCGCCATATGATTCACGAAGTAACAAGCCCGGTTGCATTTCTTGGTCTGAAGAACAGGGGCATCGGGGTTTTATATAATAACAGAACGTTTGCTACGGCAGACCATAACACCCCTACCAAAAATCAGCACTTGCCCGTTGAGGATCCCCTTTCCGCAAACCAATTGAAAATGTTGGAAGAAAATGCCAATGAACACGGTATTTCTTACTGGGGATTGGGCCATGAAAAAAATGGAATCGTTCACGTTGTGGGTCCTGAATATGGTATTACCCAACCTGGGGCAACCATTGTTTGTGGTGATTCCCATACTTCGACCCACGGTGCATTTGGAGCTATAGCCTTTGGTATAGGTACATCTGAGGTGGAAATGGTTTTGGCCACACAGTGTATCATGCAGCCCAAACCAAAAAGAATGCGTATCAATATCAACGGTGAACTCAGTAAAGGGGTAACCCCAAAAGATGTCGCATTGTTCATAATTAGTCAATTGACAACTTCAGGGGCTACCGGATATTTTGTGGAATATGCCGGGGATATCTTCCGAAATATGAGTATGGAAGGAAGAATGACCGTGTGTAACCTAAGTATAGAAATGGGTGCACGTGGTGGTATGATTGCACCAGATGAAAAGACTTTTGAATATATCAAAGGGCGGGAATTTACGCCTACTGGCGAAGCATGGGACAAGGCGATGGCCTATTGGGAAACCCTATATACCGATGCCGATGCCATATTCGATAAGGAACTCACATTCGATGGTTCACAGATAGAACCGATGATTACCTACGGTACCAACCCAGGCATGGGAATGGGAATTTCCAAGGAAATCCCAATGGCTACGGCTACCCAAGGTGGAGCTAGCAGCTATAAAAAATCCTTGGAATATATGAAGTTCAACGAGGGAGAGAGCATGATGGGCAAGACTATAGATTATGTGTTCCTTGGAAGTTGTACCAACGGAAGGATCGAGGACTTTAGGGCCTTCACTTCTTTGGTAAAAGGTAGAAAAAAAGCGGATAACGTAACGGCGTGGTTGGTTCCGGGATCACATAAGGTAGAAGCCGCCATCAAGGAAGAAGGTTTGTTGGATATATTGACCGAAGCCGGATTCGAATTAAGGGAACCGGGTTGCTCGGCATGTCTGGCCATGAACGAGGATAAAATTCCGGCCGGTAAGCTGGCTGTAAGTACTTCCAACCGAAATTTTGAAGGAAGACAGGGACCCGGTGCAAGAACCATTCTGGCAAGCCCATTGGTAGCTGCCGCCGCGGCCGTAACTGGTAAGGTAACAGATCCCAGGGAATTGATGGAAGAGGTTGCTATACACTAGTTCACTAACCACTAACACACTAACAACTATTTTAAAATGGCATACGATAAATTCAATATACTTACATCAACAGCGGTACCGTTACCCATAGAAAATGTGGATACGGACCAGATTATACCCGCACGTTTCCTAAAGGCTACCGAGAGAAAGGGGTTTGGCGACAACCTTTTTAGGGATTGGCGATACAATCAGGACGATAGCCCAAAAAAGGATTTTGTCTTGAACGACCCCACATACAGCGGAAAAATATTGGTGGGAGGCAAAAACTTTGGCTCGGGATCCTCCCGTGAACATGCTGCGTGGGCGGTCTATGATTACGGATTCAGGTGCGTTGTTTCCAGTTTTTTTGCTGATATTTTTAGGAACAACTGCTTAAATATTGGGGTGCTACCCGTGCAGGTGAGTGCGGATTTTCTACAAAAAATATTCGACGCCATTGAGGCCGACCCAAAAACCGAACTGGAAGTAAGCCTTCCGGAGCAAACAATTACATTGTTATCCTCAGGGGAAAGTGAATCTTTTGAAATCAATGGTTACAAGAAAAATAATATGATGAACGGTTTTGACGATATCGACTTTTTGTTGAACATCAAAAAGGACATTCAAACGTTTGCTGCCAACACTCCGCTCTAAGTAGTATCCCAACCATATTGGAATGAAACCCTCATTGAGGGATTTGTTATTGCAAATAAAATACCTCTACGAAAGGAAATGTTTAAGAATCAAGTAATTGACCTAATTTTAAACGTGTGAAAAGAAAGTTGGAAATCATGGATACCACCCTTAGGGATGGGGAACAGACCTCTGGGGTATCCTTTTCCGCCTCCGAAAAATTGACCTTGGCCAAATTACTCTTGGAGGAACTCAAGGTTGATCGTATTGAAGTAGCTTCGGCACGAGTTTCGGAAGGAGAGCTCCAAGCGGTGCAGCAAATAACGGAATGGGCCAAAGCCCATAATTATTTGGACAAGATAGAGGTACTCACTTTCGTGGATAGCGGCGTCTCCTTGGATTGGATGGAAAAGGCCGGTGCCATTTCCCAAAATTTATTGACCAAAGGTTCCTTAAACCACTTGACCCACCAGCTTAAAAAAACGCCTGAACAACATTTTGCTGAAATTGCCGAGATTTTCAAAGCGGCTTCTGAAAAGGGAATCATCAATAACATTTACCTGGAAGATTGGAGTAATGGCATGAGGAACTCCAAGGAATATGTTTTTCAATTTTTGGATTTCCTCATTACGCAACCGATTAAACGGGTTTTGCTACCGGATACCTTGGGAATACTCACTCATACCGAAACATCCGAATTTATTTCGGAAATCGTTCAAAAATATCCTCAGTTGCATATTGATTTTCACGGTCATAACGACTATGATCTGGGCGTGGCCAACGTCATGGAAGCCATAAAAGCAGGGTGCCATGGACTGCATCTCACCATAAACGGTATGGGGGAACGGGCAGGCAATGCCCCTATGGCCAGCGCCATTGCCGTCATCAATGATTTTCTGCCGGATGTAAAAATTAATTTGAACGAGAAGGCACTTTATAAAGTAAGTAAATTGGTATCGGCTTTTACAGGTATCAGTATACCGGCGAACAAACCCATAGTTGGGGACAACGTTTTTACGCAAACCGCTGGTATTCATGCAGATGGAGATAGTAAGAAAAATCTTTACTTTAGCGATTTGATGCCGGAACGATTCGGTAGAAAACGAAAGTACGCCTTGGGTAAAATGTCCGGAAAGGCCAACATCCAAAAAAACCTACAGGAACTAGGACTTACCTTGAACGATGACGAACTTAAAAAGGTTACGGCTCGCATAATTGAGCTGGGCGATAAAAAAGAACGCGTCACGAAGGATGACTTGCCCTATATCATATCCGATGTTCTGGATACGGATTATCAGCAAAAAGTGTTTGTAAAGTCCTATGTATTGACACATTCCAAAGGATTGCGCCCCTCCACTACCCTTTCATTGGAAATCGACGGTAAAACCTTTGAGGAAAATGCATCGGGCGACGGACAATACGATGCTTTTATGAACGCCTTGCGAAAAATATATAAGGCCCAAAATCTCGTATTACCGAGACTGACGGACTATGCCGTGCGAATTCCTCCCGGTAGTGCCTCGGATGCCCTTTGTGAAACCGTCATTACGTGGGATCTGGACGGAAAGGAATTTACCTCCCGTGGTCTGGATTCTGATCAAACGGTATCGGCCATAAAGGCCACGGAAAAAATGTTGAATCTTATATAGATATTACTTAATAGATATAAGATTTGAGATATATGATTTGGGATTTGATCAACTTAAAACTTTAAACTAAGAACTAGAAACAAAAAAAACATGAAACTAAACATAGCCCTATTGGCCGGTGATGGAATAGGCCCTGAAGTAGTAGATCAAGCGGTAAAAGTATGCGATGCCATCGCGGCAAAATACGACCACGAAATTACATGGAAACCTGCTTTGACAGGGGCGGCCGCCATCGATGCCGTAGGTGAACCGTATCCAGACGAGACCCATGAAATCTGTGCCAGCGCAGATGCCGTACTATTCGGTGCCATAGGCCATCCAAGATTTGACAATGACCCATCGGCAAAGGTGCGTCCGGAGCAAGGACTTTTAAAGATGCGACAAAAATTAGGTTTGTTCGCCAATGTTCGGCCCACATTTACCTTTCCTTCCTTGATAGACAAATCACCTTTGAAAAGGGAACGTATCGAAGGAACGGATTTGATTATCCTAAGGGAACTTACCGGAGGTATTTATTTTGGGGAACGCGGTAGAAAGGACGACAACCATACTGCCTTTGACACCATGACCTATCAACGGTTCGAAATTGAGCGATTGGCTAAAAAAGGTTTTGAAATGGCCATGAAACGTTCCAAAAAGCTGTGCTGCGTGGATAAGGCCAATGTACTGGAATCCTCTAGATTGTGGAGGGAGACCGTACAGGCGATGGAAAAAGATTATCCGGAAGTTGAAGTTTCCTATGAATTTGTGGATGCCACGGCCATGCGTTTGATTCAATGGCCAAAAGGATATGATGTGATTATTACCGCGAATCTTTTTGGGGATATCCTTACCGATGAAGCCTCCGTAATTTCTGGATCTATGGGATTAATGCCATCTTCCTCCGTAGGTAGCAAGGTATCCTTGTACGAACCGATACATGGTTCCTATCCGCAAGCTGCCGGTAAGGACATTGCAAATCCTTTGGCGACTGTTTTATCGGCCGCGATGCTCTTTGAAGATCTAGAATTGACCAAAGAGGCCGAAGAAATCAGAAGGGTGGTCAATAAATCCTTGGCCGAGGGTATCGTGACAGAAGATTTGGCGGAAGGCGGAAAATCTTATAAAACAAGTGAAGTTGGGGATTGGCTGGCAAAAAACATCTAAACCATTTACCTTATAAAATTAAAAACCCTCAATGTTTTCGTTGAGGGTTTTTTCTTGAATTACACTTAAAAACTATAAGCTCGCCAAAGCATCGGGTGATAATTCATAAATATATTGTACTAAAGCCCTTAGTTCCGGTATCACATTTTTTGCCAGACTTGAATGATTGTTCATTAGCACACAAATGCCAAGGTCGGCATCTGGAAAAAGAGCAATTTCATTTCTGTAACTATTGACACTGCCTCCATGATGTACTATGGTTTCCTCTTTATTGGTTGTTTCATTCTTCATTGTGTGGATTCTCCACCCAAAAGCATAAGCTGATTTTAAGTGTCCTTCCCAACGTTGATAATACTTATTGTTCTCGTTCAATTCGATAAAAGGCTTAAAAGCTTTTTCCAAAGTACTTTTTGCCATAACGGAAGTATTATGTCCCAATAAAAAGCGCATCCATTTACCCATATCATTGGCACTGGCATCGATGCCGCCCGCAGCAACAGCGTTGTAATAGTTGTCCTTCAGTGGCAAAATTCGCCAGCTATGTCCGTTTTTTATATGGGGCTCTGCAATATTCCCCTTTTCCAAAAAAGAAGCATGGTCCATGGAAGCACTGTACATTCCCAAAGGTTCAAAAAAACGTTGCATCAATAATGTGTTGATATCCTGACCGGTGGCCTGAAGCATAATTTCCTGGGAAAGCGCGAACATAGCGTTTTGGTAGCTGTATTGAATACCTGGCGGACTTTGGGGTTGCACCTCCTTAAATTGACCTGCAATCTTGCCCATGGACAAACCTGCTTCCACCAAATTGGTATAACTGTGATAGGGTGTTCCTGAAGTATGGGAAAGCAAATGGGCTATCTTAATACTCTGGGTATTCGTACTATCCCCAAAAACAAACTCCGGAAGATAATCCGTAACCTTGTCCATAAAATCAAATGCACGCTCCTCCACCAACTTGGCTGCCAAAACACCCGTAAAACCTTTGGATAAGGAACCTAATCTGAATACGGTTTCGCCATCTATTCGAGTGCCTTTTTGGTTATTTCTCTTTCCATATCCTTGGGACAGTATAATGGAATCTCCTTTTACAATGCTTACACCGGCACCTACAATTTCACCAGATGCAATGGCCTGATTAAAGTATTGTTTCACAGCCTCTTCCAAGGCCCTCTTTCGGGAAGCATATATTTTGGCTTCCTTTTGCATGGCCAACCGCTGTTGCAGTTCCTCTGGAGAAACCTCTTCAACTTTCGTATCTATGGTCGCAGCGGACAAAACAAAAAGAATCAGCACCAAAAATGAGGAGCCAAAAATAAGTTTAAATCGATGCACTTTGGAAAATGGTTTAAGTATAACTTCTAACGCAAAAATTAGAAATTCATTACGGCCAAAATCATAAAGTTGTGAAAATACTAAATTCCGATGTCAATTAGGAAGGTACCGCAACTTTATTCGATTTTCCTATTTGCTGTTTTCGGTAAAGGTATATCGCTATGGCCAATATTACTCCAGATGCAGCCAAGATTCCACCAACCAAACTGGAATAGATCACCTCCAACCCAAATACCATGGGCAAACCTGCCAGATAGGCCCCCGAAGCATTTCCCATGTTAAAAGCACTTTGGTTCATAGAGGACCCCAGCATTTCAGAGCCTTTTGCCGTATTGATGATGGCCATTTGAATGGGCGTGGAAACCGTAAAGGCAATGGCGCCTATCAAAAAGGTAAATACCATCAATATATACGGATTTGAAGCAATGAACATATTGATTACCAAGACAATGGACATAACGGACAAACTTATAATAACGGCCCTTAAAGGGGAAAATACTTCCGCCATTTTGGCCCCAACAAAATTTCCAAAAACCATCCCCAATCCGGCGAGCATCATCGCATAGCCTACATAATGGTCTTCCAAGCCGGCCACATCAGTTATCAATGGGGCAATATAGCTATACCATGCAAAAAAGCCTCCCGTCCCAATAGTGGTCAAGGCAATCATGGCCCACAATTGCTTGTTTCGTAAAGCCTCTGATAATTTTACTTGGGGCGTATTGGTCGCCGCTTCCATTTGTGGCATCCAGAACTGCAAGGTGGTCAATGTTAATATACCGACAACACCCACCAAAAAAAATGACATGCTCCAGCCAAATTCCTGACCAATGTAAGTGCCGATTGGAACACCGATAACATTGGCAACCGTCAACCCTGAGAACATCATGGCTATGGCTTGGGCCGATTTGCCCTTTCTTGCCAATTTCATGGCCACTACCGCGCCAATACCAAAGAATGCGCCATGGGGTATTCCAGATAAAAACCGTAGTAACAATAGTGTTACGTAATTCGTAGAAAGCCCCGAAAGGGTATTGAACAGGGTAAACCAGACCATCAAAATGAACAGCATTCGTTTTGGGGACAGTTTGGACCCCAAACTGGTCAACAAAGGTGCACCTACCACAACGCCAAAAGCATAGGCCGCTATGAAATGTCCGGCTTGAGAAATTGTAATTTCCAAGGCGTCGGAAACTTCCGTAAGTATGCCCATAATGACGAACTCTGTTAGCCCAATGCCAAAACCTCCGAGGGCCAAGGAGAAAAGTGCTTTTTTGTTCGTCCGTTCTAAATTCATAGTGCTCTCATTCGTTTTTACCATGCAAAACTAGGGAACTTATTTGCCAAAAGTTATTTGTACATTATCCTATTTATGTTCAATATTAACTCAATACCCTAACAAATTGTTAGTTATTGTTAAAATGCCATATTTCTAGGCAAAACTTAATAAAAAAGCCGAAACGAACGTTTCGGCTTTCATTCTGTTGTTTGATAATTAAAGAATGTAATCCGTGCTTACAAAATTGGAAACCTTGGCTTCCAACAACTGCTGTACAGTTTCCGTATTCAAATCATTGTCCTTAAATGCAACAAAGGTCCTTATGGAAAATGAACGCAAAGCATCGTGCACACTCAATGTAGACTGTGCTGAATCCTTCCTTCCCGTGAACGGATATACATCCGGACCTCTCTGACAGGAACTGTTCAAGTTTACCCTACAGACCAAGTTCACCAAGGTATCGATCAACGGAGAAAGTGTATACACGTCCTTACCAAAAAGACTGACTTGCTGTCCGTAGTTGCTTTTCGCCATATCGTCCAAAGGTTCTTCAATATCGGAAAAAGACAACACAGGAATAATAGGTCCAAACTGTTCCTCCTGATATACGCGCATTTCCTTTGTCACCGGATATAGGACGGCCGGCCAGATATAATTATCAAAATGCTTCCCTCCTTTTTTATTCAATATTTTGGCTCCTTTAGCAACGGCATCATCTATGAGTTCCTGAATATAAGCGGGTTTATCAGGTTCCGGCAATGGCGTCAATTTTACGCCATCATCCCACGGATTTCCAAACTTCAATTTATCCACTTCATCGGCAAATTTCTTAAGGAAATTTTCACGAACCTTCTCATGTACATAGATAACCTTCAAAGCCGTACATCGCTGACCATTAAAGGAAAGGGTGCCTGCCAAACATTCATTGATAGTCAGTTCCATATCCGCATCCGGCAAAATAATTGCGGGGTTTTTAGCTTCTAAGCCAAGAACCAATCGCAACCTGTTGCTTTTTGGATGTTGGTCCTGCAAAGCGTTTGCAGATTTACTGTTTCCTATCAAAGCCAAAACATCCACTTTTCCTGTCTGCATTATAGGTGCGGCGACCGTTCTTCCCCTTCCAAAAATAACATTCACGACACCTTTTGGAAAACAGGATTGAAAAGCCTCTAACAAAGGAGTAATTAACAAAACCCCATGTTTGGCTGGTTTAAAAATCGTCGTGTTTCCCATAATGATAGCAGGAATCAACAATGCAAAGGTCTCGTTCAAAGGGTAGTTATAGGGTCCCAAACAGAGTACCACGCCTAAGGGCCCCCTTTTGATATGGGCATAGACACCATCGTGCTTCTGAAACTTGGCTGCGTTTCTATCCAAGTTTTTGTAGTCTTCAATGGTATCTTCCACATACTCCACCGTTCTGTCAAACTCCTTTTGGGAATCTGGAAGGGATTTTCCAATTTCCCACATTAAATATTTTACTACAATGTCCCTTTTGGTCTTCATCTGCTTGACAAAATTTTCCATGCAAATGATACGATCCCGTACATGCATTGTGGGCCATACACCCTGCCCCCTATCATAGGCAGTAAGTGCTGCGTTCAAAGCATCCATGGCTTCCGGTTCCTGCAAATCTGGAATACTGCCCAACAAGGTGGGTTTATAGTCCTCGGTGGATGAAATCGTGGAATAAACTTCAGTCACAGGTCCTGACCACTCCTTTAACTTGCCATCTATCAAATACTTGGTTTGGTGAATGGGCTGCTCAATGGCGAACTCTTTAGGTATGTTGCTATTCTTTTTGCTCATGTTCTCAATTTTATACTAAATATTGAAATAAATCCGGTTTGTCGTTTATATATTCCCCAAAAAAATTATTGGCCTTCATGCGCTCCATTAAAGGTTGTAAATCCTCTGGATTTTTTAGCTCGATACCCACGACGGCCGGCGCATTTTCCTTGCTGGATTTTTTGGAATACTCAAAATGCGTTATGTCATCCGTAGGACCCAAAATCTCCGCAACAAATTGCTTAAGGGCTCCCGGGCGCTGGGGAAATCGGACAATAAAATAGTGTTTTAATTTCCCATATAAAAGGGCACGCTCCTTTATTTCCGCAGTTCTTGTAATATCATTATTGCTACCGCTTACGATACAGACCACGTTCTTTCCCTTGATTTGGTCTGCAAAGGCGTCCAACGCCGCGATGCTCAAAGCCCCAGCGGGTTCCACAACAATGGCGTCCCTGTTGTACAAATCTAATATAGTTTGACAAACCTTCCCCTCATGTACCGTTACGATATCGCAAAGATGTTCCCTGCAAATGGCAAAAGTGAGGTCCCCTACCTTTTTTACCGCGGCACCATCAATGAACTTATCGATATGTTCCAATTCCGTATTCCGATTGTTCTCCATGGATGTTTTCATGGACGGAGCTCCCAAGGGTTCCACACCAATAATTTTCGTCTTTGGCGAACGGTTTTTAAAAACAGCCGAAAGCCCCGATGCCAGTCCGCCCCCACCTATGGCAACGAAAATGTAATCGATGGGGTTCGTGGCCTGTTCCAACAGTTCCAGTCCCACGGTACCCTGTCCCTCAATTACCTTGGGGTCATCGAACGGATGGATAAAGGTCTTGTTTTCGGCAGTACAATACTTCATGGCCGCATTGTAGGAGTCGTCGAAGGTATCGCCTTCAAGTACTATGCGCACCCATTCCTCCCCAAACATCTGCGTTTGCTCCACTTTTTGTCTTGGGGTTACGGAAGGCATATAAATCGTTGCCTCAATTTTTAAATGTCTACAGGCAAAGGCGACGCCTTGCGCATGATTGCCGGCACTCGCACAAACCACGCCATGCCTTCTTTCTTCCTGAGAAAGGGAATTTATTTTGTTAAAGGCTCCCCGTATCTTGTAGGACCGGACCCGCTGCAGGTCTTCACGCTTCAAAAATACATTTGCCCCAAACTGTTTGGACAAACGTATACTAGGAGTAAGCGGCGTTACCTCCGATACTTGCCGAATGGTCAACGCCGCTTGCTGTATATCCTCTACCTTTGGGAAATATTCCATAAGATGTACGGTAAAGGTCCGTTATATCTAAGATTACACGATAGGTTTCATAGCGGTCATGCTCTCACGTAGCCTTGCACCCACAATTTCCACCGGATGTTCCCGTAGTCTTTTGTTCACTTCGATCAGTTTCGCATTGTCCACATCATTGTCACTGCCTTCGCCATAATGCTTCCCGATGACATCGGTATCTATTTTTTTCATGAAGTCCGCCAACAAAGGTTTACAGGCATGATCGAACAAATAGCAACCGTATTCCGCCGTATCTGAAATCACCCGGTTCATTTCAAAAAGTTTCTTTCTAGCAATCGTATTTGCAATCAACGGGGTCTCATGCAGGGATTCGTAATATGCGGATTCACCAATGATCCCCGATTCTGTCATGGACTCATAGGCGAGTTCGACCCCGGCCCGTACCATGGCCACCATCAATACACCGTTGTCATAGTATTCCTGTTCTGTAATGGTCATATCGCCTGCAGGTGTTTTTTCGAAAGCCGTTTCCCCGGTTTCCGCTCTCCAGGTCAATAGATTCTTATCGTCATTGGCCCAATCTTCCATCATGGTCTTGGAGAAATGTCCCGTCATGATATCGTCCATGTGCTTCTGGAACAAAGGCCGCATGATATCCTTTAATTCTTCGGAAAGTTCAAAGGCCTTTATTTTGGCCGGATTTGACAAACGGTCCATCATGTTGGTGATACCTCCATATTTCATACCCTCCGTAATGGTTTCCCATCCGAATTGGATCAACTTGGAAGCGTAGCCCGGGTCGATACCCTTTTCGATCATTTTATCGAAACATAAAATGGAACCTGTCTGCAACAGACCACAAAGAATAGTCTGCTCGCCCATTAAATCGGACTTTACCTCCGCAACGAAGGAAGATTCCAACACCCCGGCCTTGTGTCCGCCCGTAGCGGCAGCATAGGCCTTGGCCTGTTCCAAGCCTTTTCCCTCCGGGTCATTTTCTGGGTGTACCGCAATCAAGGTAGGTACCCCAAAACCTCTCTTGTATTCTTCCCGTACCTCAGAACCCGGACTCTTGGGGGCGACCATGATTACGGTAAGATCTTTTCTGATTTTTGTTCCCTCTTCAACAATATTGAATCCGTGTGAATAGGACAAGGTAGCCCCTTTCTTCATCAAGGGCATCACGGCGCCTACGACCTGGGTGTGTTGCTTATCCGGAGTAAGGTTAATGACCAAATCTGCACTTGGAATCAATTCCTCATAGGTTCCAACTTTGAAACCGTTCTCAGAGGCATTGAGGTATGACTGTCTCTTTTCCTTAATGGCGGCGTCCCTCAGTGTATAAGCGATATCCAGTCCGGAATCCCTCATGTTCAAGCCTTGGTTCAAGCCTTGGGCACCGCAGCCTACGATTACAATTTTCTTTCCTTTTAACGCAGTTACGCCATCGGAGAATTCCGTGGCTTCCATAAATCTACATTTTCCCAATTGCGTCAATTGGTCCCGTAACGACAGCGTATTAAAGTAATTTGACATTTTATTTCTAGTTTTTAAGTGTGATTTTTCCCAAAAGGGATTTTGATTAATTAGTTTTCAAAAGTATTAATTGTGCTGGAACTCTTTCAACAAAGACGTAATCTGCATTTCATCCTTGGTCACCGAGATTCGGCCGGAACGCACGAACTGCATAATGCCAAAGGGCTTCAATTGTTCGTACATCTCATCAATCTCGAACCTTCTACCACTCTTTGCCAAAACGAAAAATTCCCTGGAAACCGTAACGATCTGTGAATTACTTTCCTTGATGATGTTCTGGATCTGGCGTTCATCGAACAAAAGATTGGATGCTATTTTAAACAGGGCCGATTCCTGATAAATGGTTTCATCATCCGTATGGTAAAAGGCCTTGATGACCTCTATCTGTTTTTCAATTTGCCCAACGATGTTATGCACCCATTTTTCCGTAGTATTGACTACGATGGTGAACTTGGATACGTGGTCTATTTCCGATTTTGAAACGTTCAGACTTTCTATATTGATGTGCCTTTTTAAAAATATGCCCGATATCCTATTGAGCAATCCCACATTGTTTTCGGAATATACCGATATGGTAAACCATTCATTTTTCATTTCGAAACCCTAAATTCTTGGCCACTTTTTGTGGCGGTTAATTTTTATATGGACCTACAGTCCTTCCTTATTTTATTTTTACGGCCAACACGATTCCCGTTGACCAATTCATTTTTGTCAAGGTTATGTCCTCCCTACTTTCCAAATGCTCCACCAATGCCTCCACATTTTTGTCGTGTCCTTCTGGCCAATTGGGCTGCGCCAACATATCGTCGATGACATAAAAACCACCGATTTTCAACAATGCCAAGGTTTCTTCCAACTGACCGTATTTTCCGGGCCATGCATCGGCAAAAATCAAATCGAACTTTTCACCTTTATAGTTTTCGATCCATCTAGCCCCATCCTGACAAATCAATGTTACCCGGTCGTC
Organism: Maribacter aurantiacus; assembly: GCF_005780245.1. Taxonomy (NCBI): domain Bacteria; kingdom Pseudomonadati; phylum Bacteroidota; class Flavobacteriia; order Flavobacteriales; family Flavobacteriaceae; genus Maribacter; species Maribacter aurantiacus. The sequence continues at coordinate 218,158 of NZ_VBUK01000005.1, read as the reverse complement.
ATCGCCAAAGAAGGAACGGGCAATTTCAATCAATTGGGAATCATTATCTACCGAAATTAGTTCCGATTCCGTATCCAGCCCATCAATGATCCATGACAAACTCAAGCCTATTCCGGTCCCCAGTTCCAAAAATCTTCCCCCAGGTTTTGAACTGACCAAGGTTTTTAAAAAGGTCCCCACATATACATCCGATGGCATGGTAAACCCAATTGCATGGGATGTATCCTGTAGTGCCTTGTAAACCTTTGGGATATCTAGGACGTTGGAATCGTTCATAGACTATTTCAATCGTATCTCGGACACCGCTGCACCGGAAGGAATCATCGGGAAAACGTTGTCCTCCTTTTCAACTTTTACCTCCAAGAAATATGGATTTTTTGAAGCCATCATTTCCTGAACCGTACTTTTCAAATCCTTTCTTTCGGTTACTCTTTTTGCTTGGATATGATACCCTTCGGCAATCTTTACAAAATCCGGATTCGTCATGACCGTGGAAGCATATCTACGGTCAAAGAACAGCTCTTGCCATTGGCGCACCATTCCCAAGTGGTCGTTATTCAACACCACAATTTTCACCGGAACGTTGTGTTGGAAAATAACCCCCAACTCCTGAATCGTCATTTGGTATCCCCCATCGCCTATGATGGCCACTACCTCCCTGTCCATGGCACCCATTTTGGCACCGATGGCCGCTGGAAGTGCAAAGCCCATGGTTCCAAGTCCACCGGACGTAATATTACTTTTGGATTCCTTGAATTTCGCATATCTACAACCGATCATCTGGTGCTGGCCCACATCCGTAACGATCACCGCCTTTTGGTCCGAAGCCAAATTGATTTCCTCGATTACCTCGCCCATGGTCAAACCTTCCTTGGTAGGATAAATGTCATTTTTAATGACCGTATCATACTCAATCTGATATTTTTCCTTGAAGAGGTTATGCCATTTTTCGTGTGAATTGGAGTTTATCAAAGGAAGAATCAGGCCCAAGGTTTCCTTTGAATTGCCCAACACGGCCACATCGGCATGGACATTTTTATTGACCTCGGCAGGGTCGATCTCAAAATGGATGACTTTTGCCTGTTTTGCGTAATCTTCCAATCGACCTGTTACCCGATCGTCAAAACGCATCCCGATGGCGATCAGCACATCGCATTCATTGGTCAATATATTGGGTCCATAGTTCCCGTGCATCCCAACCATCCCCACGTTCAATGGGTGATCGGTATCCAAGGCCGATGCTCCCATGATGGTCCAAGCAGCAGGAATCCCGGCTTTCTCCACCAGTTCCTTCAGCTCTTGCTCCGCCTTACCAAGAATGACGCCCTGGCCCCAAACGATCAATGGTTTTTTGGCGTTATTGATCATATCCGCCGCCTGTTTTAAAGCCTCAGGATTTGGTTTTGGTGCGGGCTTATAACTTCGTACACCCGTACATTTTGTATAACTGAAATCCAGTTCGTCAAACTGGGCATTTTTGGTAATATCCACCAATACCGGGCCCGGACGGCCGGATTTGGCAATATAAAAGGCCTTGGCCATGATTTCCGGAATTTCGGAAGCCTTGGTCACCTGATAGTTCCACTTGGTGACGGGGGTAGAAATACCAATGATATCCGTTTCCTGGAAGGCATCGGAACCCAACAAATGTCGGGGTACCTGACCCGTGATACAAACCAAGGGCGTGGAATCTATCTGGGCATCCGCCAGACCCGTTACCAAGTTGGTGGCCCCCGGACCTGATGTCGCCATGGCCACCCCTACTCTTCCTGATACCCTCGCGTACCCTTGCGCGGCATGGGTCGCTCCTTGCTCATGTCTTGTTAGGATATGCGTAAGCTTATCCTGGAATTTATATAGTTCGTCATAGACAGGCATAATGGCCCCGCCCGGGTAGCCATAGATCAAATCGACCCCTTCCGCCAACAAACAATGGATGATGGCTTCCGCACCACTAATTTTCATGGATGTTGCAGTCTCCTGCGCTGTCTTTTTTTCTTTCAATGTTTCCATATCAAACAATTAAAAATACGCCTGATTAAAATTCGTCCGTTACACATCCGTTTGCTGCGGACGATACACTTCTGGCGTACTTGTATAACATTCCTCTTTTGGCCTTTAGTTCCGGTGCCACCCATTTGGCCCTTCTCGCTTCCAGTTCGGCATCGGAAATTTCAATATCAATGGTATTGTTCACGGCGTCAATGGAAATAATATCCCCATTCTGAACCAATGCGATGTTCCCTCCAACCTGTGCTTCCGGTGACACGTGGCCGACCACAAATCCGTGCGATCCACCCGAAAAACGGCCATCCGTAATCAAAGCGACATCCTTGCCCAGTCCCGCTCCCATGATGGAAGAAGTAGGTTTCAACATCTCCGGCATTCCGGGTGCCCCTTTGGGACCTTCGTAGCGAATAATCACCACATCGCCCTTTTTGACCTTCCCGTTCTTGATGCCTTCGTTCACGGCCGTTTCGCTGTCAAAGACATTGGCGGTTCCTTTAAAGGCCAGTCCTTCCTTGCCCGTAATCTTGGCGACCGCACCTTCCGTAGCCAAATTCCCGAACAGAATTCTAATATGCCCTGTTTCTTTGATCGGATTGTCCAAGGTATGGACAATGTCCTGGCCCTCGATCAGGTTGGGTACGTCCTTTAGGTTTTCGGCAAGCGTCTTTCCAGTAACCGTCAAGCAATCGCCGTGCAACATTTCGTTATCCAACATATACTTTAAAACTCCGGGAATACCACCTACCCCATGAAGGTCTTCCATGGAATACTTTCCGCTCGGTTTTAAATTGGCCAACAAGGGTGTGTTGTCGCTTATTTTCTTAAAGTCCTCCAAAGTGAATTCTATCTGGGCGGCCTTGGCAATCGCCAAGAAGTGGAGCACGGCATTGGTGGATCCACCTAGAACCGTTACCAATCTAAAAGCGTTCTCCAAGGATTTTTTGGTAACGATGTCCAAAGGTTTGATATCTCGTTCCAGCAACAATCGCATCGCCTCCCCGGCCTTTACGGATTCCTGTTCCTTCAGGTTTCCGTCGCTGATGGCAGGGTTCGAGGAGTTGAATGGCAAAGACATTCCCAACGCCTCAATGGCCGAGGCCATGGTGTTCGCGGTGTACATACCACCGCAGGCACCTGCACCCGGACACGCTTTGTGGATAACTTCCTTGTATTCTTCTTCATCTATATTTCCGGCTACTTTTTGTCCATAGGCCTCAAAAGCGGAAATAATATCCAGTTTTTTTCCATTATGACATCCCGATGCAATCGTCCCACCATATACCAAAACGGAAGGCCTGTTCAAACGCAGCATCGCCATAAGGGCACCCGGCATATTCTTGTCACATCCTACCACCGTAACCAATCCGTCATAGCTCATGGCCTCTACGACCGTTTCCATAGAATCGGCAATAACATCCCTTGAAACCAAGGAATAACGCATCCCTGGGGTTCCGTTGGCAATACCGTCACTCACACCAATGGTATTGAAAATAAGACCAACCAACCCTGCATTGTCCGCACCCTTCTTCACATGTACCGCCAAATCGTTTAAGTGCATATTACATGGATTCCCCTCATAACCTGTACTTGCAATACCGATCAGGGGTTTCTTCAAATCATCATCTGTTAGGCCAATGGCATGTAGCATGGCCTGTGCCGCTGGCAATGTGGGGTCTTGGGTTACAGTTTTACTATACTTGTTCAATTCCATTTTTTCGTCTTCTTCCTTTTATTTTTACGTTGGCGTATATCAAAGATATAAGTTTAGTAAGCGTTCATTTTTTAACATTTAAATCAGGTTCAAATTCAATACCCATAAAAATTAATTAAAAAACTGTCCTTCAGATACTTAACCTTTGTTTTATTATCATATTCAATACATGGTGATTTCAAATGGAAACATAAAAAAACCTGTATCGGATGGCTCTGATACAGGTTTTTTAAGTCAACGAAAAATCTATATCATTTCCTATTGGAAATAATGACGACCTCAATGACAATTTCGTTATTCATAATCATGGGACAATAGTACGCAAAAAATCAATACGTCCAAAATACTATTTTAAAAACGATGGCGGGCTACAGGCAAATAGGGCGTTTCCCCCGACTAAATAAATTTAAAGGATACCATATTGCCTTCCCGTTTTTGTGCCAATACGGAAATGGACCTATCCGAAAGCTGTAATATCCTTGGATAGCCACCGGTAGTCTGTCCGTCCTTCATAAGCACGATCAACTTTCCCGATGGAGTCAACTGGATGGTGCCCGGTAACGTGGCCGAAGTTAGAATGCTATGTTGATGCGCTTCCAAGGTTTCGGACAGTTGGTAGGCCATACGATTGTTTTCCTTGGAGACGGTGAATTTCCGTGAAAAGAGGTTTTCCAGTTGTTTATCCGTCAGTAAATCGAATTCCGGGGCCTTATAGACTTCCAAAACGGTCTCGTCCAAAAAGCTATCCACTTTCAATTCAGAAATTTTGGGTGCAAAATTGCGGTGTTCCCCATAGGGAACCTCATCACCCTCCTCAATTCTATTTACATTCGTAATGGGAACATAAAAGGAACGGCTGCCCAATATTTCCTTCGTTTTGAATCCGCCCTTTAAGGCCAAATAGCTTCTAAATCCCTTTTTAAGTTTCCCATAGGACAGGATATCCCCTTCCTTCACGGGATAGACTTTATAATTTTGGATGGGTTCATTGTTCAAGGTCACGGAAATCTGTGCTCCTCCCAAAACGATGTAGGTGTCCTTTTCAAATAACAAGGTGGGGCCCGTCATGGTAATTTCCAAAACGGCACTACGATCGTCGTTTTCCAACAAGGTATTGGCCTTGTAAACCGATTGCTGGTCCATACATCCCGATACCGGAACCCCTTTTTTACGATGATGGAACCGACCCAAATCCTGTACGCTCGTGAAAAATCCGGCTTTTAAAACCTTAAGCATCCAATAGTATTTTTTCTGGTTTATAAATACCCACCTCGGCCTCGATTTTATGTAGTTCGTACTCGCCCATGGAAATGGGTTGAAACTGAATTTTATCCCCAACGTTCACAAAACAAGGGTCCTTTTTATTCCTATCGAACAAGGGCACCGGACAGTTGCCGATTATGTTCCAGCCACCTGGGGATTCCTGCGGATAGATTCCCGTTTGCTTTGACGCGATACCTACGGAGCCTTTTTGCACTTTTAATCTGGGGGTCACCTTTCTGGGGATCTCCAGTTCCGCTGGCACACCGCCCAAATACATAAAACCAGGAACGAACCCGATACCATATACAGTGTATGTATTTTCCGTGTGAAGTTTGATAATCGCGTCCACACTTTTATCCAAACGCTTTGCGACGTCTTCCAAATCGATACCAAAGGACCTGTCGTAACATACAGGCAATTTCCAAAGTACCCTATCCCTAGCCACGCGCCCCTTAGATCGGTCATACCATTCCTGTAGGGAGTGGATAAATTTTGGAAAGTCGATTTCCAGTTTGGGATGAACCAACAGGAGCGAATTGTAGGCGGTTATCGTTTCCCAATCCTTTTCCTTGAGGCAATCCTTCAGGAGAAAGTCCTCAAAATCCAAAATGCTTTCCAAAATATGTTCGCTTACCTCGTTGGGCCATTCGATCAATATGGCGTGTCTTCCATACGGTTTTAAGGAAATTGGGGGATGCGTCATCTTTTTAAGGCTATCTGATATTTTGGTAATTCCTTCGTAATATACGTCAATATTTGCAAAGCTTCCGGGGTGTCGCCATGCACGCAATAGGTTTGGGCAAGCATCGGTTCAAAGGTATTAGCTATGGTCCTGACCTGCCGCTCCTTGACCATCCGCACCACATGGTTCAACACCTCTAGGGGTTCCGTGATCAATGCATTGGGATGGGTTCTTGGAACGAGGGTCAATTCTTCCGTGTAATTTCTATCGGCGAAAGCCTCCACCTTTATTTGGAACCCTTCCTTAAGCGCTAATTTTTCCAAGACGGAATCAAAAGGTACGAACACTACCAATTCAGATTTATACTCCTGAATCGCATCCAAAAAGATACGGGACAATTCTCCGTCCTTTGCCAAATCGTTATAAAGCGCTCCGTGGGGCTTGATATGTTGTATCGAAACTTTTTCCTCTTTGCAGATCGATGCCAACTGATGGATTTGATCTTTGATACTTTGGGATAATTCCGTGGCATCCATGGAAAGTGATTTTCTTCCAAAATTTTCACGGTCCGGATACGAGGGATGCGCCCCTATCCCAACTCCAAACTTTTTTGCCAAACGAAGGGTCTCCCGCATCGAATCCCGATCACCCGTATGTCCCCCACAGGCAATATTGCAACTGGAAATGTATGGAAACAGCTTCGCTTCATTGGCCACGCCCTCTCCTACATCGCAGTTGATATCTATGGTATATTCCGTCATCATACTACTTCCAACACCTTTAAAATACTTTTTATTCCCAAAAAGACAGCTATCAGCACAATGGAAATTCCCAAAAGGTTCTGCATTACTGTATTCTTGTTATCGGCCATCAAGGTGACCCTGTTCACCACCCAAAGCAGAAAAATGGCGATTATGGGCAGCAGGATTCCGTTCGCAATTTGGGCGAATTTGATGACTTCTATCGGTTTGATATTGAAGGAAAGGAAGAAGACGCCCAAGCCCAAAATGACCATCCAAACCATTCGGAATCTAGTATCCTTCAGTCCTTGCTTCCATCCAAAACAATTGGCCGCAACATAGGACGCCGCCAAGGGTGCGGTAATGGCCGATGTAACCCCGGCGGCAAAAAGTCCGATTCCAATGAAGTATCGGGCACTGGTACCGTACAAAGGTTCCAAAGCCTTGGCCATGTCCATGACACTTTCGACCTGCATCAAATCTACCGAAGCTGCCGCCACAATAATACACATGGAAACGATGCCGCCCAAGACAATCGATATATAGGTATCACGCTTCGCATATTCCAAATCGGTTTTCGATTTCCATTTTTCACTTACCAAGGAAGCGTGTAAAAACAAATTGTACGGGACTACGGTAGTCCCAACAAGCGCAATTACGGTTAGGATATTTTCATTTTCCACCTTCGGAATAAAAAGCCCTTGCAAAATCAATAATACATCAGGTTTGGTGAGCAGGGCCGTAATGACGAAGGAAAGGCTCATGAGGATTACCAAGGATATGAATACCTTTTCCAGTACTTTATAATTTCCGATAAATAATAGGAAAAAGGCCAAAAACCCGATAACGAACGGATAGTATCCCGTAAACGAAGTTCCAAAAATGGCTTCGAGGCCTAAGGCCCCCCCACCAATGTTTCCCGCCTCGTAGGCGGCATTGCCCACGACGATGGCCGAAACGATAATACCCAACACCCCCGTTCGGATATACGGATTTACCAATTCCTGTTTGATTACTTCCGCCAATCCCTTTTGGGTGATGATGCCCAACCGGGCCGACATTTCCTGTAATACCATCGTAGCCACTATCGAAAGTAGCATGGCCCACAAGAGGGCATATCCAAAGGAAACCCCTGCCAAGGTACAGGCCGTTACCGTTCCCGGACCAATGAAGGCGGCCGCAACAAGGACTCCCGGACCCATTTTTTTGAACATTTGGCAGAAAATTTTCGGTTTTGCTAAAGATACCTTCAATTATCCTAAAAATCTCCCTTTCAAAAAATAGAAGTTCACAACAATTTTAACATTTCAAAATGCCGTTTATCTAAAAAAATGTCATTCGTCTAAAATCCGGAGGTCATACGTCGATACTTGATAATAAAGCCAAAATTTCGTTGTTATTACTATCCCAAACAAAATAAACTTAACCTACTTAATGACTTGCTTAGAATGTAACAAAGAGCTTGGATATCTTGACCATAAAAGTGCCATAGAGAGTGTGGGCGTGGAACTTTGCGCCCATCATCAAGAACTGATAAAGGTCTTGATCCAAAAGAACAACACGCCCTTGGAGGCCATTCAATTGTACTACGGACTTAAAGAGGCCGGTGTACAGGGAATGTTGGAATGGTGGGATGGAAAGAAATCCGTGGATATTGCCATTTCCCGTGTAAAATTGAATATTGAAATAGACTGCGGCTATGATAAATTGACGGAAGAACAGGCCATAAACAATTTGGAAGAGGCCATGCATTCCTTCAAGAACGGTTTTACCACCATACGCATACCGCATATTCTGGTTCGGTATTATTTGAACGAGACCATAAAGAACATTATAGGAATCATGGAAGGCCTAAAGGCAAACATAAAAGTTATCAACTAAAAACCTTCGTTATGAGCACATCCAACAAAACATTAAAAACGCCGCTCAGAGTGGCACTGGCCTGTTTGATCGTTGGAATGCTCACGCGAATCGTGCATTGGCCCTATGCCGGCGGTATCATTTTGGTCTCCTTTTTGGCCATCTTGGTACTTTATGGGATTCGGTTTTCGAGAAAGAATCCAAAAAAACCCGTCGACTTTATCAAAATGGTACTCGTACTTTTTTGGACGACCAATGGGCTGCTTCGGATCTTGGATTTCCCATATACCGGAATTTTCCAAATAGGTACGGCACTTTCCTTTATCCTATGGTTCGCGATGGAAGGAACGGCCTATTTTATGGACCACGATAGGAAATCGACCAATACCTTCGTAGAGATAGCTTGGAATTTTGCTATGGTCGTGGGCGTACTGACCATCATTGCCGGTGGTTTAATGCAGCTTTTAAATTGGGAATTCGCCATCCCCACCCTTACGACCGGACTCACCATCGTTACCTCCTATATTCTAAAGGATATCTTTAATTCTGAAAAGAAGGAGAAAAAGGACAACAACAACGAGGAATTTCAGTTGTAGCGGAAAACCTCTAAACAAATACTCTTTCATAAAAACCTTTTTTTAAGTTGCTTTGGAACTTGAAATGCTGGGCGATTGAAATTGTAAGTTAACCTTCATTAAACCCGGATTATGCATTGGAACTTCGTCGTGAGGGTTGAAAGGCCAATAAAATAAAGTGGTTTGGAAGAATCGGCGTAGCAGTGCTATTGTGATTCCGAAAACGGTAGCAAAGCGCTTATTTGCCGGCATTTCAAGCTGCAATAGATTTTCTAATGAATAATCTGGGTAAAATATCCTCGATTAACGAGTAACCCCATCTTTTTGTACCTTTTAGGAAAAATCCAAAAGGTATGAACCACATAGACCGAAGAAACTGGCTAAAGACCTTTGCCCTTGGCGGAGGACTAACTATGTTGGGCGGTGCCAACGCCCTGGCATTCACAAACCCTGCAAACAGACCTAGCATTGCAACGTTGGATGTTGCCAAGCTGAACAGCAACGAAAACCCCTTTGGCCCTTCCCCAAAAGTAAGGAAGGCCATAACCGCTGCTTTTGATAACGCTTGTAGGTATCCCTCCATGGTCTTTAGGCCACTATTGGAAAAAATTGCGGAGACCGAAGGTGTTTCCACGGACCATATAGTTGTAACGGGGGGTTCTACGGAAGGACTCAAGGCCGTGGGTCTTACCTACGGACTCAACGGAGGGGAACTTATCGCTGCAGATCCAACCTTCCAGTCCATGATGACCTATGCCGAAAACTTTGGTGCCTATGTACACCGGGTTCCTGTGGACGAGAACATGCAGCACGATTTAAAGGAGATGGAAAACCGGGTCAATGGCAAAACCCGACTCATTTTTATCTGTAATCCCAACAATCCTACCGGGACCCTTTTGGACAAAAACGACCTAAAATCCTTTTGCGAGCGTACCAGTGATACCGCCATGGTCTTTAGCGATGAGGCCTATTACGATTTTATCACGGAACCAGATTACCCTTCTATGGTGGAACTAGTGAAGCAAGGCAAGAACGTCATCGTTTCCAAGACCTTTTCCAAGGTTTACGGACTTGCGGGGATGCGAATCGGCTACTTGGTAGCGCGCCCGGATATTGCGAAACGATTGCAAAATAGTGTGATGGCCATGACCAATGTGTTGGCCATTGAGGCGGCCAAGCATGCCTTGGACGACGATGAATTTTACAAATTTAGCGTGGCGAAAAACATGGAGGGCAAGCAGGCCATTTATAAAACCTTGGACGATTTGGAATTGCCCTACATAAAATCCCACACCAATTTTGTCTTCTTTAAAACCGGTAGGCCCATCCGAGACATGATGGCCGCCATGGAAAAGGAAAACGTCTTGATTGGTAGGCCCTTCCCTCCCTTCAATGAATGGGCACGTATCAGTACCGGCACCATGGAGGATATGAAGGCTTTTGATAAAGGGCTTAAGAGGGTGATGGGTTAAATTTCAATGTTTCTTGCATTTGAAGTTTCCTTCTTTTTAGAACTGAATGTGGCCACTAGATACAAATTGGCGGTAGCTGGGGGAACTGGAAATAGATAAAATAAATAAACCATACATATGAAGAAAAATCAACTATTTCTTAGCCTAGTGCTTATGATAAGTGTCGCCACCACTCATGCAAATAGCACTGACCATACTTTGGTGGGTACGATGAGAATTTCCAACGATTCACTAAGAATTGCGGAATTGGACACCTTTTGGGCCGAGGTTTCCAGAACGGTCGGGGAGGGTGACTTTGAAGGTTATAAAGCCACGTATCATGAGGATGCAGTTGTTGTATTTACTACTGGCGAAAACAAATCATCCATAGCTATTACCAAAGCGCTTTCAAATTGGAAGCAAGGTTTCATTGACACCAAGGCTGGAAAAACACAGAATACGGTGGAATTCCGTTTTTCACAGCGTGTGGGTGACGAAAACACGGCGCATGAAACAGGAATTTTTGGTTTCCAATCCAATGATGGTAGTTCAAAAACAGCTCCAAAACAATTCGTGCACTTTGAAGCCCTACTCGTTAAAAAGGATAATGGTTGGCTCATGGTCATGGAGTATCAAAAATCCAAGGCCACCGAAGAAGAATGGGCATTATTGGAATAATGCCCCAGATGGCGCTTAACACTATTTAATGCTCGATGGAAGAACCAACACTAGTTACAAAAACGCACGAGCTTGGTTACTAAAACTATGAACATCCTTAAATCAAACTAAAAAATGAAAGAACAGAATTTTAAAAATCATGCTAAACTTGTAAAAGGGTTCCATGGACTCTTGTTTCTTTCGATACTAGCCTTATTATTTGGGGCTATAAGCAATCTTATTCACACCAGTAGGGACAACCTCTATGTAGCATCATTAGTAGTACTTATCGCTGTTATATTTTTAGTTATGGCATGGTATGTACGCAGTTTTCCCTTAAAAACACAGGATAGGGCCATAAAAGCTGAAGAAAATTTGAGGTATTATGTACTAACGGGCAAATTATTCCCTAAAGAACTGACAGTATCCCAAATTATAGCGTTGCGTTTTGCGAGCGATGCCGAGTTTGTACCCTTTGTAGAAAAAGCTTTAAAGGAAAACTTGACCAACAAAGAAATTAAAAGGCTCATAAAAAATTGGAGGGCAGATAATTACAGGGTTTAAACGGTGCATATCATCCTATAGAAACCAAGCTGTTATTTGAATAGCGTATGCCACTTACTGTTGACGGCACGAGCAGAAAGATGCTCGCGCTAGTTGGGGCAACAAAATATTGTTTTGATAATTATATTGAACAGTCATATTTTAGACAAATGAAAAAATATTTGATTTTTATTTTTGCAATTTTAATAAATGGTTGCTCAAAGGATTCCAATCAGTTAGGTTTATATAACTTCGAAAGTATAATAGGCAAATGGTACTTGGCAAGCTCCTATCAAACTTCAGATTCTAAAGGAAAGAAAAATATAACACAATTAGGAATTTTAAGGTATTGCCCGAGTGGTTCTACTCATATTTATGATTACACAGAAAATGGTGAGCAAGGTTTTTTCATAGGATGGATGCCGGGCGAATGTGAATTTGACAGTGATAGTAAATCCTTGGTAGCAAAGGTTGAAGTTGACAATAGAGAAATCAATTTTCAATCTATTACTAATCAATATTTTGCACCTCAAAATACTTATTTAACTAGTCAATATATAATTAGCATTTCAGATACTGAAATGATTCTTCGATATCCCAGAGAAGGGACAAATCTGTATATATTCGCTATATGGGAAAAAGTCGATTAAAAATTTTTAGATAACCCCATAGCACAGTATACTATGTTTGGTATAGCGCCCGTGTATTACTAAATATACTATGGAGAATATGAAGACTTTTGATAAAGGGCTAAAGCGGGTGATGGGGTGATTTCAATTTAAGCTTGCATTATTCAAATTATTAAAGATAAATTAAACCACTAATTGCAAACTATCGGTAGCGAGAGAAAAGTTTTGGATTCATTTAGCGGCAAATACAACATGGATAAATGAAAGATATCCCTTGGCTAAAAATCATAATTACTCTTATATCAATTTCCGTAGCTCTACTTGAAATATGGGATTTCAAGAAAAAAGAAGCTAAAAATTGGAAAAAAATTCGCAAATCCAGAAAATTCTGGATAATTCTTTTATTTCTTCCACTGATACTTCTAACTATTTGGGACACCACTAGTGATTCAATACAACAAGCAGAATTAGAAAAAAAAAGGGACAGTCTAATTACAGTAGATAGTTTAAGAGCTGCCAAAATAATTGAAAACCTTAATACTGCTGTTGAATCAATTGGCTCCACCAAAAGTGAAATTCTGAAAATTGACAGCTTAATTGGTGGTATAAATGACAGTATTAATATTCAAATTGGTTTACTAAATAGAGCAGTTGAAAAATCAAAAGAACTTGTTGATTTGGAAAAACAAAAACTAGTTAAAGATTCGCCAAATTTAGGGGTCCTGGGGAATAGTTTTAAGCTAACTAAAGATGTTAAAGGTGATGGTTATAATGTTTCATTTACATTCACAAACTATGGGGGACGTGTAGCTAACAATGTTAGATATAAATGCCTAATATTGGTATCAGATGAAAATATGTTAAGGAGGAATGTTTTTTTATCGCCAAGGGGAAATACATGGAAAAAATCCATGTCTATACCCGAAAACAATCAGGTATATAATTCCATAGAAGCTAAATTTCAGGTTGAGAAAGAACAAATTAAATCATACGACGATTTGTACTTTGTAATTAGGTTTAAGTATACCGATGACATCCTTAGAAAGGATTTTGATTTTAATCTTTTCTACACACCAAGAAATTATCACTACGGTGTTGAAAACTTTTTCAATTGTGACCCTAGAGAAGAAAGAATCATTAAATACCCTTTATTAGAACTCGGTTTGGAGCAATATTTAGTTGGAAATAACTAAGTTCCATATAGCTCAAAAATTTTTCTATACCATTCTTTCCCATCCCAGTTGGCTCGAGTTTTAGAACTCGTGAATACCCGATCGCGCGGAAATGTTTTCCGTGCTGTTCATTCTCAACTTGGCTTGGCGGTAGGTGAAGCAATGAGGAATCTCTTAGGCTTTCAACAGATGCTTCGCTGCGCTCAGCATGACAAAAGAAACATTCCACTTCAAACTCTGAACTCTAAATTCTGAACTCTAAACTTGAAACCAGAAACTTGAAACCAGAAACTTGAAACTAAAAACTTAGAAAAAAATCACCCCAACCAACCTTCACGGTCCAAACTCCTATATTGAATGGCTTCACTGATATGGTTTCCGTTGATATCGGTGGCATTATCCAAGTCGGCAATAGTTCGGGCTACTTTTAAGATGCGGTCATAGGCACGGGCGGATAGATTGAGTCGCTCCATGGCATTTTTCAACAAGGATTTTGAAGCATCATCCAATTTGCAGAATTCCCGTATCTGTTTCGTGTTCATCTGCGCATTGTAATGCACGTTTTCCAGTTTTTGGAATCGGGCGGTTTGGAGTTCCCTGGCCTTGGTCACCCGTTTGCGAATTTCCACACTACTCTCGCCTTTGCGGTCCTCGGAAAGTTTTTCAAAGGGAACCGGCGTCACTTCGATATGGATATCGATTCGGTCCAACAAAGGACCGGAAATCTTGCTCAGATAGCGTTGCATTTCTGCGGGTGAAGAAGTTACGGGTGCATCGGGGTCGTTGAAATACCCACCGGGGCTTGGGTTCATACTGGCTACCAACATAAAACTACTGGGATAGGTTACCGTGAATTTCGCCCGGGAAATAGTCACTTCCCTGTCCTCCAACGGCTGACGCATCACCTCCAACACCCCGCGTTTGAATTCCGGCAGTTCGTCCAAAAACAGTACCCCGTTGTGCGAAAGCGAAATCTCCCCAGGCTGTGGATAGGCTCCGCCTCCTACCAAGGCCACATCTGAAATCGTGTGGTGCGGACTCCTGAACGGTCGTTGGCTCATGAGTCCCAAATTCTTAATCTTGCCCACTACGCTATGGATTTTAGTCGTTTCCAAGGCTTCGTGCAAAGTCATGGGCGGTAGAATGGAGGGCAAACGTTTGGCGAGCATCGTCTTTCCCGCACCCGGAGGCCCTATCAAAATAATATTGTGTCCGCCCGCAGCGGCAATTTCCATACAGCGTTTGATACTTTCCTGACCCTTGACATCGGAAAAATCGAATTCCGGAAAATCCAGACTCTTGTAAAACTCCTCCCGCGTATCGATGATGGTCTGTTCAAGCGGTGTGCCTTTATCAAAAAAGTCGATGACCTGTTTGATATTCTCAACGCCAAAAACTTTTAGATTCCCAACAATGGCGGCCTCCTTGGCATTTTCGGCCGGGAGGATAAAACCCTCAAAACCCTCTTCCTGGGCCTTTATGGCAATGGGTAAGGCCCCTTTTATGGGCTGCAAACTGCCATCCAGAGAAAGCTCGCCCATAATGATATATTTCTCAATAGCTTCGGATTGTATTTGACCCGATGCGGCCAAAATCCCCAAGGCCAAGGTAAGGTCGTAAGCAGAGCCTTCCTTGCGCAAATCGGCCGGGGCCATATTGATGGTAATCTTTTTTCCGGGAATTTTATAGCCATTGTTTTGAAGTGCGGCAGCAATCCTGTAGTTGCTTTCCTTGATGGCATTATCGGGAAGGCCCACAAGATGGTAGCCAATTCCCTTGTCAATATTTACTTCAACGGTAATGGTAGTGGCCTCCACGCCAAAAACGGCACTGCCATAAACTTTGGTTAGCATTTAATCTTCGTTTGGGCTAAAAATAAAAGATTTTGCCGAATATATCCCTTATTGGCTGGTTTTCATAACAGTTACCTCTTTGACTACCGTTATTGGTTTGCCATAGGTAGTAAATCCATTCAATATTACTTCAAAAACGCCCTCGACATCCGACGCGAAAAACTCAAAATTATAGTTGCTAGCCTCGACTTTTACATGTGGTTCCCATAAAAGCAGTCCTCTATAATCCGGAATTCGCGAGAAATCGGCGGTCTCATTATCATAATCCTGTTTGAAATAATTTTTCTTGGCAACGGGAAGTTTCAAAGGAATCGCCACGGAATTTCCATAGGTATGTTCTTCAAGATAATCCCCTTCAAAGGTTTCAATGGACATCATTCCTTGGTATTGCTTTCCTCCCAAGACAAACTGGTCGCGAACTAGGCTTATTTTTTGGATTTTACGTGCATCATAGGACTTTATTTTTTCGTGATTGGGTATAAAGACACCATCTATAAGTACTATGGCAGGAAAACTATTTAACTCTTCGTTATAGGTCTCGAAATCCTGTGATATTTTGATATAATCGGGATCTTTGCCCCCCGACCTGTACCCGGCAAACTGGACGACTTCTACCAAGGTTTCCCCAAACGTTGGAAATCTAGTGAATTCGTCCAAGAAAACTTCCTCAGGGAGTCCACCATCAAAAGGGTCGATGGGGTCACTCGCTATAATGGAATCGGGTTTTGCGGTAAAGAACTGATTCTCCAATTGATTTAATACGCTTCTTTCCTTGATATACGGCGCATAGGAATCTGACAACGTAAACTTGGAAAAAGTAATATTTGAAAGATCTAAATTGGCTACCTCACCCTTTATTATGGAATACAGCTTATTTTCCTCCTCAATTTGTGCCAAGGCCATTGGATTCGTATATTTTTTGTTCAAATAGGTATAAAAGTTGCCTTGTGCATCGGTTTGGGCAAATTTCAAAATAAACTCTTTTCCGGGAATAGAAATGATTACAGGAATATCCTTAACCGGCAGTTTTGTTTCATTATCCTGAACGGAACCAAAGAATAGCTCTCCCCGTTGCTCCGGCAAAAAAATGGAATCACCTACTCGCTGTTTTATTTGTTTATCTGCATTGAAGAAATCCTTGGCGTATTGCGTGGCGTTTAAATAAGGTTTAACGGGTTTCTCCTCCTTCTTTTTGACTTTTAAGGTATAAATGCCATAACCGGAAGGTCCTTTGTAGTTGTTTACCGATAAACGAACTTTTTCACGTGTTCCGTAGATTTCTTTTTCTAGCCGGACCGACACTGTAGCGGAATCCATTTGTCCAGATGGAAAATTTTCAGTTCTTAAATTGGCTGTACTAGTTTCCTCGCTTGAACCAGTCAATATGGCTGATTGATCGGTCAAGTAAGGGTTGATAATGATGATATCATCCGTATATATCTGATCAAAACCACCATTTCGCATCCATTGGGTATAGGCCAACAACTTGTATCGTCCGGATGGAATGTCCGTACTTACAAAAAAATCACCTTGAGCAAGTCCTTTATCCAAATTTAGTTTGTGTTCGAATATTTGTTCTTTTTCCTCATTAACCAATACTACATAACCTACCCGACTGATGTTCGATGGATTGTTGTTTTGGGCATTGAAGCAATAAAAGGCATAAAACAAATACTCCCCTGAGAATACCAAGGGGCCTGTATGATCCACATAAGCCTTTTCTTGAGGAAGCTGTTGCAGACTTAAAAGCTCGCTGCCGTCCTTAATAACATACTGCGCCGAAACGCCAAAGCAACAGCAGGCCAGAATTAAATTCAAAAAAAGTATTTTTCGCATGGTTGTTTATTTTAATCGATCCAAAAATCCGGTTTTACATTGCTTCCCAAAACCGTACAATCACCACAGATCCTAGGAACATAAATGTATTCACTGGGACATGGACCTATATCTTCCGTATTAGGACCTGCATAACTGATAAGCCCTAAATTCACTTGTTCTATAATCGATTGGGGACACGGATTGGGGCCCTGCGGCCCTGTATAGCAATAGGATACATGCGATTCATTGGTGGATTGCTCCAAACAGTTAAAAACATAGGGAGGCAGATCCCTGTCTGGGAAAAAGTCCATATAATCAAAAAAGATTCTTTCCTTGGATACCGAAACCACATCGAAAAAACCGATGACCCTATCCCGGTCTCCATTTGCCGAAGTGATGTTCCCCTCGATAAAACCGGGCTGTACCTGGGAAAAAACATTTCCGGACTGACTGAAGTTCCTCAGTTTTTCATAAAACCCGAAGGACTCGCTACCCGTGACCATCTGGGTCACCTCGATACTGTATCGGTGCGAGATCATAAAATCGTCCTGATCTAGGAACCGGATCATGTACCTGTTAAAACCGGTACTATTCACTGTATTGTTTTCAGCAAGTATGATACTATTGGAAACCTGGTTCCCATAGCAGACCTGCTGTTCTGTCTCACGAGGCACTATTTCAAGTTCATAGGTGGGTACGGGAAGTGCGCAGGGGTCATAATTGGAAAGTTTAAAATCGCTTTCGTCCCAAAAAGGGGCAACGATTTTATAGGTCTCATCATAACTGAACCGTAGATTGTTGACAGATCCCGAACCCTGGCCGTTGTCAATAAAAATCCCGATTCCCTCTTCACCATCATTGTTGGTCATCCGCTCCGCATATAACTGGTCGACGTCCAAGAAACCTTCAATGACCATAGGTTCAGAAGTATACGTTTTCCCATCGGCAGTCAAAATATTCAAGGTATAGCTCTGGCCCTCTACTGCTGCAAAAGGTTCTACAGATTCATATATGCCCGGACTTATTTCATCGAAATTGTATGCGGTGCCTATAGCGTTCTCTACCGATACGCGGGCGTTCCGCTCATATTTCACTAAATCCCTATCAATGTCCCTCACTGGTGTAAAAGGATTAAAAGTAGAATCTATCTGGGTATCCAATATGGTGTCCATCCTACTTAGGTTAACCCGATGATTCTTAAACTCATTCGTAATCGTCGCTTCGACCACCAAAATGTCCAGTACTCCTGCATTGTTTTCAAGGCCCAGGTCCACTTCTTCAGTACAGCATACCGTCAAAAGACCTACGAAAACCAAAAAAATGTAAAAACGTTTGCTCTTAATCATTGGTTAAAACTTAAAATTATAGGTAATAGATGGTATGGGGATAGCAAATATGGAACTTTGCAACGCCTTTACCTCACCATTTTCCGTCACAAAGAATACCGAATAGGGATTGTTCCTTCCCAAGACATTATATACCGATATGGTTACAAAACTATGGGCGAGTTTGTTTTTCTTGTGGTTCCCTTCGATATTCAACCCTAAATCCAACCTATAAAAGTCAGGAATACGGAATTCGTTTCTGTCACTAAAGGCCACAAAATCGGCATTGTTAAAACGAAAGGTGCCAATGGGATAAGTAACCGGCCGTCCTGTTTGGTATACAAAGTTGGCCGATATGCTATACCTTCTGGTGATACGATAATTGGTGATAACACTTACATCATGAGGCCTATCAAAATTGGACGGGAAAAATTCGCCGTTATTGATTCGTTCCTCACTGAATTCACTATCAAAACGATACAATGATCTGGAATAGGTATAACTAAGCCACCCATTTAGATTACCCCGATTCTTCTTTGCCAAAAATTCCACTCCGTACGCTTTGCCTTCCCCTTGCAGTACTTCGGTCTCCACGTTCTCGTTCAGAAACAGGTCGGCCCCCGTCTTAAAGTCCAGCACATTGTCCATTCCCTTGTAATATCCCTCCAAGCTCAATTCATATTCATTTTCCTTAAAGTTCTTGTAAAGGCCCAATGAGGCTTGATACCCTGTTTGGGGAGAAATATTCAAATCAGAAAGCTTCCAAGTATCTATGGGGGACACAGTGGTATTGTTAGAAAGCGTATGTAGGAACTGATACGAATTATTAAAGCTGGCCTTAATGGAAAAATCAGGTGTAAAAAGATACCTTGCCGAAACCCGGGCCTCAGGTCCACCGTAGGTTTTTATTATTTCCGCCCCATCATAGATTAGGGTCTCCTGTACGGTGGATTCATTTTTAGGGAGTCCTTCTTGATAGCGCTGCTGGGTTCCCGGACCCAAAGCGGCAAAAAAGGCATACCTCACCCCTACATCCAATAAAAACTTTTCACTTAATTTGAATTCATCCCCCAAAAACAGCGCCCCTTCCAAAGCTTGTTCCTTATCAATTCTTATTGTGCTAATATTTGATTCATTCCCGTCCGGGCGAATACTTCCAGGGTTGACCGAATAATATTTTGCCGAAATACCATAATCCAGTGTATTCCTTTCATTCAGTAGGGTCCTAAACTTATATTTGAACTCTGTTTCATTAATACTATAATCCAGGTTAAAATCCGTGTTTGCCTGTCCGTCAAAATCGATTCCAAAACCATAATTACTATTGCCCAGCACCATGGCCGTTGTCGTCCTCTCGCCCATTTTTCTGTCCCATCTCAACGAAAACAACCTATTATCATAATTGTAAAGTGAGTCCGAAGTAATACTAAAGGCGTCCCGACTATAATATGCCGTTGCCTTTACCTCGTTATTGTCATTGATATTGTGGTGATATTTTAGAATGCCGTCAAAAAAACTGGCATTGCTATTATTCAAGGAAGGTTCGTCCAAAGAGCGTAAAATCCAATCGGCATAGGCACCTCGTCCCCCAACCACAAGGGAGGATTTTTCCTTAACTATGGGAATCTCAAGAGCCAGATTACCGGTAACCGGACCTATGGATCCTTCTCCTGCCAATTTCTCCACATTTCCGTTTTTGGTCCGTATGTCAAAAACCGAGGATAAACGACCACCATATTCTACGGGCATTGCACCTTTGTAAATGTTGACGCCTTTTGTAGTGAATGGATTCAATGCTTGAAAAATTCCGAAAAAATGTTGCGGATTGTAGATGACCGCATCATCTAAAAGTACCAGGTTTTGGTCCGTTTTACCGCCGCGCACGTTTAACCCGGTTGCTCCCTCACCCGCGGAAGAAATACCGGGAAGAGCCTTAGCAACCTGTAAAATATCGCGTTCTCCCAATACCAAGGGTATATTTTTGGAAGCCTCGGAATCTATTTGCTCACTTCCGGTATCGGCATCTTCAACGTTCCTTGCCGCGTCTGCCTGCACTACTACTTCATCCAATTGTTGCAGTCCCTCCTCCAACATCAAATCCAAATTACCGTCATTGTACATGATTACTTCACGTTCCGTAGAAGCTATACCCATGGCCCTAACGACCAAAACATTATATCCCGAGGACAATTGGATCGAAAAATTGCCATCCCCATCCGTTATGACAAAACCATCTCCATTCTTAACACGGATGGTCAAATCAGGAACAGCTTCACCACTTACAACGTTTATAGCTTTTCCAGATAAGGTGTACTCCGGCCGCAGGTTGTTGGGGTCCGACTTTCCAATCCGCACAAGGGGATATCTTTTGGCGGTTGGCCGTACCTCTTCATTGTAAAAAGTTGGAGGCGGGGCATTTGACCTTTGCCCAATTGAACTGTCCGCTTCTTCTTTTGTTGGATCCTTAAAAAATCCATCGGGCAATTCATCATAAATAATGGCATTTTTGATGATGAATATCCGTTTTTCATCCTCTTTTATGTAATAGTTATAACTAGTAGAAGCCAAGACCTCGTTTAAAACCTCATCCAATTCCCTTGAAGAAACATTGAGGGTTACCTTTTCTTGATCCATTCCTTCTTCCAAAAAATAAAACTTATAATCCGTCTTGGATTCCAAATCCAAAAAGACATCCTTGAGCGATGTGTTTGTATAATTTCCAGAAACCAAAGATGTTTCTTGCCCAAAGGCACAAAAACAAAGTCCCATTAAAAGAAAGGAAAAATAAAGCGAGGATGGCAATCTATAGTACGAAAGTAAGGTCATTTGATGGGATTGGTTTTCTTAAAAATAAGGGAAATTTATTTGTAATACCGCCAACACCTGAATTTCCGAACGGAAAATCACATAATAATAATTTAATACCCTCAAAAATTTACTTTTAAGAGTTGGACAACACCCAAATCCAAAATTTCGTATTTTTAAAAATGTAAATCGCTATACATCTCTTAAAGCTAGTTAGGCGTCCTAAAAATTTTTTGCCAAATAACTTCACACATCAATTTGGAGAGAAAATTAGCACCGACTTTTTAGTAGATCGGATCTCCTCCTCATTCATCATCATTTTTCTAAATTCCCCATTGACATACATCTCCGCTTGGTCCTTATAGTGTTCACTAAATGGATTGCCGGACTGACCTGTTGGCAGGATACTGATGCTATTTTCAACATCGGAGAAATCGACGATCCGTCTTGTGGAAGGGCCGGAACTAACTTTGTACAATCCTGTGCTATCATAAGGAAAGGCCAAATTATTGATAACCTCACGTGTTCCTTCAATAGGAAAGGGTCCCACATTGAATAATGACCGTAATGCATCTACCTGACCAATGGGATGGCCATGTTCCAAGGTATGCACCTTGTTCCATGTCCATTGGGCAATATCGGGCCCAAAGTCGGATTCTAAAGAGCCAATGGCCTCCACTAATGATTTTTTGATTATATCACTTCTTTGTTCCAAGATTTCAGGAGTTGAAACATCGTCCCACCAAACGGACGTATCACTCTCGATGATAGGCGCTATGGTTCGCTTTAAAACGTGCGTAGCTAACAATTGTTCAAATTGTTCCGCGCCCAATTCATCCTCAAAAATATTTTCCAGAACCTGATATACCCAACGTGTGTATATCGTTCCGCCTTCGTTGTCCAGGGTGTATATTCCATCCCAGGCTTTTAGCGCATCTAAAACCTTGGTTTCCTTGTCAGATACCTCCTTAATTTTTATGGCACCCATCAGGTCTTGGGCAATTTCCAAATGTACCGGCGAGTTTACATCCAAAATCATACTGGAAACATCGTTCTTGTCCCAATCGCTTTTAGGGTCCAACAATTGAACGATACGCTTGGCCCTATTTTCGGGCAAATAATAGCCGGGATATAACATCCCTGAAATGGAATCTGGCTGGTTGTTTGCAGAGTACACATAGTTCCATGGCGGGTTCACCGCTTGCGGATTTTTTTCAAAATCCAAGAATTCCCTTGTATCGCTAGGTTTATTGCTCGCGTCAAAAACCAGTTTTGTATTTACACTATCCGGAACCTGCCAAAGTTTTGCGGTGGCGAACCAGCCAATATTGCCTTCTGCATCGCCATACATGATATTGAGTCCGGGCGCATGTATTTTTGGCAAGGCCGATGTAAACTCGCCAAGATTCGTGGCATGGCTAATTTCGTAAAACGCATCCACCACGGTATTTTCGTCTTGGGTGTATACCCAATACATGGATATGGGACGTTCGCCTTGGATTTGATCGGCAATCCCGTTTAGGATGGGTCCGTGTACCGATTTCTTAAAAGTGAATTTGATATCCGACGAATCCTTCACCTTAATCGTTTTTGTTACCGATTCATAATCCGCCCAAGTACCGTTTAGGCGATACTGATCGGCATTTTCGGGATTGTTTTCCTCAAAGTAAAAATCCACATCGTCGTTTTCGAACATGGTCATCCCATAGGCGATATCCCGATTGTGCCCCAAGACCGGAAACGGAATGCCCGCAATATGGTAGCCGTATTTTGAATAGGTAGGTGTTTCCACATGGGCTTCGTACCAAACCGATGGTTGTGCAAAGCCAATATGCGGATCATTCGCAAAAATAACCTTCCCGTTTTTGGTCTTTGCAGGCGCCAAGACCCAACTGTTACTGCCCTCGAACAGCGGAAGGTTTACTTTTCCAAGTGCTTCGGTTACTAAAGCTGTTACGGAATTTCCAACGGAATCCACTGGGTTGTTTTTATAGTTCTTGATCCATACTGTGCTGGTATCGGAATGTATTGCCAAATCTTTTAAATATTCGGGGCCTAGTTTGTCCTTTATATTGCTCAGCAGTGGATCGGTTTTATGCCCCATGGCAAAACTGAAGGCCATATACCCCATGATATTGTACACATCGGTAATCGTAAACTCGGTCTTATCGATTCCTGTCAGATAAAATTCTATGGGTGTTGGGCCTTCTTCCACAAACTGATTGAGTCCGTCCAAATAGGCTTGCATTATGGTAGCTGCATCACCGTTCATATCCAATTTGGAAACGGCCTTTTCCGATGCCTCATCGATTCCCAAAGAAAGAAAGAACTTATCCGTACCGATCAAATCCTTGCCAAAAACTTGGGAGAGCCCACCGCTTCCAATCCTGCGAAGCAGCTCCATTTGCCATAGTCGGTCCTGCGCATGCACATAGCCCAAAGCCCTAAAGGCATCTTCTTCGGTCTCCCCATAGATATGCGGCACACCATATTCGTCAAAATAAACCTGTACCTCGTTATGTAGTTTTGGAAGTTTTTTTTCGCCAGAATAATCAGGTTTGTGCAATTGTACGAATACGTAACCTGAAATAACAATCAGGAGGATGAGGGTCAACAACACGTACCCTACTTTTTTGAATATCTTCATGGATGTTCCTAAAATTACACCCGTAATTTAAGGTTAAATTTTTGAAGCCAAAAGACGGTATCCTATTTCTTACGGATTGCTGGAAAATCCCTTTCCTTCATAATTTCGTAGCCCTTCCTGCAACCAGGTTCTGTAGGTATCTGCATCGGTGTTCTGGATGGCCGTGTTCAACACCTCCAAGTCCGGCGAGAGCAGCACATAGAAAGGTTGCGATACCGCATTGAAGTTCACATCCTGAAAAGTACCCCACTTTTGGGCAATGTTACCGATGCGCTTGGTTCGGCCCGAGTCATATTGAAACGTAAACTGCTCGGCCTCTGGAAGTTCCTTTCTATCGTCTACATATAGTGAAATAAGAACGTAATCATTTTTCAAAATCTGATAGACATCCGGTTCGCTCCATACATTTTCTTCCATTTTCCGACAATTGACACAGGCCCATCCGGTAAAATCCAACAAAATAGGTTTTTCCTGTTCCTTGGCGTAGGCCAATCCCGTTTCAAAGTCCTTAAAGCAGTCAATGCCCAGGGGACAATCGGATTCCTTTTCAAAAACACTGTAAAATTCCGGTGGTGGGAAACCGCTTAACAATTTCAGATTTGAAATCCCCGTCAATCCTAAAATCAAGTACAAACTAAATGCCGCACTCACCACGCCAACGGCCTTTCTGCCTATGGAAAGTTTTCCTTTGGGACTGTCATGCGGGAATTTAAAAACACCAAAGAGGTATAATGTTATCAATATTCCTATGAGAATCCAAATTCCAATAAAAACCTCTCTTTTTAGGATTCCCCAATGACCTACCAAATCGGCATTGGAAAGGAATTTCAAGGCCAAGGCAATCTCCAAAAATCCCAATACCACTTTTACCGTGGTCATCCATCCGCCAGATTTTGGCAAGGAGTTCAGCCAGGCCGGGAATAACGCAAAGAGTGCAAACGGAAAGGCCAACGCCACGCCAAATCCGGTCATCCCAGCAGATAGATTAGTAGCCACATCGCCTTCGGCCAAGGTCGTACCTCCCAATAGTCCGCCCAAAATGGGTCCCGTACAGGAAAACGAAACAATGGCCAAGGTCACGGCCATAAAAAAGATGCCCAAAGCCCCTCCAATCTTTGAGGATGCCGCATCCATTTTATTCGCCCAGGAACTGGGTAGGGTCAATTCGTAATAGCCGAAAAAAGAAAAGGCAAAGAAGATGAAAATGGCGAAAAACGCCAAGTTCAGCCAAACGTTGGTGGCTATGGTATTCAGTATTTGAGAATCGACCGAATCAAATAAATGAAACGGAAGACTCAACAGGAAATAGATCAATACGATGAAAAAGCCATAGAGCAAGGCATTCGCTATCCCCTTTGATTTTTTCTCCGAATGTTTGGTGAAAAAGGAAACCGTTAAGGGAATCATGGGAAATACGCACGGGGTCAAAAGGGCGATAAGCCCTCCCAAAAATCCGAGGGCAAAAATCACCCACAGATTGGAACCTGAACCAATATTCTCCTGACCCTGACTCAACAAGGCCTTGTTCTTTAAATCCAATTTTAGGTTCGCCGTCAACATCTTGCTTTTTTCATCCAGTGCAAGGGTTTCCGTCACGGCCTTGGAACCGTCCAAGGAAAACACAAAATCAATATCGGCAGGGATACAGACTTCCTTACAGACCTGATAAAATAGGTTGACCTTTACTTGTTTGATCTCCGGATTCAACAGTTTTATCCGCTGGGTAAAGATGGCCTCTTCCTTAAAAAAGGTTTCCTCTACCTCAAAAATATCACTGAATTCCTTCACGGTGGCACTCTCCTTTGTATCGCCCACCAAAGCGTAGTCCTTATCTACTTCAAAGAATTTGAATTCACTGGGCAAGGCACCTCCTTCGTCCGTGAACTGGGAATACACATGCCATCCCTCGTGAATGTCGCCTTTGATAATCAGCTCAAATTCCGTATCCGAAATCTTATTGACCTCATGGCTCCAAATGACCGGATTTTCATCGCTCTGGGAACGGCCCACAAATGATAATAATAGAATGAAAATTCCGAAAATTAGTTGCTTCATAATAATGCTACGCTTAGTATCTCTTTTGTTGATTCCGTTACTTTAAATCGGTCATCCGCCCGCCTACCTATTACCCAAACGATTGCATCGCCAGAGCAAAGCAACCATTGTTCCTGTTTGGAAAAAAGATCCAATTTTTCATCCTTAAAGTACTTGGACAATTTCTTTTTGCCCTTCATCCCCAAGGGATAAAAATAGTCGCCTTTCTCCCATTTCCTTACGGTTAACGGATATTTTAACGTGTTTTTATCCAAATAAATTATACGGGCAGTAGTATCCTTTTTTTCCAATACCTCTTTACCTTCCAAGCCAATGGGGTAATCGATTTTAAAGTCGCCCTCTTCAATTTCAAAAACTCCCTTTTCCTGTGCCGTTTTTTTGGCCAAAATCAAGTAATCCCGATTCTTCAGCAATACATATTCAGCAGAATAGACAGATTTACCGCTCATGGCGTCCAATAGTTCCGCTACGTTCTGCCATTCCGTAAAACCAAATTCCTTGAACAGTCCGTATAGGTAGCCATGGAGAGGCCGGAGTTTTTTTAATTCCGATACGGAAATCTTCAAATACTGGTTTTCCCTTTGGAAAAGCCGTTCCCTAACCCTCTCCAGTTCATTTTCCGAAATTTCCTGGGTTTCCTTGAGAAAGCCCAAGGTGCGTTCAAAATTTTCCATAAAGGCAGGATGCAGTTCCTTTAATTTCGGGACAATTTCCTGTCGGATTTTATTGCGCAAATACTTGGTATCGGCATTGCTTTCGTCCTCCCGCCATTGTAGATCCATTTCTTTGGCATGGGCCAAAATCGTATCCCGGGTATATTTCAAAAGCGGTCGCCTAATTTGGCCAGTTGCTTCGGGAATGCCGGTCAAACCATCGATTCCGGTTCCGCGGGACAAATTTATGAGAAAGGTTTCCAGATTGTCATCGGCATGATGCGCCATAACCAAATAGGCTATTCCATGTTCTTCCATCAATCCCTTGAACCATTGGTATCGCAGCTCCCTGGCCGCCATTTGCACCGACACCCTATGACTATGTACATAACCCATCGTATCAAAATGGGTCACAAGTACCGGTCTTCCCAATCGATTGCCCAATTCCTTTACAAATTTCTCGTCGCCATCGCTAGCCGCTCCGCGCAACCTAAAATTACAATGTGCCAAAATGAAATCCATCTCGCTTTCCTTACAGAGGTAAGACAGCAAAACACTATCCAACCCCCCACTGCACGCCAATAAAAATTTATTTTTTGTCAGTTCCGGGAAGTTATCCAAGATGTGCGATTGAAAATCCTTGAGCATGGCACAAAGTTAACCAATTAAGAAATTCACATAATCTTAAACCTCTTCCAAAACCTGTCGCATCGCCTTGGCCTTTAACAGACATTCCAAATACTCCTTTTCCGGGTTGGACATTGCCGTAATGGCGCTACCAACGGCATAGGAAAGATACTTTTTGGAACTGTTGTATAGGATGCTGCGTATGACCACGTTGAAGTCAAAATCGCCCTTTGGCGTAAAATATCCTACCGCCCCACTGTATACGCCCCTTTTGAACGATTCCAAGTCCTCTATAATCTGCATGGCAGACACTTTGGGGGCCCCGGTCATACTGCCCATAGGGAAACAGTTTTTTATAATATCCACAGGGTTTTCATCTTTTTTCACCTCACAGCATACCGTTGAAATCATTTGATGTACCTGGGCAAAGGAATACACTTTGCAGAGTTCCTCCACCTGTACGCTTCCCTTTAGGGCAGTTTTGGACAAGTCGTTACGCACCAAATCCACGATCATCACATTCTCTGAACGCTCCTTTTGGTCCTTTTCCAAATGTCGTTTCAGTTCTGCATCCTTTTTTGGGTCTAGTGAACGGGCCGCCGTTCCTTTTATGGGCTGTGAAACTATTTTTGTACCGACTTTCCTTAAAAATCGTTCCGGACTGGCACATAGCACATAGTTGCCGAAGAGCTTCATGAAGGTCGCGAAGGGCGGTCTTGAAATGGCGTTCAAGCGTTCATAGACGGGCAAAGGATTCATATCAAAGCCTTCACAATAAAATTCCTGACAAAAATTTACCTCATATATATCGCCTTGATGGATGTGGTCCAATATTAGGGAAACCTTGTTGAAATATTCATCCTTGAAAATCCGCATTTTTATGGACGGCTGCTCATGTTGAAAGCCGATGTCTTCCTCGAAATCATTTTGGGAAATCGACTCAAAGTCGGACTGCATCTCATCGGCGACCATATCCAAGTACAGAAATTCAACCTGGGAACCCTGGATTTGAATAATTTTCTTTGGCTGAAAGAAATAGAGCTCCGGAAATTCCAGTCCGTCAAAATTTTGGGATTCAAGGGCTTCCACATCGTTCTTTAAATCGTAGGAGAGATAGCCAAAAATCCAGTCGTTCACTTGCGACTGATAGGCCTTTAAATCCTCAAAGGCGTTGTGGTGATCCGTAGAAATTGCCGTGAGGCCATCCACGGCAAGCAGTGCTTCAAAGGAGGTATAAGAGTTTTGATGACTGTTGGAGTCCAACCATACAATTTCATCGAAACGCTGCGCCCAACGAAGCACCGAGCGTTTGAAAGCACCGATGTCATCAACGGTATGCAGGAGTCGTTGCCGCAACAGCCTAGTCTATTACCTTTAGAAAATCCTTCAACAAATTTTGGTGCGCCTGGGCCAAGTCGGCATCCACGATACCCTTATAGGCATCAAAATTCTCCTTGAACTGGGGCAGGGAAAAGGTGCCCACAATATGGGCCCCAAACCTTTTTAAGAGGGCGGAACTTACTTCCAAAGCTCCGATACCTCCACGCTTTCCGGGCGAGGTAGCCATTAGAAGCACCTTCTTATCCCAAATAAAATCGCGATCCAACCGGGATAACCAATCCAACAAATTTTTGAAATAAGCAGAAGGATAGCTATTATGTTCATTTACCGAAATAATCACACCCTTGGAAAACTGGATATCCCGCTTGAATTCATTGAGGGCATTTGAATATCCGTGTTCCTTCTCATAGTCCATACTATACATGGGAAACGGACAATTGCTCATGTTCATGAGTCGGACTTCCTCAGTTCCTATCAAGGAGCACGTATATTTTACGAGTTCAAAATTTATGGAAGCCGAAGAATTACTTCCGGCAAAGGCGAGGATAAAGGACATAAGCGGTCAATTTTTAAAAGGACTAAATTAGCCAAAAGCCACTTAGTTAACAGTATTTTATCTAATTTCGCGCTAGAAAACATCCAACCACCCTGTAAATTAAGTATATAGGGTAGTTAAAATTTGGAATGGACAAACGTACCACAAGACTATTCTTTATCGATGCCATACGGGCATGGGCCATCCTAATGATGCTACAAGGGCATTTTATTGATGGACTCCTCGACCCGCTTTATAGGGATTCCTCAAATACCGTTTTCAACGTTTGGAAATATTTTAGAGGGATTACGGCGCCTGTTTTCTTTACCGTATCCGGTTTTATATTTACCTATCTATTGATCAGGGTTCCGGAACGTGGTTGGCAGAACCCCAGGGTAAAAAAAGGTATCAAGAGAGGCTTACAGTTACTATTTATTGGTTATCTCTTACGCCTAAATCTTTGGGGACTCTTTAAAGGGGAAATTTACAGCTCCTTCTATCTGGTGGATGTATTGCACTGCATCGGGTTTTCAATCTTAGGAATCATTACGTATTACGTGTTGACAGCCAAATCCAAATATTGGCTGTTTTCCTTCCTTCTTTTGTCCACTACACTGCTGTTGTTCATTTTTGAACCGAAATACAAAACACTGGAATATAATGGTTTACCCACTTGGATAGCGAACTACCTGACCAAAACCAACGGTTCCGTTTTTACCATAATACCTTGGTTTGGCTACACTACCATGGGTGCGTTCCTTTCGCTTGTCTTTACAAGATTTAAGGAACACCAAAATTTATATACGGTTGCCATACCAACATTTGCACTGATAGGGTTTACACTGATGTGGTATTCTTCGGACTTCTTTGCACTATTAAATGAAATTACCGGATTACAAATTTTTGCCGATGTCGTATCCAATAACTATCTGTTCATTAGGCTGGGAGACGTATTCGTTGTATTCTCCATTTTTATGCTGTTTAGAAAGTTCCTGACCAACAAAACCGGACTGCGGTTGGGTCAGAGTACCCTTTCCATTTATATAATCCACTTCATTATCCTTTACGGAAGTTTTACGGGACTTGGTCTCTACCGATTTTTCCATCATTCTTTGAATCCTTGGATGGCCATCATTGGTGCCATCACCTTTATGGTCGTCTGTTCGTATCTGGCACTTGGCTATGAGAATAAAAAGGTCTGGATCAAGGAGCAGTTACATCAGATTGTCCTACTTATTAAAGTGCAGGCGGAGCGATTACTAATTATAGGGTTTAACCTACTTAGAACCCTGCTGTTTAGATTGGTTCAGTTTTTAGGGCTACAGAGGAGTTAGGAGTTAGGAGTTAGGAGTTAGGAGCTAGGAGTTAGGAGTTAGGAGTTAGGAGTTAGGAGTTAGGAGTTAGGAGTTAGGAAAAATAAACATCCTATTGAAAAGTACATAAGGTTTTTTTGGTTACAATTAATTAATTTTTGGCGAATCCATTTGAAACCAAACCTTTTGTCGGTATCAATGAAAAATGCCGTTTCAAGTATTTTGAAACGGCATTTTTTTAAACCATACTTCGGATTAAATATGCAACGCACGGTCCTCCGTGGCGGCAAGCGCGGCCTCTTTTACCGCTTCCGCATAGGTTGGGTGTGCATGGCTCATTCTGGAAATGTCCTCGGCGGATGCCCTAAATTCCATGGCGGTAACGGCCTCCGTAATCAAATCGGCACAACGGGCCCCAATCATGTGGACACCCAACACTTCATCGGTTTTCTTATCGGCCAATATCTTTACGAATCCGTCAATGTCCATACTTGCTCGCGCACGGCCTAAAGCCCTCATAGGAAATTGACCCACTTTATAGTCCACTCCAGCCTCCTTTAGTTCCTCTTCCGTTTTACCAACGGCGGCGACTTCTGGCCAAGTGTACACTACGCCCGGAATCAGGTTATAATCGATATGCGGCTTCTGACCTGCCAATTGTTCGGCTACCAAAGTACCTTCTTCTTCTGCTTTATGCGCAAGCATCGCTCCTTTGACTACGTCACCAATGGCATATATATTGTCTACGTTGGTTTTAAGATGTCCATCGACCTCTACTCGGCCCCTGTCATCCATTTTCACACCGGCCGCTTCAAGATTGAGTCCTTCAGTGTAAGGTTTCCTTCCTACGGATACCAAACAATAGTCGCCTTCAAAAACGACTTCGGTGCCTTTTTTGTCATCGGCTTTTACCGTTATCTTTTTACCTTTACGTTCGACCGATTTTACCTTGTGCGAAAGGGCAAACTTAATTTTCTGTTTTTTAAGGACCTTCATGAGCTCCTTGGAAAGCGCCCCATCCATGCCGGGTATGATTCGGTCCATATATTCCACCACGGTAACCTCGGCACCCAAACGGCTATACACCTGGCCCAATTCCAGACCTATCACCCCGCCTCCAATAACGATCATATGTTTTGGAATTTCGGTAAGTTTTAAGGCTTCGGTAGAGGTAATGATGCGTTCCTTATCGATGTTTATGAATGGTAACGAAGCAGGTTTGGAACCTGTGGCGATGATGATGTTCTTGGCCTCGATGGTCTCCGTTTTTCCATCATTCTTCTTGATATTGACATGGGTAGCATCCTTGAAACTTCCCACCCCCTCGTAGACATCGATTTTATTTTTGTCCATCAAAAACTGGATGCCTTTAGTGGTTTGATCTACGACCCCTTGCTTTCTGGCGATCATCTGCTTCAGGTTTACCTTTACCTCCCCGGGAATCTCGATACCATGCTCCTCAAAATGGTTGATGGCATCCGCATAATGGTGCGATGAATCCAAAAGGGCTTTGGATGGAATGCATCCCACATTCAAGCAGGTTCCCCCCAAAGTGGGATATTTTTCAATAATTGCGGTTTTCATTCCTAATTGGGCACATCTAATGGCACTCACATATCCTCCAGGACCCGAGCCGATAATGGCTACATCGTATTGATTCATAAATTTTAATTTTTACGCGCTATTCGAGATTTAGTGCATTCCGACACTAATTTCGATATTCAGTTAAAGTTCAAAAAACCCATAGTATTCGACTATGCATTTAGTGTGGTAAAATTACTGCTTTTTTGAATTTTACAGCGGTATAACGGTAGAATGCTTCACTTCTTTTATGGTAAAGGAACTTTGGGTGCTGCCAATATGCGGTATGGCCGTTAACTTGGAAACCATAAAATTCCTATAATCCTCCATGTCCCTTACATGGATTTTAAGGATATAATCAAAATCCCCGCTTAGGTGATGACATTCCACTACTTCATGGAGCTTGCCTATTTCACGTTCAAAATGACGGATATTGTCCCGTGTATGCTGTACCAACTTCACATGGCAAAAGGCCGTAAAACCTTTATCCACGGTAAACCTATCGATCAGCGCCACATAGGATGTAATGACCTTGGCGCGTTCTAACCTCTTGATTCTTTCGTACACCGCAGTGGTAGAAAGCCCAAGGGTATCCGCATACTCCTTTGTCGTCTTTTTACAATCGGTCTGCAATAGGCCCAATAATTTTTCATCGATTTCATCAAACTTCATAACCGAATTTTATTCTAAAAATTAACATTCCAAAGCTTCCTCTTAAACTAATTTTCCAAGAATCGGAATATTATAGATTATTTTTCTACAAAAATACATTTTGATTGACAATTCATCTAAATAAATATATTTTTGATGACAAATGTTACAATTATGGGCCATAAAGAAGCAAACGATTTACAGGATCTACAGTATTTTGGTGAGTTTGGTGGGGTGAATCCTTCCATTTCAGATTCATCGACCTACACGTTTCTATCCGCCAAAACAATGTTCGATACCTTTGAAGGGAACACGGAAGGATGTTATCTCTACAGTAGGCACTCCTCCCCTTCCAACCTCTATTTAGGGGAAGCCTTGGCGGCTTTGGAGGGAACGGAAACGGCCAACGTTACCGCGAGCGGAATGGGCGCGATTACCGCCGTCATCCTGCAATTATGCGATGCCGGAGACCATATCATTAGCAGCAGAACTATTTATGGAGGTACATATGCCTTTATGAAGAACTTCTTAAAAAAGTTCAATATTGAAATAACATTCTTGGATATTACCAATTTGGATGCGGTTTCGAGCTCCATAAAGCCGAGGACCAAAATAATTTATTGCGAGAGTGTGAGCAACCCCTTGTTGGAGGTCGCGGATATTTCCGCATTGGCAAAAATTGCGAAGGAAAACGGAATTCCGTTGGTAGTGGACAATACGTTCTCCCCCCTATCCATCACTCCGGCCAAATTGGGTGCCGACATCGTAATCCATAGCCTTACCAAGTTCATCAATGGCACCAGCGATTGTGTGGCTGGAGCGGTCTGCGGCACGAAGGAATTTTGTTTAAGCCTCAAGGACGTAAACAATGGTGCGGGAATGCTTTTGGGAAGTACGTTGGATAGCCTACGGGGCGCTTCCATACTAAAAAACATGCGAACCTTGCATATCAGAATAAAAAAGCACAGCGAAAATGCGCAGTTCTTGGCCGAAAAATTTGAACGAGATGGTCTACGGGTCGTCTATCCCGGACTGTCCTCACACCCCGGCCATTTGATCATGGAAGATCAAATGAATCCACAGTATGGATATGGCGGACTCCTAACGATTGACGTCGGTTCCCTGGAAAATGCAAATTCCCTGATGGAGATGATGCAAGAACGGAAATTAGGCTACTTGGCGGTCAGCCTGGGCTTTTACAAAACGCTTTTTAGTGCCCCAGGCACTTCCACTTCCTCCGAAATTCCCTTGGATGAACAAAAAGCCATGGGCTTGGGTGATGGACTTATCCGCTTTTCCATTGGTTTGGACAGTGATATCCACCGAACCTACGATTTGATGAAGCAATGCATGGTTGACCTAAACATACTTGAAGCCGATACGATGAAACTAGGGTAAAAAAATATCGGGTTGCACATCTTTCCTTTAAATCGTAATATTACGGGATAACCAAACGGAAAATTGTTGATGGCGGATCAGAAAACCAACAAACATAGAGAGAACGAGCATATTGTTGATAATAAGGAACTGAGCATTTTAGAAGCAACAATACCCGTAGTTGCGCTGGTTATTATGCTGGCATACAATGTATATGTGTTTGGGGATGACGCGTTAAGTGGTTCAAATCAATTTATCCTTCTCTTAGGCGGGGCTGTAGCAGCTATCGTAGGTATCTATAAGAAAGTTCCCTACAAACAGATGTTGGCCGAGGTCGCCGAAAACATCAAATCCACTTCCGGTGCCTTGCTAATATTATTGATGGTGGGAGCATTGGCCGGAACATGGCTCGTTAGCGGTATTATTCCGGCCATGATTTATTACGGACTCCAAATTTTAAATCCCACTATTTTTTTAGCAGCCTGTGTCATCATTTGTGCCGTTATTTCGATAGCTACGGGTAGTAGTTGGACCACGGCCGCGACTGTGGGCATCGCATTGATTGGAATTGGCGAGACCCTGGGAATTTCATTGGGTATGACGGCAGGAGCTATCCTTTCAGGTGCTTATTTTGGCGATAAGTTGTCCCCACTAAGTGACACTACGAATCTTGCGCCAGCTATGGCCGGTGGTGAGTTGTTCACCCACATAAAGTATATGTTATGGACCACCGTGCCTACCATAACAGTTACGCTTATCGTGTTCATAATTATTGGTTTCAACCTTGAAACCAGTGGTGAGGCGGATGTTGATGCCATTCTTTCTTCCATAGATGCTTCATTCAATATAAACGGATGGCTTTTTATAGTACCGATAGTCGTTGTGGCATTGATCGTGAAGAAAACCCCGCCTTTGGCCGCTCTCCTCATAGGAACTTTATTAGGGGCGCTTTTCGCCCTTATATTTCAGCCCGAAGTTGTGGCAGGTATTACAGGTGCCAAGGAATTGAATTTTCAATCTGGATACGAGGGTATTTTAAAAGCAATTACGGTAAGTACCGATGTTCCAACGGACAATGCGTCTTTGAGTGACCTATTCTCTGCCAAGGGAATGGCAGGCATGTTGGGAACCATTTGGCTTATTGTTTGTGCCATGGTTTTTGGGGGAATTATGGATGGAATTGGGGCACTCTCAAGAATTACAAAAGCTTTGTTAGGTTTGGCCAAGTCAACCTTTGGGCTGTTTTTTAGCACAGGAATCAGCTGTATCGTTTTAAATGGTACGGCCTCCGATCAATATCTGGCCATAGTTGTTCCGGGCAAAATGTTCTCCCAAGCTTTCAAGGATAGAGGTTTGGCCCCCGAAAACCTAAGTAGAACCTTAGAGGATACTGGTACGGTAACTTCCGTGTTAATTCCGTACAATACATGTGGAGCGTACCATAGCGGCGTCTTGGGCGTAGGCGTGGCCGAGTATTTTGTATATGCCATTTTTAATTGGCTCAGCCCTATTATGACCTTCATCTTTGCGGCCTTTAATATTAAAATCAAAAAGTTGGTCCAAACAGTAAGCAACACCTAAAATTTAAAAGTGAAAATTTATCCTTTTTTTAAAGGATTTGGCTTTTAGGTATGGGCTTATATTTTTAATTTCACGTTCCAAATAAAATGAAACACTATGGCAACCGTAACACTCAAAGGAGGTGAAATCCATACCTTGGGAACCCTTCCTTCAACTGGCAGCAAAGCCCCTGATTTTCAACTCACAAAGAACGACCTTTCTTCCGTTAAGCTTTCGGATTACCAAGGTTCCAAATTGGTTCTGAACATTTTTCCAAGTGTGGATACGGGAACTTGTGCCCAGTCCGTCAGACAGTTCAACGAGGAGGCTGCGGAACTTGATAACACCATAGTTTTATGCATTTCCAAAGATTTACCATTTGCTCAGGCACGTTTTTGCGGAGCGGAAGGTATTGAGAACGTTGAAATGCTTTCCGATTTTAGGGACGGTAATTTTGGCAAAGCCTATAATCTGGAATTCACTGACGGTCCCTTGACCTCACTTCATTCCAGGGCAGTGGTCGTATTGGACGAAAATGGAACGGTTTTGTATACGGAGCAAGTTCCGGAAATTGTGGACGAACCCAACTATAAAGCTGCACTTGAAGCTTTGATGGATTCCTAAATACGGCAAAATGCCCAAAGAATCCTTTCTGGTAAATAGAATAAAAAGCGTTGGCTTCGCCCTTCGCGGTGCCCTTTTGTTGATACGAACGGAGGCCAGTATAAAGATTCAGATTTTTATAACGCTGGTTATGACCGCGGCCGGATTCTATTTTGAAATATCCAATACGGAATGGATTTTGCAAATTTTTGCCATCGCCTTGGTCCTGGGAATTGAGGGAATGAACACGGCCGTTGAAAAGATTTCGGATTACGTACAACCGGAGTTCGATACCAAAATAGGTCTTATTAAGGATATATCAGCAGGAGCGGTCATGTTGGTGTCCATAGCTGCAAGCATTGTTGGCTGCATCATTTATTTTCCCAAAATTTTTTAAAAATAATAGCTAAAAGGCTTCGGGGGTAAATTTGTACTTTTGCCCCCAGAATACGTTTTACATGGCAAAAAAGGCATCCAAATCCAAGCCAAAGGCAACAGCTACCAAAAAGAGGAATCCTTTTAAGATATCCAAACAGAACAAGATTATTTTGGGTAGCCTTCTGATTCTTTTTAGTATAGCGCTTTTCTTTTCATTTGTATCGTTCTACTTTTCTTGGGAGCATGACCAAAGTTTATTGTCGGAATTCAAGAACAGAAACGAGGAAGCCAAGAACCTGCTCAACAAATTTGGGGCAAGCATCAGTCATTTCTTTGTCTACAAGGGTTTTGGCATAGCCTCTTTGATACTCCCGGTCCTTTTATGCCTAACCGGGATTTATATGTTCCTGGGACTGGATAAAAAAGGTTTGGCAAAAAAGTGGATTTGGGGACTTTTGTTTCTCATTTGGTTTTCCATAGCATTCGGTTTCTTTGCCGTTGAAAGTCCGTTGTTGGGAGGTCTCGTAGGATATGAAATGAACGACTTCCTTCAGGATTACACGGGCAAAATTGGCGTATTGCTATTGCTGATATTTGGTCTGATATTCATTTTGGTCCGACTTTTCAACGTTACACCGGAAGGTGTTGCGGAGTATTTTAAGTCAAAAAGAAAGGAGCTCTCTGCCGACTTTAGGTCTGCCAGACCTGCCGAGGATAATGATATTGAGGATGATATACCTCTAGGCATTGATGACGAGGAGCAAGTTTTGGTAGACACCTATACCCATAAGGAAGAAATACCGCACCTGAACAAGGAAGAAGACGACTTTAAGGTTACAGTTCCCAAAGAGGATGAGGAAGAACTGGCCATGGAAGTGGAGCAAATTGTGGAAGAACCGGAGGAGATTGACGTACTGGCCAGTAAATTGGTGGATGATTTTGGTGAGTTCGACCCCACCTTGGAACTGGGCAATTACAAATTCCCTACCATCGATTTATTGGATGCCCATGGGGTTTCCGGCGGAATTACCATCAATCAGGAAGAGCTCGAGGAAAACAAGGACAAAATTGTTGAAACCCTCAAAAATTATAAAATCGGTATCGCGCAAATCAAGGCGACCATTGGACCTACGGTAACCCTTTATGAAATTGTTCCGGACGCCGGTATCCGTATTTCAAAGATCAAAAACCTGGAGGACGATATTGCCTTGTCCTTGGCCGCATTGGGCATTAGGATCATCGCGCCAATTCCAGGCAAGGGAACCATCGGGATAGAAGTACCCAATAAAAACGCGACGGTCGTTTCCATGCGCTCCGTAATTGCTTCGAGCAAATTCCAAAAAGCGGAAATGGAACTTCCGATCGCCTTCGGAAAAACCATCAGCAACGAAACTTTTGTGGTGGACCTGGCAAAAATGCCCCACTTGTTGATGGCAGGTGCCACGGGGCAAGGTAAATCCGTTGGACTCAACGCCGTTTTGACTTCGCTTTTGTACAAAAAACATCCGGCCGAAGTCAAGTTCATTTTGGTAGACCCCAAGAAAGTGGAGCTTACCTTATACAATAAAATCGAACGGCACTTCTTGGCGAAACTGCCGGACTCCGAAGAAGCCATCATCACGGACAATACCAAAGTTATCAACACCTTGAACTCCCTGTGTATTGAAATGGACAACCGTTACGAACTGTTGAAATTGGCCATGGTACGGAACCTTAAGGAATACAATACCAAGTTCAAGGCACGAAAGTTGAACCCGAACGACGGTCATAAATATTTGCCCTACATCGTTTTGGTCATCGATGAGTTTGCGGACCTGATCATGACGGCCGGTAAGGAGGTGGAAACGCCCATAGCAAGGTTGGCGCAATTGGCCAGGGCAATAGGCATCCATCTTATCGTTGCTACGCAAAGACCGTCGGTGAACGTAATAACAGGTATCATCAAAGCGAACTTCCCCGCCAGAATCGCTTTTAGGGTTACTTCCAAAATAGATTCAAGAACGATTTTGGACGCCCAGGGCGCGGACCAATTGATCGGCCGTGGTGACATGCTGTATACACAAGGTAACGATGTTACCCGTATTCAGTGTGCCTTTGTGGACACCCCCGAAGTGGCCAAAATCACGGAATATATCGGTTCACAACGTGCCTACCCAGAGGCCCATGAACTCCCTGAGTACATCGGCGAAGATTCTGGCACGAGTGTTGATTATGATATTGAGGACAGGGATAAGATGTTCCGGGAAGCGGCAGAGGTTATCGTTATTGCCCAGCAAGGTTCCGCCTCGCTCATACAACGAAAGTTGAAGCTTGGCTATAACCGTGCGGGACGAATCATCGATCAGCTGGAAGCAGCCGGAATTGTCGGGCCTTTCGAAGGGAGCAAGGCAAGGCAAGTACTCATTCCCGATATGGCATCCCTACAACAATTATTGGATAACGAAGGCCTATAAATGGCTCAAAAATTAAAACTACATAACATGCAAAAAATAGTATTGGTATTCGCGTTTGTTCTTTCCGCTTCTATGTTGAGCGCACAAACCCCTGAAAAGGCCAAGGCACTGCTGGACGAAGTCTACAACAAGGTAAAAAGCTACAATAATATTTTTGTGGACTTTAAGTTCGACTTAAAAAATGCCGAGGCAGGTATAAACCAGGAAACACGGGGCGATGTCACCTTGGCAGGCGACAAATATGTATTCAACTATCTGGGCTCAAAACAGCTCTACGATGGAAAAAAGGTCTATACCATTGTTCCCGAAAACGAGGAGGTGACCATTGAAGACCAATCCAATGAAGAGGATGCCATGACACCATCAAAAATGTTGACTTTCTATAAGCAAGGCCATAACTATGAGTGGGACATCCTGCAAAATGTTCAGGGAAGAAAGATACAGTACGTAAAATTGACCCCCATAGACTCCAACACGGAAATAAAATCCCGCTTGTTGGGAATCGATATGGGCACAAAACATATCTACAGGCTTATAGAAACTGGAAAGAACGGTACAAAGACCACGATTACTGTTAATTCTTTTAAAACAAATCAGCCATTATCGGCGACCTTGTTTAATTTTGACGAAGCCAAATACAAGGATGAAGGCTATTACATCTTAAGAAATTAACACCATTGAGAATACTAGACCGGTATATATTATCCAGGTTTACCTTTAATTTTGTCAGTTCGTTTGTAATATTGATGTTCATCTTCATATTCCAAACGATTTGGCTTTTTATAGACGATTTGGCCGGTAAGGGTCTGGATATCATCATTATAGGAAAATTTCTTTTTTACCTGATGCCGGACCTCACGGAAAAGGTACTACCGCTCACGGTGTTGCTCTCCTCCATTCTGACCTTTGGTGCCTTTGCAGAGAATTATGAGTTCGCGGCTATGAAAGCATCGGGTATCTCGCTACAAAGGGCCATGTTGAGCTTGATCGTCTTTGTAACCATTCTGGGGGGCGTCACATTCTTTTTCGCCAATTCCGTAATCCCATTATCACAACGCAAAATTTACAATCTTCGTAAGAACATCGCCAAGGTTAAACCGGCAGCTGTGGTGGCGGAAGGTGTTTTTAGTGACTTTGAGGGGATGAACATCAAGGTAGATGAAAAATATGGCGAAAATGACCGATACCTTAGAAACGTCATCATCCATCAAAAAAATGACAGAAGCCAAAACAATGTGGTCATAAAATCCAAACAAGGGGAACTTGTAAGTAGCGAGGATTCTGATATCGTGCAGTTAATACTTACGGACGGACATTATTACGATGATATCGATTCCAAAAAAAATAAGCTGAAATATCCACACGCCAAAGCCGATTTCGACACCTACATCATGAACATTGAAATCCCGGAATTGAACAATGAGGATCTGGAAGAGGAACGTGATATCAGTACGGACAAAATGAAAAATATTTCAAGGTTGCGAAAAGATATTGACTCCTTGAAGGATGATAACTACAGAATAGTTAGGGCATTCTCCAAAAGCATCGGGAACAGGATGGGGATGTTCCAACCCTTGGACCCAAGCGATACGGCAAAAATAAAGTCGACCCTACAAAAAACCCAGGACTCCATTAGGCAGATAAAACTGGAAAAGCTAAAAAACAATCCGGCACGACAGGATTCCATAAAAGAGGACATCTTCCACATTTTTCCATTTTACCTTCAAATGCAGGTAGTGAATTCGGCAAAAAACGCCACCACCAATGTCCTTAATTCTGTCAAAGGAAAAAAGGAGGAAATGCAAAAACGGTATAAAATATACAACATGCATATACTTTCCATGCATAACAAATATGCATTGGCATTCTCTTGTATTATCCTGTTTTTTGTGGGCGCTCCCTTGGGTGCCATCATTCGGAAAGGCGGACTGGGCCTGCCCATGGTAATTGCAATTGTGCTATTTTTGGTCTATTATTTTATTGGTGTGTTTGCAGGTAATTATGCAAAGGAAGGAAACATCCACCCCATGTTGGGCGCCTGGCTTTCCACCCTCATCATGTTGCCATTGAGCATTGTCCTTACCAAAAGGGCCACCGAGGATAAAGGTTTAATGAGCTTTGGTGTAATAACAGATTTTTTCAAGAACCTATTTAAGAAGCAAAAAAATGGAGGTCATGACGTCTAATCTTGCGGATAAAATTCAATTGAATACCATTGAGGAAGCCATAGAGGATATCCGCAATGGCAAGGTAATCATTGTTGTGGACGATGAAAACCGTGAGAACGAAGGAGATTTTCTGGCGGCTGCGGAATTGGCAACCCCAGAAACCATCAATTTTATGGCCACCCATGGAAGAGGACTCATTTGTGCCCCTTTAACCGAAGGAAGATGTGAATATCTGGGCCTGCACCGAATGGTCAACAACAACACTGACCCCTTGGAAACCGCATTTACCGTTTCCATTGACCTACGAGGACAAGGGGTGACCACTGGTATCTCCGCGTCCGACAGGGCCAAGACCGTTTGCGCCCTAACGGATGATACTATTAAGCCGCATGATTTTGCTAGACCCGGACACATTTTCCCCCTAGTGGCAAAAGAAGGCGGCGTACTTAGGAGAACGGGACACACGGAGGCCGCGATAGATTTTGCCCGACTCGCCGGGTTGAAACCCGCCGGGGTCATCGTTGAAATCATGAACGAGGACGGCAGTATGGCCAGACTCCCCCAATTGATAGAAGTGGCCAAAAGGTTCGATTTAAAAATCGTATCCATAGAGGATTTGGTGGCGTACCGAATGGAACACGATAGCCTGATCCACAAAGAACTTGATTTTCCCATTACCACAAGGTTTGGGGAATATCGATTGCGGGCCTACAAACAAACCACCAATAACCACATTCACCTAGCTTTGACCAAAGGCTCCTGGGGCCTCGGGGACAAGGTGCTCACACGTATCAACTCCACGTTGGTGAACAATGACATTTTGGGAACGCTAACCAACAATGCGGATTCCCAATTGGAGAACATGTTCAAGGCCATCAATCAGGAAGGCACGGGAGCTATTGTTTTTATCAATCAAGATTTGGAATCCATAAACCTTCTAGGGAGGCTTTCCGAGTTAAAAGAACTTCAAAAACAAGGGATTCACAAGGCTCCCAAAATAGAAATGGATGCCAAGGATTTTGGCATTGGCGCACAGATTCTGCATGATCTGGACATATCCAAATTGAGATTGCTCACCAACAGCCAACAGACCAAGAGAGTGGGTATTGTGGGCTACGGTCTGGAAATTGTGGAATATGTTTCGTACTGATGTAAACGAGTATTGTCCTGTTAAGAACAAAGACCGCTTCGCTTTTAGACAAAAGAGGTAAGAAGTATTTTCCGATACCATAATAATTTGCGTGTTGTTGTATGAGAAAGGATTAAAAATCATATATCGCTGTTAAAATAGCCAGGAGCATTTTCTTACTTACTTCACCTTTCTAATCA
Organism: Maribacter aurantiacus; assembly: GCF_005780245.1. Lineage (NCBI taxonomy): Bacteria > Pseudomonadati > Bacteroidota > Flavobacteriia > Flavobacteriales > Flavobacteriaceae > Maribacter > Maribacter aurantiacus. The sequence goes on along the minus strand of NZ_VBUK01000005.1, from coordinate 175,793 downwards.
GCATTGGATTTAACTATATTTCACAGTTTATACCAATTCAATTTTTAAAACCTGCCAAAGAAAATGGAATATTTTTTTGGATTACAATAAAGAAAAACGTTGCGCAGCCTTAGTTGCGCAACTTTTTTATTTTGAAGTAATGCGAGAAAAGAAACATTTTATTGGATGGGATTGAATGTTGAATTGGTATTAAATCATTTTGACACGTTGTGCATTTTAACAATTTTACACAAGAAGTCAGTTCGAGTGCTTGATTTTTGATTTTTTTATCAAAAATCAAGTGTATCGAGAACCCATCGCCTTCGCTAAGGGAAGGTTCCTTTGGCCCATAAAAACGTTCTCGATACAATTTTTCTTCATTTCATTGCGAAAAATCACTCGATCTGACCCATTAGGTGACAGATTCAAAATGAACAACGGGTTCACTTTAGTATATTTTTTAAGATTTGGGCCATGTCGTTCGCGCGCTTTTTGACTTCGGCCTCAGTCCAACTCAGTTTTATGAGACAGGAGATTGTTCTGCCGATCCAATGGTCGGATTCGGAGAAATCTGATTTGGAATAATCCGGAAGGTTGTTTTTGACTTCATCCGGCAGTTTTCCCAAGGAAGTCAGGTTCGTTAGGTGTTCCCATTTTCGATAATAATGCCAGTTATTGTCATACCAATAAAAACAGGCATCCACGCCCCCATCACCCAGTGCGGTATGTGCTTTTTTGGCCAGGTCCTCCGTCGGAAGGAAAAAATTTAAAAAGGAATAATTCTGAACCCCACCGGATGGAATCCTTCTAAAACCAATTCCTTCAATCCCCTTTAATGCGTCGTACAAAACCCTATAATGTTTCTCCTGAATTTCCAAGAATTCATCCAAACGTTGGATCTGGGCACACCCCACGGCCGCGTTCAGTTCTGAAATTCTATAATTATACCCTAAAAAAGGATGGGATTCCGCTCCCCGGTTGTTCCCCACATGGTCGTGACCGTGATCGGAATAATGGTCGGCATTGCTATGATATTCGGCATTATTGGTGATCAAGGCCCCTCCTTCCCCGCAGGTTATCGTTTTTACATAATCAAAGGAAAAACAGCCCAAATCCCCATAGCTTCCCAAAGGTTTGCCCTCATAACTGCCACCAATGGCCTGGCAGGCATCTTCTAACAGAATTAGATCATGCGTTTCGCAAAGGACCTTTAACGGTTTCAAATCGGCCATGGAGCCACACATATGCACTGGCATGACCACCTTCGTTTTGGGCGTGATGGCCTTTTCAACTGAAAATGGTTTCAGGGTTAGCGTATCGTCCACATCTACCAAGATAGGGACGGCGCCTATAGCTAAAACCGACTCAAAACTGGCTACAAAGGTGAAGGTGGGCAGGATCACCTCGTCCCCCGCTCCCACGCCCGCACTGGCCAAGGCCACCGTCAAGGCCGCCGTGCCACTGCTCACTACCTGCGCATGCGCAACCTGCATTCTCGCACATAAGGCCGTTTCCAGTTCCTTGGCCTTCCAATGCCCCTCCCGTGCCCCATCAAATCCATAGCGCATCAAAACGCCCGTATCCAGGACCTCGTTGACGCTTTGCTTTTCCTTTTCCCCAAATAATTCGAAACCTGGCATATGCTTATTTTAAAATGAGAATATACTTATTTTTGTTTGGATGTAAAATGGCGATAGATTTCCAGCTTTTCCTCTTGGGTAAACTCCTTTGCAGAAAACCAATCATGGGCGGCAATTTTTTCGTTCTCAATTTGCGCCTTTCGGATAGCCTCCAAAGAAACCAGGTGCCAATGTGTCCCCTTTTTTCTGGAAACGGAATAGCCAACATCCTCCGTAATATAGGACGTCTTGGGCTCGTTCACCAATCGGACGCCATTCTTTAATACTGCCAAGGTCTTGGTCAGGGAAACTACCTCAGAGAAAGAGTACCTCACAAAATCCGTAAAACCATTTTGCCTTGTATTATACACCTTGTCGCCTACTTTTAACTTTTCCATTCGTTTAAAAGTCTGCAAAAATAAAAGTTGATCGCTTTTCCACCGAACGGTTATGAACGGAACTTATCAACAGAAAGCCCCATTTAAGGAACTCGGGTTTTTAAATTTAGACTGATTCCATTTAAGGGGTTGACGTTCATATTCTTACAGGCATTCACTAACTTTATACCCAGTGAACAAATTAGCCTCCATAGTACTTTCGGTCGTAATCCTATTGCATACGATTGGCCTTCACACCGACGATTTGGTGCAAATCGATGAATTCATCGAACATGCCAAATTCCACAGCGAGCAGTACGGCGATAACGTATTCGTCTTCATATCCAAACACTACGGGGAATTGAAAGCTGCGCACGAACAAGAGCATCAAGAGGAAAAGGAGGATCATGAACAGCTTCCTTTTCAGCATCATTCCCATTTAAGTTCCATCGTTGCCTATACCCCAAATCCCTTACATACGGAATTGGAAACCCCAATGATCACGGAGTACAAGGACTCCAATTTTTATTATCAGGCACCTTCTTCCTCTTCCCATACAAAAGGCTTGCTACAGCCACCACGACATTCATAAATTAATCAGGCTACACTTTAATTCCGAATGGAACTATTCGGACAATTTTAATGTTGATTATTTTATGACACATGCTTTCACATATTATTAATTTCAGTATCAAGAACAAGTTCATTGTTCTGCTATTTACCTGTTTTATTATAGGTTTTGGGATGTACTCCCTTACTAAAATACCCATTGGTGCGGTCCCCGATGTGACCAATAACCAAGTACAGGTAATCACAACATCACGAAACCTTTCCACACAGGATATAGAACAGTTCATCACCTATCCGGTAGAGTTGGAAATGGCAAATTTACCGCGTGTGAAGGAAATCCGGTCGGTTTCCAAATTTGGACTTTCCGTAGTAACTATCGTTTTTGAGGACGATATGGGCACCTATTTGCCCCGACAGTTGATCGCCGAGAAAATAAAATCGGCCTCCGAAAAAATACCGGAAAATTTCGGGTCGCCCGAAATGGGTCCCATTACCACCGGATTGGGTGAAATCTACCAGTATATCCTGGACGTAAAACCGGAATATAAAGATCAATACACGGCCCAAGACCTAAGAACGATACAGGATTGGATCGTAAAAAGACAGCTCTCCGGGATTCCCGGTGTAGTAGAGGTCAACACCTGGGGCGGCTTTTTAAAGCAGTATGAAGTCGCCATAAACACCGAAAAGCTCAATGCGATGGACATCACCGCCCAAGAAGTATTCCACGCGGTGGAGACCAACAATAGCGTGGCAGGTGGCGGTTATATAGAAAAAGTAAACCAGGCCTTTTTCATTAGAGGGGAGGGTTTGGTGAACTCCCTTGAGGATATCGAAAATATCGTTGTGAAAAATGAGGGTGGCGTTCCCATATATATAAAGGACGTGGCCAAAGTGGGCTTTGGTAACGCAACCCGATTTGGCGCCATTACGGGCAACGGCGAAGGTGAAAAGGTTCTGGGCCAGGTGATGATGCTAAAAGACGCCAATGCCAAAAAGGTAATCGAGGCCGTGAAGGAACGGGTGGCCAATATCGCAAAATCCTTACCGGAAGGTGTGTATATCAATGCCTTTTTGGACCGCAGCGAGCTTATTGCCAAAACGACTTTTACGGTGACTGAAAATCTCATCCTGGGCTGTTTGATCGTTATTTTTGTAGTGGTCCTGTTACTAGGAAATTTTAGGTCGGGTTTGGTTGTGGCCTCCGTAATCCCGCTCTGTTTATTGTTCGCGCTTTCGCTGATGTACATTTTTGGCGTGGACGCCAATTTGATGAGTTTGGGTGCCATCGATTTTGGTATCATCATAGATGGCGCCGTCATCATTGTGGAATTCATCGCGTTCAATGTCACCAAAAAAAGAGCGGAGCTTTCCGGGATGACAAGAACCGAGCAACAAGCACTCCGAGACAGTATCACCTACACAGGGGCCAACAAAATGATGAATTCCGCTATTTTTGGACAGTTGATCATCCTGATCGTTTTTATCCCCATACTTTCATTGAGCGGTGTGGAAGGCAAAATGTTCAAGCCCATGGCCCTGACCTTCAGTTTCGCATTGATAGGCGCCATGATCTTCTGTTTCACCTACGTCCCCGTGGTATCCTCCCTTTTCCTAAAACCCTCCAAAACAACCGATAAGAACATCTCCGTTCGGTTGATGTATTGGTTGACCAAAAAATACGACCCAATTATCGATTGGGCCCTGCGCAGTAAAAAAATAGTTTTGGGCTTTGCCGCGGTGCTTATGGCGATTGCCATTTCCTTGTATATATCCATGGGGGGCGAATTCGTCCCCACCTTGGATGAAGGGGATTTTGTGATCCAACCTGTGTTGAAGACAGGTACCTCCCTCAGTAATACGGTGGAAATCACCACGGAAATTGAAAGCATCCTTTTGGAACAATTCCCGGAAGTTAAACAGGTAGTGACCAGAATTGGTGCCGCGGAAGTTCCTACCGATCCCATGTCCATGGAGGAGAGCGACGTAATTATCGTGTTGAATCCAAAGGACGAATGGACATCGGCGGAATCCAAGGACGAGCTCGCCGATAAGTTCAAGGAAGCCCTGTCCGTCATTCCTGGTATGGAAGTGGAATTTACCCAACCTATTGAAATGCGTTTCAATGAACTGATAACGGGGGTTCGTGCCGATATTGCCATTAAAATATTCGGTGAAAACCTGGACATCCTTGCCAAAAAAGGAAAGGAAATTGGCGACCTGATACAAAACGTTCCCGGTGCCGCCGATATTTCCGTAGAAAAAATTGCGGGCCTACCGGAAATGAACGTGAACTACAATCGGTCCAAGATTGCCCGATACGGTCTCAACATCCAAGAACTGAACGACATGATTTCCATGGGCTTCGCCGGAAAAACGGCCGGGAGCGTTTTTGAAGGGGAAAAGAAGTTCGATTTGGTCATTCGATTGGACAGTGAAAAGCGCCGTGACATCGACAACCTCAAAAATCTCTATGTGGACCTCCCCGCTGGAGGTAAGATTCCGTTGAGCGAACTGGCGGAAATCAGCTACCAAAAAGGTGCGGCCAAGATTTCCAGGGACGATACGCGAAGGCGCATCGTTGTGGGTATCAACGTACGTAATAGGGACTTGCAGTCCGTTGTGGACGATGTTAGAAAGCTTATCGACGAGAACGTTACGCTTCCAGTGGGATATTCCATTACTTATGGAGGTCAATTCGAAAACCTCCAAAGTGCGAAATCGAGATTGATGATCGCAGTACCCATTGCCTTGATACTTATTTTCATACTCCTCTACTTCGCCTTTAAATCGGTCAAGGAAGCCTTAATGATCTATTCCGCCATCCCATTGGCGGCCGTGGGCGGTGTGTTGTTGTTATGGATACGCGGATTGCCCTTTAGTATTTCGGCCGGGGTTGGTTTTATCGCCCTCTTTGGTATTGCGGTGCTCAACGGTATCGTACTCATTGAACATTTCAAGGAATTGAAAGCTACGGGGAAATTTGAAAGCCTGAACGATTTGATCAAGGAAGGGGCCAAAGACAGGCTCAGGGCGGTTCTCTTGACCGCATCGGCAGCCGCATTGGGCTTTTTACCCATGGCCATTTCTACCAATGCTGGGGCCGAAGTACAGCGCCCCTTGGCAACCGTGGTTATTGGCGGTCTGATAACGGCCACTATATTGACCCTAGTAGTATTGCCTGTTTTGTATTCCTATCTAAGCAGTCATATAGAGAAAAAAAGTATGGGCCTTTCAAAACAGACCAATCTTGTTATAGGTCTTATGGTCCTTTTTGGGTCATTCCAAGCGAAAGCCCAACAACCGACCAAGAATTTGGAGGCACTGATACCCATGGCGATTGAAAACAATGCGGGTCTAAAGGCATATCAATTGGGTATGGAAGCATCGGATGCTTTTGTGAACAGTGCCTTCGATTTTGATAGGACGGATGTGTACTACGCCTACGACGAAAACAATTTGGCATTGAACAATTTACCCATAAAGGTTTTTGGGGTGGCACAGACTTTCGACTTTCCAACGGTCTATTTTTCGCGAAGGAGGGTGAACAAGGAGCTGTACAATCTGGCCAAAAGCAATTTTGACATCCAATCCAAAAATTTGGAAAGAGCGGTCGTAGCCGGTTATTATGAATATCAGGTAGCCCGTGAAATGGCCGATGTCTTTAAAATTTTGGACAGTCTCTACGGTAATTTTTCCAAAATGGCCACTAGGCGTTTTGAACTGGGCGAAACCAACTATTTGGAGAAGATAACGGCCACCTCAAAACAGCGCCAGATACAATTGAAATTCACCGAAGCGCAGCAAAACGTGGAAATTGCCCATGAGAATTTGATGATGGTCATTCAGGCCAAGGACAGCCTGTCCATTGCCAATGAGCCCCTACTAAAGGTTCCTTTAAAGGACGTAGTGTTGGACGCAAGTCCGGAAATCGCCTATTATCGGAATCAAATCGGGTTAAGAAAGGCCGAGAAGAACCTGGAAAGCCAGCAGTTATTGCCCAATATTGGCGTGGAGTACTTTCAAGGTACCAATGAGGGGATTTCCGGGAATTTGCACGGCTACCAACTGGGCCTAAAGATTCCCTTGTTTTTTGGGGGCAAGGCCTCTAAGATAAAATCGGCAAAAATAGCGGAGGAAAGTGCGCAAGCGGCGTATACAAATTATGAAATAGAAATTGGCACCAAATTAGCAACCTTAAAAAATCAGCTACAGGTGCTCACCCAATCCTTGGAATATTATGAAACCGAAGGTGGCCAACTGTCCGATGAGATTCTAAAAATGGCCAATAGTAGTTTCCAAAACGGCGAAATCGATTTTTATCAGTACATACAGAGTTTGGAAAGCGCCTACGACGTGAAACTAGAATACCTAACTAAGCTTAAAGAATATAATTCGACGGTAATTGCCATCAATTACCTAACCTTATAATTAATACACCATGAAATCATATATATATTACTTTCTAACACTGGTACTTTCAGCGGGCGTTACAGGATGTGGCGAAAAAAGCAGTACCAACGAAACTTCGGCAGATACTGAAATATCCTCTTTTATAAAGGTAACCCAGGCACAATATGACCAACTGGGCATGGAAATGGGCACAATAGAAGAAAAATCATTTCCAGTTAGGGTAAGCGTAAACGGAATGATAGACGTACCGCCAGAAAATAGGGCGATGGTAAACGCCACCATGGGCGGCTATATTAAAACCACGCCTTTTTTAATCGGGGACAAGGTAAGCAAAGGGCAAACCTTGGTGACCTTGGAGAATCCTGAATTTGTGAGCCTTCAACAGCAGTACTTGGAAGTGAACGAACAACTTTCGTTTTTGAAGGCCGAGTATGAACGGCATACCATCATGTCTGAAGAAAACATCACCTCACAAAAGAATTTTTTGAAATCGGAGAGCGATTATAAATCGGCTTTGGCCCGACATAGCGGCTTACAAAAGCAACTGCAGATGCTGAACATTTCACCGGAACAGGTCAAAAACGGAACGATTGTTTCCACGGTGTCGATTAAAGCGCCCATTTCCGGCAGCATTACCAAAGTCAACGTGACCAAGGGAAGCTATGTTTCGCCCGCTACGGCCATTATGGAGATTATCAATAACGACCATGTTCATTTGGAACTATCAGTGTTTGAGAAGGACATCATGAAGGTAAAGAAAGGACAAAAAATTACCTTTAGGATTCCAGAAGCATCGGGAGACACCTTCCATGCTGAAGTTTATTTGGTGGGTACCTCCATCGATGAAAATAGGACCATAAAGGTACACGGGCATTTGGAGGATGAAGGCAAGGAAAAGTTCCTAACGGGCATGTTCGTGGAAGCGAACATCATAACGGACAATGTTCAGGAAAAAGCCTTGCCCAGTAACGCCATCGTAACCATAGACAACATCCCCAACGTTTTGATTTTTGAAAAAAAGGAAGGGGACACATATTATTTTTCACAAAAAGAAGTTTCTGTAGATGAAGAACTGGATGGTTTCTCCGTGATTAAAGAAGCCAACAGTTTTGCACCCAACACCCAATTTTTGACAAAAGGCACGTATAACCTGATTGGGGAATAAGGTAACCTATTCTAACCGAAAGCTTTTGGTACAGGAATTGACAAAGGGTAACATAAAAAAGATATGAACTTAAAAATAAAACTGCTTACCATTTTATTCGTTGCAGGACTGACAAGCCTTTTTGGCCAGGAATGGCAAACCGATTTCAACACGGCGCAACAAATCGCCCAAGAGAAACACAGACCGATTATCTTGGTGTTCCAGGGTTCGGATTGGTGCGCGCCCTGCATTAAACTGGACCGCGAGGTCTGGAGTACGGATGAATTCCAAAAATACGCCAAGGACCATTACGTAATGCTCCAAGCGGACTTTCCCCGAAAAAAACAGAACGCCTTACCCGAAGATCGGGCCAGGGCCAATGCCCAGCTTGCAGAACAGTATAATAAGAACGGCATCTTTCCTTTTGTGGTAGTCATGGACGCACAAGGAAAGATAAAAGGTGAGACCAGTTATAAAAAAATGAACCCAAAGGATTATATACAACTTTTGGATTCCTTTACGGAATAATTTGAAAAAGATACTCTTTATTTGCGTCCTACTGACCTCGTGGTTGGCCCTATCGCAGCAAAACTTTCAGCGGACCCTGAAAATGATGGGCAGCCGATTCGACATTACCGTAGTTGCCACCGACTCCGTTACTGCCAGTGGATATATTGATTTGGCCGTCGCTGAAATCAGCCGGATCGAAAAATTGATTTCCTCTTGGGACCCCAATTCACAAACCTCGGAAATTAACAGAAATGCAGGTATTAAACCCGTTCAAGTGGATGCCGAACTGTTTGAACTGATCCAAAGAGCGATTAGGATTTCCAAATTGACGGACGGCGCTTTTGACATTAGCTATGCCTCCATGGACCGAATCTGGAAATTCGATGGCAGCATGAAAGTCATGCCCAGCGAAGCAGATATTGCGGCGTCCGTATCGAAAGTCGGGTTTCAAAACATTGTATTGGATCCAGACGAAAGTACCGTTTTCCTAAAATTGGAGGGGATGAAAATTGGGTTCGGGGCCATAGGCAAAGGCTATGCGGCGGACAAGGCCAAGCAATTGTTAATGGATGCGGGCGTTCCCGCGGGCATCATAAACGCATCCGGCGATATGAACACGTGGGGAAAACAGGCCAACGGAGAATATTGGAAAGTGGCCATTACCAACCCTATGGACAAAAACAAGGTTTCTGCCCTGCTGCCGATCATCGATGGTGCCGTGGTCACCTCTGGCGACTATGAACGCTACGTAAACTTTAACGGCAAACGTTATGCCCACATCATTGACCCGCGAACGGGCTATCCGGCCACGGGAATTATCAGTGTGACCGTTTTTGCCCCTAAGGCGGAACTGGCGGATGCGCTCGCAACCTCTGTCTTTGTCATGGGAACGGAAATTGGATTGGACAGGATCAATCAGTTGCCCAAGGTGGAATGCATCATCATAGATGATCATGGAACTATTTCAAAATCGGATAATATCAAAATAGACAAATTATGATAAAAAAATTGCTGATGCTAGGGCTCATGGGCGTTTGCCTAGGTAGCTGCGTCGTAGTCAAGGAATACGAAAAAGTAAATATCAACGATCCGGATATGATTCTGGCCGATCAACCTTGTGACCGAAATGTGACCACCATGCACTCTTACAGGGAAGCGGCGGCGGGAGCCAACGGTGGAAAAACAGGTGGCGGTTGCGGCTGTAACTAAGGAATCCTAGAACTGTTCACTATGACCCATTTAAAAAATTTAGTACTTGTCTTTTTGTTGGGCCTTGGGTTCTGGGCATCCGCACAAGATACGGGCAATGCCCAAACCTATAAAAAAAGGGTATTGGAAACCACGGAGGTCGATTTCCTATCCAGTTATTATTCCCAAACGGGTGACAATGCCGCCGTTAGTGGTGGGATAGGCACCGAAGAACTTACAGACGCCACGGGTACTTTTGTGGTATCCATTCCCTTGAACGACGACGATGTGCTCACCATAGATGCGGGGGTATCCGCCTATACGTCGGCATCCTCCAGTAACATCGACCCCTTTGATGGCGTACGCCGGGCGGATCCTTACGTGGCCAGTTCCGGGGCTTCCAGCGGGGACGTTTGGGTGAATTTGACGGGATCTTACTCCCACAGTTCGGATGACCGCAACAACATCGTTTCCGGGAAACTTTCGGTTTCATCGGAATATGATTATTTCTCGATCGGTTTCGGCGGAAGTTATTCCAGGCTCTTCAACGAAAAAAATACGGAATTGAGTCTTAATGCCTCTGTTTATCTGGATTCTTGGAACACCATTTATCCCTTTGAATTGCGGCCCTTTGGGAACAATGGCATCGGATTTTTTAGACCGACGGAAATTACCGGCAATGTAAACTACAATCCCAATTTTACCGAATTCGACAAAACGAACCGGAACTCCTATGCCCTAGGCCTGGGCTTTTCCCAGATATTGCATAAAAACCTTCAGGGCTCGCTCGCCCTGGATTTTGTCCAACAGCAAGGACTGCTTTCCACCCCTTTTCAACGTGTCTATTTTAGCGATGTGGCGGATTCCTTTATCGAGGGTTTTCAATTGGCGGATGACGTGGAGCGCCTACCCGATAGCCGGTTCAAGATTGCCATGGGCGGAAGGCTGAATTGGTTCCTGAACCAATCGATAACCGTACGTACCTTCTACCGCTATTATCTGGACGATTGGGGCATAAATTCGCATACGGCCAGTGTGGAGATACCCGTTAAAATTTCGGAAAAATTCACACTGTATCCCTCCTATCGTTATTACCAACAAACTGCGGCGGACTACTTTGGGGGCTACGAAACTCATGTATCCACCCAGGAGTTCTATACATCCGATTTTGATCTGTCTCAATACGTAGCCAACCAATTTGGTTTTGGGGTTTCCTATACGGATATTTTTGCCCAACTGCATATTTGGGAATTTGGTTTTAAGGGCTTTGACCTGAAATTTTACAAATACGACCGGGATACTACTTTTGGCTCCTACATCGTTACCGGAGGTTTTACCTTTGTGATGGACTGATGTGCGGTACGTAGTTTTCTAGATCGTTAAATTTCCCGCCAGTTGCTTGAGGATGATTTCGGAGAGTTTTGCCTGGAATTTGGCATTGCTGAACCGTACCTTGGCATTGATATAATTTAGTTGGGCGGTCCTGAACTCAATGGGAGGAATAATCCCGATGCGGTACTTTTCTACCGTAATATCCAAATTCTCCTTGGCAATAGCCTCATTGTTTCCCTCAAGATCGATCAAGCTCATATTGGTCAGGTAGGTCTGATAGGTAGTTCCCAGGGTAGTCAATAAGTCCTGCTTTTGCTGGGCGATGGCCACTTCCGAGTTTTCTATCTGCAATTTCCCAATTTTCTCGTCCCTGTTTTGGGTAAAGCCGTCAAATAGATTTAAGGTGGCTCCAAAGCCATAGCTGAAACCCTTGGAATTGGAAGATACGATAAAGCCCAAACTTGATTCCGACTCGCTAATGATATAACCTGTGGTTGCGGTGATGGTAGGCAACCTGGCGGCCTTTATCTGTTTCAATTCCAGTTCAGAAATTCGCTTGCTTATCTGTGAGGCCATCAATTGCGGGTTTTCGCTCAAGACCTTGGTCTGTAGTTCCGGTAACAGCAGGGATTCATCCACAAAAATTTCCGGGGCCACGGTAAAATCGGTTTCCAGGTCCCGTGCCAATTGTCGGTTTAGCTGTATTTTGGTATTCACGTACAGTTCCTTTTGGCGCTGCATCAGGGTTTCGTCCGTATTCAAATCCACCTGGGCGTTCAAGACCTCCAATTTGGAGGCCTTCCCAATGGTAAACCTGTTTTGGGCCAATTCCACCCGTTGTTTTGAAATTAAAATGGTACTGTCCAACGCGGAAAGTTGCTGCTGTTGTTGTACCAAATCGTAATAGGTAATCATTACCTCACCTACGGTTGTCAATATGACCTGTTTCAGTTCCGCATCCCCCAAGTTCCTATTCTCCTTCAATTGTTCGTAATTGGCGAACATCCGCAGGCCATCAAACAGCGTCCAGTCCAAGGCCACACCATAATTTAGGTTGTTGTTCACTGCATTGTCCAGTTCCTGTACGGTACCGTCCAAACGTACTTGCGATAGGTTGATGGTCCTATTGTTGTCCGTTATACTGGCTTGCACCGAAGGTAACATGCCGGCATACCCAGGACTCACCCCGTACTCATCGATCTTTAGGTCGTTTTTGGCCGTTCGTATCTGAAAGTTGTTTTCCAGGGCCAATTTCACGGTCTCATCGATAGTAAGTACTTCCTGCGCGGCGATACTAAAAATGTTCAGTAAAATAAAAATTGAACGTAAAGGGATTCGGTATGGCATTTTAATAGGTTTCTAAAACTTTGAACTCGGGCCGTTCCACGCGGTCCTTGGACCATAAATAATACAGGGCCGGAATTACGAATAAGGTGAGTACCAGTGAAAATAGGGTTCCTCCAATGATGACCACTCCCATGCCTATCCTACTGGTGGAGGCCGCACCCAGTGACAACGCAATGGGCAAGGCACCTAGGGCGATGGTCAAACTTGTCATCAAAATAGGACGCAAGCGGGATTCCGAGGCCTTGAAGATAGCCTCGCCTTTGGACATGCCCTGTTCCCGAAGCTGGTTGGCAAATTCTACGATCAGGATTCCGTTTTTGGTCACCAGACCGATCAACATGATGGTCCCGATCTGACTGAATATGTTCCACGACTGACCGAACAACCATAAGGAGAACATGGCCCCTGCAACGGCCATCGGCACCGTCAATATGATGATAAAAGGGTCAATGAAGCTTTCAAACTGGGCCGCCAGAATAAGGAATATCAATAACAAGGCTAGGCCAAAGGCAAAAAGGGTATTGGAACTACTTTCCACAAAATCCCTGGATTCCCCTCCCAGATCGGTAGTGAAGGTTTCGTCCAATACTTTATCCTTGATCGCTTCCATGGCCTCGATACCATCGTTGATGGTCTTGCCCGGAGCCAAATTTGCGGAAACGGTGGCGGACATGTATCGGTTGTTGTGAAATAATTGAGGCGGACTGCTGTGCTCCACCGTTTGTACCAAATTGTCCAGCTGGATCAACAAACCGGCATCGTTCCGTACGAAAATGGAGGTCAGGTCCACGGGTGCGTCCCTATCCTTTTTATCGAACTGACCAATGACCTGGTACTGCTTGCCGTTCATCAAAAAGTACCCAAAACGCTGTCCGCTGAGGGAAAGCTGTAGGGTCTGGGCCACATCACGTACGGAAACCCCCAAGCTTTCCGCCTTTTCCCGATCGATGTTCACATAGATTTCCGGCTTGTCGAACTTTAAGTTTACGTCCACAAAGGAGAAGGTTTCGTCCTGTTCCGCTAGGGCCATAAACTCTGGAATTTTTTCCTCCAATTTTTCAAAATTCTGTGCCTGGATGATGAATTGGATGGGCGGTCCTCCCCTTCTATTCACAGAAATGGTGGGCCTTTCGGATACATTGGACTTTCCGCCCACATAGGCCTTGGCCCATCTTCCCAAATCATTGGCTATCTCATGTTGGGAACGCTCCCGTTCACTGGGGTCCACAAGCGCCACGTTGGCCCTCCCGCTGTTGACCGAGGACGACCCAAAACCGGGCGATGTCAATATCAGGCTCACCTTTTTTTCAGGGATGGAGTCATTGATCAATTCGGTGATGTCCGTCATCAATCGGTCCATATATTCATACGAGGAACCTTCCGGGGCGGTAACGTTCAGGCGTACAAAGCTTCGGTCATCATAGGGAGCTGTTTCCTTGGGCAAAAGGGTATAAAAGAGTGCTATAAGCCCCAAACATCCAATGAGTATGGGGAAACTGAGCCACTTCCGCTTCATGAAACCCCGAAGGCTATCGGCATAATAATCGTTCATTTTAACAAAATACTTTTCCGTAAAATGATAGAATTTGGATTGTTTCTGCTTCCCTGGTTTGATCAAATAGGCATTCAACATCGGTGTTAAGGAAAGGGAAACAAAGGCGGAAATCAAAACGGCCGCACCCAATACCACCCCGAATTCCCGGAACAATCTGCCTACGAAGCCTTCCAAAAAAATCACCGGCAGGAAAACCGCCGCTAGGGTAATGGAAATGGAAATAACGGCGAAGAAGATCTCTTTGGAGCCTTTTATGGCCGCTTCAATAGGGCTCATCCCCTCCTCTACTTTTTTATAGATATTTTCCGTGACCACAATACCATCGTCCACCACCAGACCGGTTGCCAGTACGATGGCCAATAGCGTTAGCACGTTTATGGAAAACCCAAACATCCACATGATGAAAAACGTGGCAATAAGGGAAACGGGAATATCGATCAGGGGACGCAGGGCCATGGACCAGTTTCTAAAGAACAGATAGATGACCAGGATTACCAGGACGATAGAAATCAGCAAAGTTTCCCCAACTTCGGTTACGGCCTTTTTAACAAAAACCGTGTCGTCAATTACTACGTTGAGCTTAAATCCCTCCGGTAATTCCTTTTTAAGCTTTTCGTATTCCTCATAGAAGGCTTCGGCGATTTCCAGATAGTTGGTGCCGGGTTGGGGTACGATGGCCGTAGCGACCATGGGCTGACCGGAATCGCTCATTTTGGTCTCCATGTTCTCAGCTTCCAAGGTGGCACGACCGATATCGCTCAACCGTACCAATTTTTCACCTTCGGCCCTGATAATGATATTGTTGAACTGCTCTTCCGTCTGCAGGTTTCCAATGGTCTTTACGGCGAGTTCCGTATTCTCGCCTGTTAGTTTACCGGATGGGAGTTCCACGTTCTGTGCCAAGAGGGCACTGCGCACATCGGCCACCGTAAGTCCGTAGGAAGCCAATTTTATCGGGTCGATCCAAAGGCGCATGGCATACCTGCGCTGGCCCCAGATCTGTACGCTGCTCACCCCGGGAATGGTCTCTATCCTTGGCGTGATGACGTTTTCGGCATAATCGGACAATTCCAAAATGTTCTTATTGTCGCTCTGTACGGTCATGGAAAGGATTCGCTCCGCGTCCGCATCGGATTTGGAAACCACCGGAGGCGCATCCAAGTCTTCCGGCAAATTACGTATGGCCTGCGAAACCTTATCGCGTACATCATTGGCGGCCTCCTCCAAATTTTTGTCCAAGTTGAACTCAATATTGATGGAGCTGGAACCCTGCACACTGGAAGAGGTAATATTGCGAATGCCATCGATGGAGTTTATCGCCTTTTCAAGGGGTTCCGTGATCTGTGACTCGATGATATCCGCATTGGCACCTGAATAACTTGTGCGTACGGACACCTGCGCAGGGTCTATGGACGGAAATTCCCGGATACCCAAATACGTGTATCCAATGACCCCGAATAAGACCAAGGTAATGTTCATTACGATGGTAAGTACCGGCCGTTTTATACTAAGTGTGGACAGGTTCATTACTCGGCCGGATTTTGGTTGGGTTCCTCTATCTCAACGTTGACCGAAGCCCCGTTCTTTAAGGCCATGACCCCGTAGGTCAATACGGTATCGCCAACGTTCAGTCCAGTAAGCACACGTACTTCGGAGCCTGTACGGGAACCGATTTCCACATCGATTTCCTTGGCCTTTCCGTTCTCCGATACAAAAATTTTCTTCCCGTTCTGTACGGGTATCAGGGCTTCCGACGGAACCAAAAGCGCGTCATCGACGGTCTGTAGGGGCAGCACCACATTGGCGTAGGCACCCGGGTATAACGTGCCGTCCAAATTATCCGCAACGGCCCGCATGCGCAAAGTCCTGGTAGCGATCTCCACCTCCGGTTCTATGGCGTAGATGGTGGCCGAGTAGTCCCTGGAAGCATCCGATGTCTTAAAGGTAAGGTTGGAGCCCTTTCGTATCTGGGAGGCATATTTTTCCGGAATGGAAAAGGTTATCTTCAACTGGTTTGTATTAACCAGCTTGGCGACTGGGGTGGCGGGAGTGACATAGGTCCCTACCGATATGGAGCGCAACCCAATGGTGCCCGAAAAGGGTGCCCGAACGACCGTTTTGGACAACTGGGCCGAAATGAGGGAGGCCTCCGCGCTGGCCGACTGGAAATCGGCACTGGCGATGTCATATTCTTCCTGACTGATCGCTTGCTTGTCCAGCAACAACTGGGCCCTACGTTCATTTTCGGCGGCCAGTTTTTGGGCCGTTTTGGCTTTGGAAAGTTGGGCCTGTAGCTCCACATCGTCCACTTTAAAAAGTACCTGGCCCTCTGAAACCTTACTGCCCTCCTGGAAGTTGATGCTCTTTACGATACCGGAAACCTCGCTCCGTATCTCAATTTGCTCATTCGCCTCCAAGGTGCCGGAAAGCGAAATATTGTCATCGAATTTTCTAGGTTTTAGCACCACCCCCTTTACGGTCGTCTTGGTGGTTTCATTGGCCGGTTTGCCCGATTTCCCAATGTCGGCATTGGCATTGATACGGTATACGATCATGCCTCCCAAACCCACGGCGAGCAGCACGTAAATGATATATTTGAACTTCATGTTGAAAAGGTGGTCGTTTGATTACGTTGGTAACTCAAATCTAATTGTAATACGCTTTTGGTGGAAAAACTTATGTTTTATTTAACACCTATTATCAAGTGCGATCGAGGAATAGTTAATTAAATATGCTCGAATTTGCGTATTTGCCAAAATGAAGGGGTGCCAACGGATTGGAACAGGTTCTGATCGCGGGAAACGGTCAGGATGGAAAACCTATCTGCCCTGTCTGGATGGCTTTTCAATACAATGGATTTCATTTTGTAATTAGGTAATAGCAAATGCTCGCGCCAGCGAGGGTCATTTCGACAGCGCCCTTAGCCTGTCGCCCAAGACAGGCAAGGCGACGAGAAATCTAATTTGAAATTAGATTTCCCGCATGCATGTTATATGGTTACCAATGACATAATTCTTAACATAAAAATTGCCGGATATTTAGATTGCATCAATACTCATGGCTTTCCCTTCATTTTTTTCTTGATGCTTCGACTTCGCTCAGCAGAACTAAAAAACGAAGCAAAAAAATCAAGTTGAAAATAGGCAATTGCTGCGCACCATTCACTATCGGGTTTACATGCGTTGTGCTAGCGCACCGCACTTCCAATCCTTCGTTCATTATGGCTGATTTTCAACGGACAATACCAACTCTAATTTATTAGCATAGTACGACCATTAAAATCTACACACTCCGTTCAAAAAAATGTCATTCACATTTCAACGAAAATTTTTTCCAATGGTTCAAAATGACTTTTTATTTTTTTTGCACGACCGCTATCGCATCGATCTCCACCTTCCATTCCGGAAGGCCTAAGGCCTCTACCCCCACCAAGGTACTGGCCGGCATATCCTTATCGCCTAAAAGTTGTTTGCGAACGGTCCTGAACGTATCGAGATAGGCGGGTTGGTAATCCACGATATAGGTATTGTATTTGACCACGTCCTCAAAGCTGGCCCCCGAATGTTCCAAGGTTTTTAAAAGCCCCTCCAAGGCCTCCTTAAACTGGCTTTCAAAATTGGGGCCCGTGCCCACTTGCCCGGAGATATGGATGGTTTTTATGCCATTCGCTTCCACCACCACCGCTTGGGAATACCCAGGACCGGGGTCTATGTAGGACTTGGTGAGTTGGGTTTTGGCCCCGATAGTTACAGGAGTATGCGGTTGGGAATTGTCCGTTTCACCTGATTTGGGTTGGCAGGAGAAAACGAGCACCACGAGGGCAATAAAAGGAAATGCATATTTCATTTGGAATATTTTTTAGTTCGTTCTTTTTCGATTGGGTCCGATTGTTTCAATACCGTTTCTGTGTTCCTTTTTGCCGTGGAACTGCCTAAAATGATTAGAGGTAACTCGGCACGGGCATCATGCTCACGCCAGCGGGGGTTTCCCGTACGGATATTTTTGCCCAACTGCATATTTGGGATTTCGGATTAAAAAGTATCGATTTTAGATTTTATAAATACGACCGTGATACTACCTTTAGTTCCTATATCATTACAGATGGATTTAAATTTGAAATATATTAGTTGACCCAAAAGTTTTCACTTCCTATTCAGTCCTGAATTTAAAAATATCGGAAATTGAAGTATTAGTGGATGCATCGGTGGTTTTCACAAACCAATAATAAATCAAATCACTGCTAATATCCACGTTCAATTCCTTATTTGCAGTTGTACCGATGCTGGAGGTTGGTGGGTTTTCAGTTCCAAAAAACACCTCAAAGTAAG
This sequence comes from Maribacter aurantiacus, assembly GCF_005780245.1. Taxonomy (NCBI): domain Bacteria; kingdom Pseudomonadati; phylum Bacteroidota; class Flavobacteriia; order Flavobacteriales; family Flavobacteriaceae; genus Maribacter; species Maribacter aurantiacus. The sequence goes on along the minus strand of NZ_VBUK01000005.1, from coordinate 157,431 downwards.
CTATGTCATTGTCTACATCTGCCCCTTCCCATTGCAGAAGAATGTTCGTAGTTCCCGATGCAACCGTCTCATTGTTAACGGGACTCAGTAAGTCTGCTGGAAAAGGAGCATATGCTTCAACACCAGGTCCAGCATTATAAAACTTCCAATGTTCGCTTTCGGCGATTTCTAAAGTTGATTCGGACTTTGAAACAACGTACCAATTATAGGGTACACCCCTATCAAGGGTAATAACCATTTCAGTGTTTACGCTTTCGTATACTTCTAAAGAACCATTATCGAGATTTCTTATGTGAATTTCATAACTATCCGTGTGTTCAGATGCATTCCAACTAAAAGTGAGACTACTCTGTGATTCATTTATCACAGTCCCTTCTTGACATTCGGAATTATTCTCGGGGAATACCAAGTTTACTGCCTCTGGCGGAAATATTTGTTCCTCTTCTTCAGGTGGTCGCTCGTTAGACTTGGAACAAGAAATCAATAGGCCTAAGGTAAACAACCAAATTATATGATATCGACTTTTCATGATGCTACTCAATTATAATTCTCAAGGACTCTGTTTTGGATTCCGTCTCAATTAACAAATTGTAAACTCCAGAACTTATATTACTTACATCAAGTGTTACAGAACTCCCAATGTCAGCGAATGTATTTTGATATACCTCCATACCCGCATTATTGAATAAACTGACCGATATATTATCAGCTATTGTATTAGAAAAATAGAGCGAAATTTCACCATTTGAAACGGGATTGGGATAGGCCAAAATTTTATTGAACCCCTCAATGGTAAATTCCTTTTCAAAAACACCTTGGCAATCTATATCCGTATGTACAGCTATTTGATTTTTACCCTTAGTGATGGGTATGGTAATCTCACTTTCTGAGGTGAAATAGATTTGATCATTAAATGCTACTCTATAATTAGTCCCACCCTTCATTTTTAGGGTAATGGATTTTCCGTTCGGGTCTATTGTCGGGATTACATCCAAATGTTCAGGTTCCGTAATTTGAACTGAATAACACCTTTCAAATCCTGGTTCATCATCAACCAAAATACAAACATCATAGTTGCCGGCCATCAGATTTTGAAAACTGACGAAGGTTCTAAAAGTCTTACTTTCTATTACCCCCCCTTCTGTCGATAAAGTTGCCGTGTAACCCAAATTTTCAACTGCTGTTACCAGTAGGCTTCCATTATCACTCGTAGCACAAGTCTCTCCATTAGTCTGCACACTAAAATTGGTAACGGGTAGAGTAAACATCTCACAACCATCACTATTAACCAAACTACCTAAGGGGGTTTCCTGACATTGGTCTAAAGCATTAAGAATACCATCCCCATCAATATCATCATCACAAGAGTCTGAAATACCATCTTGATCAAAATCCGAGTTATCAAAATTAGTTGTAATTGCTACTTCTGATACAGAAATACAACCATTGGCATCAAAAACAGAAACGGTATAAGTTCCTTCCGTTAAATTTTCAAAGAGACTTTCTGTCTGAGACGAGGAAATATCGGAACTGTTTAAAGAATATGAATAAATTCCACTTCCACCTGTGGTATTAATAATCTCAATACTGGCATCAGCTGCATTTTCACAGATTATATTAGTAACGAAAATATCATATTGTAAAGGGCTTGGTTCTCCAATTTCTATTAGAATAGCTTCGCTTAACCCATTTACATCTTCAATGACTACATGGTAGTAGCCAGACGCTAAATTTGAAAATTTACCGCTACTCTGGGCAGAAGCTACTGGATTTCCCAAGGTATCTTGAAGATAAAAAACATAGGGTTGTGTACCTCCTTCGACATTTACTAATAAAGAACCATTTGTTTCACCGCTACAGCTAACCGAATTTACTTCAGTGCTATTGACAACCAATGGAGATACTTCAGGTTTATCAACTTCTATTATGTGTGCAGAACCCATTTCACTTACTAAGTAAGTGCCAACCACAATTAAAGATCCTGTAGCCACCATAGTATCACCGAAGCTCTCATATTCGCTGGGTGTGCAGTTCGTAAATTTTTCAAAAAACGCCCATTCTCCATTTCCATCTCTTTTAAAAGTGTAAATAGAACCGCTCGATGTTGCACCATCATCATCCCTTGAAGCACCAATTACAATAAAATTATCTTCAATGGAAATGCTTTCAGCAAAACGGTCGCCCGTGCTTAAATCATCTGGTACCAGCTTTGTGGTTTGTGTCCATACATTGTTTACATCCTTGTTAAAAACATAGGCCGCACCATCCCAATCAGGACCTTGAAAATTAACTAAAGAAGACACTAGAACCGTATCATTGGATATGGCAACCTTCCTACCAAAGAATTCATTTGCTAGTCCGTCATTGGGCAATATCTTCTGATGTTGAACCCATGTGCCAGTATTATTTCTTGTAAATAAATAGGCCACACCACTATTATCACCTAAATCGTTACTATACCAAGAACCAATTATTGCAGTATCCTCATAAACATCAACAGAAATACCAAAGCCATTATAGGTTTCCGGATCTAAGGAAACTAGTTTTTGTTTCTCAGACCAATTATTATTCACTTTTTCAAACACATAGACCGAACCCGTATTTATTGCAGTATCATCATCATTGGGAGCTCCTATAAATAAATTATCCTCAAATACACTTAGGGAATATCCAAAATGATCAGAAAAATAGGCATCGGATGCTTCTAACTTTTGTGTTTCATTCCAAAGATTAGCTACATCCTTTTGAAAAACATAAACCGCTCCAGTACTTGAATTCTTCCCATAAGCCCCTATAAAAAGCTCCTCGTTTGAGAATGTAAGCGAAAATCCAAAAATATCTTCGGCCTCAATATCCATCGAGAACAATTTTTGGGTTTCAATCCAACTACCGTTTGCTTGTTTTTCATAGATGTAAACAGAACCGCTATGATATCCGTTTTCATTATCATAATAAGAAGCAACAGCAATTGTTCTCTCATCAGGAGAAATTGCCGACCCCTTTCCAAAAAGTTCGCCTGTACTTCCATCTGAGGCAATAATCTCAATAATTTCGCAATTGGAACTATCATTATCAATAATTGTACCTACGGCGGTAGCATCGCTTATACTAATTTCAGGAACAGTTACATTTGAAATTACAACTGTAAAATCTTCAGTAGACTCCAGAAGATTATCATCATTAATTAAAACTGATATATTTTGAACTTCACCGTCGTTTCCTGCAAAAGAAAGTGTACCATTGGAACTAGAAAAGTCATCTGGACTTAAAGCAGATCCGTTGTTAACCGCATAGTCCACTGTAAATCCGCCAGGAGCATTACCGTTAAGGACAACTTCAAAAATGGCTAAATCATCAGCTTCATTTACTGATATATCAGAATTCATTTGTAATGAACTTGTTGAACAATCAATGCCATTAATTGTTATGGAGTCCATTATGAAACAACCCATTGAATCCCTAGTGTAGACTTCATAAGTACCTTCAGAAAGGTTCTCAAAAACATTTGATGATAAAAAAGTTACACCATCTAAACTATGTTCATAGTTGGGAGAACCACCTGATACCGTAATTTCTAAGCTTCCATTGTTCACCCCACTACAAGTATCATTTTTAAGAATAGTGGTTGATATTGGTAATGGTTCATTTATGGTGGCAATCGCGTCTATATTAGATAAATCGGTATCAACAACCCTAACTAAGTAATCCCCTGGACCCAAATTTACAAACACGCTAGTCGATTGAGAAGGAACAAGAACAAATGAACCAGTACTATCTAGAAGTTCATATTGATAAGGTCCTGTACCACCAGAGGCAGCGACTTGTATTTGGCCATCGTTAGAGCCAAAACAAGAAATATCAATAACTGTTAACGAAGAAGTTAAAGGTGCTCCATTATTCAAAATGGCAACATCAAACTCGTGCGTTTTTTGAATAAATGAATTACCGCTTTTATTGTCGAAGGGACTTTTTTTACCCGTAATTACGAAAAGGGAGTACATAAAAAACACAAAAAAACTTGATAGCAAGGATACCCGCATAAGAAAAGTGTAATGGTCAACTTGTATTTAAACAAACCTTAAATAGATAACCATAACGAAAACTTTAACACTATATTTTAAGTAACTTGTTTAGAATCAATACATCTATGTCAGAACTGTTCAAATAATATATTTAATAGCTTTTGCACATAATTTAAAGTCCAAAAAGTTTTTAAAAGATGAAAAAAGGGTTTTATATTTGCACCCGCTAAGGAGGAATGGCAGAGTGGTCGAATGCGGCAGTCTTGAAAACTGTTGAGGGTCACACCTCCGGGGGTTCGAATCCCTCTTCCTCCGCAAAAGAAACCCGCAACGAAAGTTGCGGGTTTTGTATTTTAAGAACCGTCAAAAGCGCGCTTTTGTAAGCGGATGAAAATACAAAACCAACAAACGCAATTTGTGGAGGGTTTTTGTGTGTACGTAGTCGTGCCTATTCCGGGAAATACCATAAACTGGAAGCCTTACCACCTGCTTCAATTCAAATAAATAATCCAATAGTAGAAATATTCAAAAAATCCGATGGCATTCATTTCTTCTACAACTTTTGCCACCCAGTCCACAATGCGCAATGTATTAATTTCCTTTGGTCATAGGTGCCATTTGGACAGAATAAGGGAAGGTCAAAAACAACAAAGGCTCGTCAATTGCGCTTTACCCTATACGTAATTCTTCTATTCGTCACGATATTGGCGACAACGTTTAAATATACCGTTGCGGTATCGCACAGGTAGCTATTGTCCACAAATTCCATGCTGCACAATGAGGGCCGTGAAGATCCACTACCATCCATGAACCTACCCAAAATAATGTTTGTGGCCAACCCCGTATTTAGGGGAGAAAAGGCGGGTGCCAATGCAAAAACGCTGGTTGCACCATTTGCCGTATAGGTAACGTTTCCGGAGAGTTCGTCATAATGTATGGTATATGGCACATTACCGGAAACAAAACTTCCTAAATTCACAGTAAAGGAATCCGGCAAACCGGTTGATCCATTGATGACGTCTACCCGTAGCCCCATATTATTGCCCGAAATGTGGTATACCCTAAAATTTCCGGCAGTAATTATATCTGCAGTACTCTCTTGATCTTCGTATTCAAAGGAAATCGTAAAACTGGTAAAATCAAAAATACCTCCCGTATTAGGTATATTGATGTCAAAACCTGCAGAACCACCGGCACCTGATGGAAAATAGATTCCGCAACCTGTCTGACCTGCGGAAGGATTTACAGAAGTTGCATTTGGTCCAATGGTAGCCAGGGCCAAATTGGGATCGTCAAAATCAAATCTGGATACTACCTCCGTTGGAGTACCCTCATCACATACCCTATAGGTAAAACTATCAGTACCAACGAACCCTGTATTGGGAGTGTACAAAAAACTACCATCAGTATCCAAGGTAAGGCTTCCTGAACTTGGTCCGATAACAGGAGCTGTCCTAGATCGAAGGTTGGTGCCAAAATTGGCATCCGTGTCATTCGCCAAAACACCCTGCAGGTCATCTATCGCCAATGGGATTTGGTAACCCACATTGTAAAAATCGTCATTGCCAACTGGCGGTAGATTCTGTGCAACCGCCAATATGGAGGACAATAACAGTAAAACAACCAAAAAACTGCGAACACTCATTTTTTCTAATAATAAACCAATTTTAAGAATAATGAAGACAATGGCAATTTTATGTTGTGAATGTCCAAAATGATGAGGTAAACCCCTCTAAAGGCGAAAGCCTATGGAAAAACCTTTGACCAAAAGTAGGTATTACGTTATTAGTTAAAATCAATAATCGTTCTTTGACCTTCAAGAATGAGAGCCAACGATTATTTTATTTGGTCATTGAAAGGGACCTCAAACTTCTATTTTTTATGCTATTTTCTTGGATATGTTTTAGTTGGATTTTTCAAAATCAGGTCCTTTATTCATGCCACAAAATAGGGAAAAGGAGGACCGTAAGGCATTGGCTAGATGGCTACAATGGCTCCGGTCTACAAAGCCATAGAAGTTACCGTCCCATTAAATGCTGCTTATAAAGTGCTTATTTTAGTACTTTTCCGGAATGAAGGCAAACTTGGTAAGCATCCTCATTCCCTTTAAAAACACGGCGCCCTATCTCCGGGAATGCCTGGATTCTATTTTGGCACAGTCCTACCCATCTTGGGAAGTCATCGCCGTGAACGACCACTCCACGGATGAAAGTCTGCAAATCGTACAGGAATATGCCAGTAAGGATGCGCGTATCAAGGTGGTTGAAAATTCCGGTGCCGGTGTGATCCATGCCTTGCAGACGGCTTATGCCCAAAGCAACGGAACCTTCATCACCCGAATGGATTCCGACGATATCATGACCCCAGACCGACTGGAGGTTATGACAAATTCGTTGCTGGAACATGGCCCGGGACATGTTGCCGTGGGGCAGGTAAGATACTTCTCGCTCCGGGGTATTAGCGATGGCTACGACCGCTATGAAAAATGGCTCAACCGACTAACGGCAAAGGGCAGCAATTTTAGCGAAATCTATAAGGAATGTGTCATTCCCTCCCCCTGCTGGATGGTGCATAGAACTGATTTTGATGCCTGTGACGGTTTTAATCCATATCGATATCCAGAGGATTACGACCTTACCTTTCGGTTCTATGAAGCCGGACTCAACATCATTCCCTGCGATAAAACCTTACTGTATTGGAGGGACTATGACCACCGCACTTCCCGAACCAGCGAACACTACGCCCAAAACTATTTTTTGGACATCAAGCTCCATTATTTTTTAAAGCTGGATTATAATCCAAAACGCCTGCTCGTGGTCTGGGGCGCGGGTTTTAAGGGGAAAAAGATTGCCAAATCCCTGATCGAACAGCATATCGAATTCACATGGATCTGCAACAATCCAAAGAAAATCGGGAAGAAAATTTATGGCAAGACCCTACTTTCGTTTCAAGAACTGGCTAAAATCGGTGCTTCACAAAGCATCGTGACCGTGGCCAATGAACAGGCCCAAGAGGAAATAAGAGGGTATTTTAAGAAACTGGGTTTGAAGCACATGACGGACTATTTCTTTTTCTGCTAATTTTTCGGTTACGATAATCACCAGAAGAATAAAAAAACCGCGTCTACTCCTACGAACAAAATCCCTATCTTTGACCAATCACGTTAAGGAATGCAGTTTAAATATCCAGAACTTCTTTGGGCCCTTTTGCTTCTAGCCATTCCAATTATTATCCATCTTTTTCAGCTCCGCAGATTCAAAAAAACGCCGTTTACCAATGTAAAACTGCTCAAAAAGGTCGTTTCGGAATCCAGAAGGAGCAGTGTACTCAAAAAGTGGCTTATCCTCTTGGCCCGACTGGGAATCTTTGCCAGTTTGATCCTTGCGTTCGCCCAGCCCTTCAGTGCCAATGAAAATGCCCTAAAACCCCAGCAAACGGTCATCTACCTGGACAATTCCTTTAGCATGGAGGCGAAATTGGACAACGGCTCCCTCCTGCAGAACATGGTGCAGGAAATCATAAAGAACGTTCCAAAAAACAGCTCGTTTTCCCTATTGACGAATGATCGGGTGTTCGAGGACGTGGAAATTGCGGACATACAAAATGAGCTCATCGACCTGGCACCCAGCACCAATCAACTGTCCTTGGACCAGGTACTGTTACGCAGTACTACCCTCTTCCAAAACGACCCGGACATTATTAAAAGGACCGTTTTTATTTCCGATTTTCAAGAACGTCTGGGACCCCTACCCGATACGGAGGAAAACCCCGATATCTATTTTATAAAACAGGTGCCACAGGATTTGCTGAACGTCTCCATCGATTCGGTCTATATTTCGGAATCGGACAATGCGGTAGTGGAATTGACCGCTGTGTTATCCTCCAATGAAACCCTAGAAAGCCACCCGGTCTCCCTTTATAATGGGGACAATCTAATCGCGAAAACTGCTGCGCCCTTTGCGAACGGCCGAAATGCATCGGTCACGTTTTCCGTACCCGCCAATGCGGCCATCGCCGGTAGGATCGTTATTTCGGACACCGGACTTTCATACGACAACGAATTTTACTTCAATTTGGACAGTCCGAAGAAAATCAGGGTGCTGGCCATCTCGGAAAACGACCCCGAATTCCTCAGAAGAATTTACGGCCCGGACGAATTTGATTTCGGGAGCACGCCCTTGGGCCAAGTGAATTACAGTGCCGTTGAAGACTATAATTTATTGGTATTGAATGAATTGGAGCAGATTCCCGCCGGATTGCAAAGTACGTTGCGTACCTTTGTTGCGAACGGGGGCAGCTTTGTGGTCATTCCCGCACAGAGCATCGATATAGCCTCCTATAACGGTCTTGCCGCTTCCTATTTCAATACGAGCTACGGCCCACTGCTACCCCAGAAGGCCTCCATTTCCGGTATTGCGTTCGAGCATCCCATCTATAAAAATGTGTTCAACAAACGCGTGACGAATTTTCAATATCCGGAGGTAGAAAGTTTCTACAGTTTTAGTTCCGAAGGTCCTAAAGTCCTTACGTTCCAGAACGGGAACGCATTTTTGACAGGGAACGAAAACGCCTTTTTCTTTGCATCGGCCTTAAACCAGCAAAACTCCAATTTTAAGAATTCCCCCCTCATCGTTCCCACATTTTACAACATGGCCCGCAACAGCCTAAAATTGCCCCAACTGTACCAGACCCTAGGGACCCAAGCGACTTTGGAAATACCCATCTCCCTTTCCAAGGACCGTATTTTGAAGGTTGCAAAGGACGATTATGAGTTTATTCCCCAACAAATTTCCCTGCCAAAAAAAGTGCAACTGACCTTTGATGAAAACCCCAAAACGGACGGAATCTTTCAAATTAGCAACGGTAATGAGGCCCTTGGCCAAATAAGTTTCAACTACGACCGCAAGGAAAGTGAGCTCAGATATTTGGATATCGGTTCGGTTGAAAGCGACCGGGTCTTTGACTCCATTTCCCGTTTTTTTGAGGATGTCCAAAAATCAAGCAGCGTCAACGAATTCTGGAAATGGTTTGCTATTTTAGCACTGGTTTTTGTACTAATGGAATCCGCACTTCAGAGGTTCTTAAAATAAGGCTTAGATGAACATACTTCTAAAATCGGTAAAGATTGTAAATGGGGCAACCAAGGAAAACCACCTTAAGAAGAGGGATATATTAATCAAGAACGGCCTTATAGAAAAGATTGCCACCTCCATCGATGCGCCGGCGAAGACAAAAATCATTGAATTCCCCAATTTACATGTTTCCGTAGGATGGATGGATACCGGGATAAGCTTTGGCGAACCGGGCTATGAGGAAAGGGAAACCATTGAAAACGGGCTAGATACGGCCGCCAAGAGCGGATTTACGGACATCGTGCTAAATCCTAACAGTTTTCCGCTGCCGGATAGTAGTTCCGATATCGTCTTTCTAAAAAACGCGGGCAAGGGGCATTTGACCAAGCTGCACCCCTTGGGAAACCTCACCGTTGGTGGCAAAGGGGAGGCCTTGGCAGAACTGTACGATATGAAGAACGCAGGGGCCGTGGGCTTCTACGATTTCAAGCATGCCGTTTCCAACCCAAACCTGTTGAAAATCGCCCTGCAGTACGCACAAAATTTTGACGGTATGGTAATAAGCTTTCCGCTGGACACCCATATAGCCGGAAAGGGCATCGTAAACGAAGGGGTCGTAAGTACCAAACTGGGATTAAAGGGCATACCCGCCTTGGCCGAAGAACTTCAGGTTTCCAGGGACCTGTTCATCCTTGAATATACCGGCGGCAAACTGCACATCCCTACCCTAAGTACCACAGATTCCGTAAAACTGGTGGCAGCGGCCAAGAAAAAAGGGCTACAGGTAACCTGCAGCGTGGCCGTTCATAACCTGTTCCATACGGACGACGCGTTGGAAGATTTTGACACGAACTACAAGGTCCTTCCGCCGTTACGCACTTCCAAGGACTCCAAGGAACTCCTTAAAGCGGTTAAAAATGGCACCATCGATTTTGTGACCTGTGACCATAGCCCCTTGAACATAGAACTGAAAAAGGTGGAATTTGACAATGCCGATTACGGTACTACAGGACTTGAAAGCAGTTTTGGGGCCTTGAACCAGCTTTTTTCAATCGAGGAAACCATTGACATCCTAACCCGGGGCAGGGAAGCCTTCGGAATCGAAAATCTGGAACTAAAAGAAGGTGCCAAGGCCAATCTGACGCTTTTTGACCCAACGAAGGAATATACCTTTACGGAATCCCATATAGAAAGCAGTTCAAAGAACAGTCTTTTTCTGGGCCATACCCTGAAGGGAAAAGTGCTGGGAACCATTGCCAACAACCAAGTCCAATTAAACGAGTAGTATGGCAGCAAATGCAGTAGCCGGAAAAAACACGGCCATCATTTCCTATTTGACCCTCATTGGGGCCCTTATCGCCATTACCATGAACGTGGAGCCCAAACATGAATTTGCCAGGTTCCATATACGGCAGGCTTTTGGGATACACCTGTTGTTCCATGCCTTTGCGCTTTTTTCCAGTGTTTGGTACAATCAGTACGGCCTTTACGGACTTTATATTTGTTATCTGGCCCTTTGGTTTTATGGGTTTTTGGGTGCCCTGAACAACAAAAAGCAACTTGTCCCCATCATTGGGACCTATTTTCAAAAATGGTTCACCTTTATTCAATAGTACATGACGACGGCCCCCTTATCCTTGGAACACATCATAAAACCTTCCTCCATAAAGCAGGGAAAATCCCCCGTACTGTTTATGTTGCACGGTTACGGCAGCAATGAAGAAGACCTTTATTCCTTTGCGGACGAATTGCCCAACGAGTATTGCATCATTTCAGTGAGGGCGCCCTATACCCTTCAACCTTTTGGCTATGCTTGGTACGCCATTCATTTTGACAACGAACAGGGAAAATGGAGCGACGATGCGCAGGCGATTGAATCCCGGGACAAAATCCGCACGTTTATCGATGAGGCCTGTACTGCCTATCATTTGGATGAAGCGGATGTAACCCTTCTGGGATTTAGTCAAGGTACCATCCTTAGCTATGCCGTTGCCCTCTCCTATCCCGAAAAAATCAAAAGAGTGGTCGCGCTAAGCGGCTATATCAACGAGCGGATTCTAAAAGAAGGATACACCAAAAATAAATTCGATTCTTTAAAAATCTATGCCTCGCACGGACAGGTGGACCAAGTGATCCCTATTGAATGGGCGCAAAAGGCTCCGCTACTTCTAGACAAATTGGGAGTTTCCCATGTATTTGAGGAGTTTCCTGTGGGACACGGGGTGGCACCGCAGAATTTCTATGCCTTTAAAAAGTGGCTGGAAGCAAACCGCTAGTTGCTTCGGGTGTATAATAATTGGTCTATAAGGGTAAAATCGACGCCCAGATCGTCCTTTAGCTCATAGCGAATCAGGATTTCGCCCCAATACATTCCATCTGAAAAATCGGCCAAAATCCATTTGTGGTTCAGCACCTTGATTTTGTTGATCTTAAAATCGTTTTGCATACCCTCATAAGGTACCAGCGGATTATCCCCCTGGGATTCGTTGGTTTCCAGTAATTTATCGGAAATATAACGCGTAGGATTTTCCAATTCCAAATGGTCGTAATAGGCCAGGGCATCGTCATTGTTCTCCAAGGAAAAATATTGCATTTCCAAAGCACGCAATTCACTTTGTTGCAGGGAATCCTTAAGGTTTTCAACCTTGCCCTCCAAGCTTTGTATCCTGGCCGTATTCACTACGGACATTTTACTGCCTCTAACCGCGAGATATAGACAGATCAGGGCGGAAAAAATAAACAGGTACAAATAAATGTTCTTCTTCATGGTTTATATCGCAATAGTGAGATTATCGTAGGCCAAATGTACATTTTTAGGAAGACTCTTTTCAACTTCGGCATGAAAACCCAACAAATGGCTTATGTGGGTAAAATAGGCGCGCTGTGGTTTCACCTTTTTCACAAAGTCCAGCGCTTCTTCCAAGTTAAAATGGGAATGGTGTGGCTCTATGCGCAAGGCGTTGACCACCAATACCTTGGTGCCCACTATCTTTTCAAGTTCCTCCTCGGCAACTGATTTTACATCGGTCAAATAGGTAAAACCACCTATGCGATAGCCAAAAACCTTTAGCCTGTTGTGCATTACCTGAATGGGCGTGACGCGACGGTCCCCTATCTCAAAATCGGTATCCTTTTCCACCAAATTGATTGCCACGGAAGGTGCCCCCGGATATCTGTCCTTATCCTGAAAAATATAATCGAAGCGTCTTTTTAAGGATTTCACCACCCGTTTATGGGCGAATATGGGAATATCCCCTTGCCTAAAGAAATAAGGCCGAATATCATCGATGCCCGCCGTGTGGTCCGAATGCTCGTGGGTAAACAGGATCCCGTCCAGTTTTTTAACCTTATTGACCAACATTTGTTGTCTAAAATCCGGTCCGCAATCAATCACATAGTTATAGCCTCCCCAAGAAAGCAAGACGGACACCCGAAGTCTTTTGTCCCTGGAATCCTCGCTCAAACACACCGGGTGTTCACTACCAATGACGGGTACACCTTGGGAAGTTCCCGTTCCTAGAAAAGTAACTTTAAGGCCTTCATCCATATTCACCAAATGTAATCCTTATTTAAGAAATAGCGGCCCAAATAGGAATAAGCTTACGGCAAAGCGATAGGCCCCTACGTAATTTAATGGGAAGCCGCATTTTTTTGATTGGTTTCGCCGTTAGGTTGCCCTTTCTTCATAACTTTGTTGAAACAATTTATAGGAATGGCCTCAGTTTTAAAGAGAGAAAGTGTTTTCGAGAATATACCCTCGATCAAAGCCAAAACTTTAAGAATCAACCTAAATCCCGATATCTACGGCACGTTTGCCGAGATTGGGGCCGGACAAGAAACAGCTCGTCATTTCTTTAGGTCGGGCGGGGCCTCTGGTACCATTGCCAAGGCCATGAGTGCCTATGACAAGGATTTTAGCGATGCCATTTATGGAGTGGAGGAAGACGGCCGCTATGTAACGCAGGCCAGGCTGAAAACCATGATCAAATATGAGATGCAGTTGATGGAGGAACGAATCAGCCGGGAAAAACACCCCAACAGGGTTTTCTTTTCCTATGCCAATACCGTTGCCACCATAGATTTCTCAAAACGTTATAAGGGACATGGTTGGGTAGGTATCCGATATCAATTGGACCCCAAACAGAAAGAATACGACGAAATAGTCCTGCACGTACGATTTAAACAAAACGAGGCCAGGCTGCAACAAGAGACCTTAGGTATCTTGGGAGTTAACTTGATCTATGGTGCTTTTTACAAGTACCACAAGCCCAAGAAAATGTTGAAATATCTATATGATCATATAGACAAGGACACCTTGGAAATTGACATGATCAATTTTTCAGGGCCCAATTTCAAGGATGTTGACAACCGATTGATGAGTCTTCAACTGATCAGAAACGATATGACCGACGCGGTAATGTTCGGTCCGGACGGAAACAACCTTTTGCCTGCCGCAGTACTTTACAAAAAGAATATTTTAGCCCTTAGAGGTAGTTTTAGACCGGTTACCAAAGTGAATATGGACATGTTCCATAAGTCCTATGATATTTTTGTTAGAGATCCACAGGTTGATCAAGAAAACAGTATTGTAATCTTTGAAATCACGTTGTCGAACCTAAAAGCATCCGGAGAAATTGACGAGGAAGATTTTATGGACCGTGCGGAACTACTATGCTCCCTTGGGCATTTCGTTATGATTTCCAAGTTTCAGGAATACTACAGACTGGTAGAGTATTTCAACAATTACACCAAGAATAGGATCGGACTTACTATGGGAGTCAACAATCTTGTCGATATTTTTGATGAAAAGTACTATCGCCACTTGAGCGGTGGTATTTTGGAGGCCTTTGGAAAATTATTCTTTAAAGATTTACAGGTGTATCTGTATCCAATGAAAAACCCGGATACCGGCCAGGTCATGACCAGCAACAATGTAAAGGTGCATCCAAGGATGAAGGAGCTTTACAAATTCTTCAAGTATAACGGTAAGGTCATGGACATTATAGACTATGAACCGGATATCATGGATATTTTCTCTAGGGACGTACTGAGAAAAATCATGAACGGTGAAGACGGATGGGAAAAAATGCTGCCAGAAGGTATTGCAGAAATCATCAAGGAAAAAAACCTATTCAATAAAAAAGAACTTTCGAAACCGGAAGAAATTGAAAAGGAAATAGAAAAAAAATAACCCCCTATACGGGGGTTTTTTTAGTCCAATAACTGGGCGGCGTGGTCTTTGGTCTTTACCTTGTCGATAACCTTGGTCACTGTACCTTCCTCATTGATTACAAACGTCTTTCTGTGAATACCGTCATATTCCCGTCCCATAAATTTTTTTGGACCCCACACCCCAAATATTTTCAGGACCGTGTGGTCCTCATCGGCCAGGAGCGGAAATGGAAAATCATACTTGTTCTTAAAGTTAGATTGTTGTTTCTGGGAGTCGGCACTAACACCAAGCAAGTCATAACCAGCACCTTGAAGTGCTTTGTAATTATCCCTTAAGTTACATGCTTCGGCAGTACAGCCCGGGGTATTTGCCTTGGGATAGAAAAAAACAATCAATTTCTTTCCGCTATAATCGGATAAATTAATAGTATTGCCGTCTTGATCTTTGGCTGAAAATTGGGGGACCTTATCCCCTTCCTTTAGTGTTTTCATAGTCAATTATCTTATATTTTGTTCAATATTATTTTTATAAAATTAAACAAAAATGACGAAGGTAGAAAAGGTATCTTTCGCTATTTCAAAATTACAGGAACTATATCCCACCATTCCCGTTCCTCTGGAACATAAGGATCCGTACACCCTTTTGATCGCGGTCCTCATGTCCGCCCAAAGTACGGATGTTAGGGTCAATCAAATTACCCCCCTACTCTTTGAAAAAGCGGACAATCCTTTTGACATGGTAAAACTGAGGGTGGAGGAAATTAGGGAAATCATTAAACCCGTTGGGCTGTCACCCATGAAATCCAAAGGAATACATGGACTGTCAAAAATCTTGATTGAAAAATACAACGGGGAGGTTCCTAAGGAAATCGAATTATTGGAAGAACTTCCGGCCGTAGGTCACAAAACCGCCAGTGTGGTGGTTTCACAGGCATTTGGTATACCAGCATTTCCAGTAGATACGCACATCCATAGGTTGATGTACCGATGGGGCTTTTCAAACGGAAAAAATGTCGTGCAAACTGAAAAGGACGCCAAAAGGTTGTTTCCCAAGCCATTATGGAACGACCTACATCTACAGATCATTTGGTACGGCAGGGATTACTCGCCAGCTAGAGGTTGGGATCTTGAGAAGGATATCATCACCAAAACGATTGGAAGGAAATCCGTAATCGATGAATACTTACATAAAAAAAAGACCCGCTAAGCGGGTCAGTATTCTAGTTTAAATAAGTTTCGAACTCCAAGTCCTTGTATTTTACATCGTACAAAGCCTTTGAAAAACTCAACAAAAAGTTGATCGTTTTTGGGCAAACTTTTTTAAACTCAGTTCTTTCCTGATAATTAGAGTAGATTTTTTCCATATTTCCATTGTTGTTACATTAATTTAACGCAACTAAAATGGAAATATTGTTCAGCTATTCTTGAGTAGGATTAATTCGTTAGAACGATATTGTGTTTTTCGATTATTTTTCTAATGTTGATCAGGGCATATCGCATTCTCCCCAGTGCCGTATTGATACTAACCCCAGTGTTTTCGGAAATTTCCTTGAAGCTCATATCCTTGTAGATACGCATAATCAAAACTTCTTTTTGATCATCCGGTAATTCTTCGATCAGTTCCCTTAAATCCGTATCAATTTGATCTTTGATCAACTGCTTTTCGGCATTCAATTTGTCATCACCTATTACAGAAAAGATATTGAAATCCTCATTCCCCTCAAACATTGGCATCCTTTTATTTTTCCTAAAGTGGTCTATAATAAGGTTATGCGCAATTCTCATTACCCAAGGTAGGAACTTGCCCTCTTCACTGTAGTTTCCTTTTTTAAGGGTTTTGATAACCTTGATAAAGGTATCCTGGAAAATATCCTCGGTTATATCCCTATCCAATACTTTGGAATAAATAAAGCTTGTAATACGTTGATTATGTCTGTGGATAAGGATTTCCAATGCTTTCTCATCGCCGCTGATATAATCTCTTACTAGTTCTGAATCTTCAATCTGTAATTCCATATTAGTTACTTTCATTAGGTGACAGGGTGGGGATCCTGATTTGGTTATTAATTAATTGTAATTAGTCGTTCAATTCTGATATAAAACTAGATAAATCACACCCTGTAGGAAAAAGTATGTTGTAAAACCGCCTTTTTCTGATGTGAAAACATGGAAACTTATTTTCTGTACAATAAATACACATTTTAATAGTTACTTACGCCATTTAAAAAAGGCTATGTAAATACCTGGATGTGGTAAACCTCCGCTAGTAGTACCTTAATCGATAAAACACAAAACCCCGGGAAATGCTTTCCCGGGGTTCCTGTAGTATAGTAGAAAATATAACTAGTTCAAATTACTTTCAAATTGTATGCCTTTGGCTTCCGTTATATTGAGTGATTTTGAATAATCCAGTAAAAACTTGATCGTTTCAGGTTTCGCGGATACTTTTTTAGAAGTGTTTTCTGTAGTCTGGTAAATTTTTTCCATATTCTTCCGTTTTGGTTACATCTAAAAAACGCCAACGGAACCAATATAGTAGATCCACTCGACCTGTTACCAATTAATTCGTTAAAACTATACTATTGGCTTCTACAAGCTTCCTAAGGTTGATCAACGCGTAGCGCATCCTGCCCAGAGCCGTGTTGATACTTACACCCGTATTTTCAGAAATTTCCTTAAAACTCATATCCTTAAATAGACGCATATGCAAAACTTGTTGTTGGTCCTCGGGAAGTTCCTTTATCATTCTTAACAGATCCGTATCGATCTGCTCCTTGATCAATTGCTTTTCGGCATTTAATTTTTCGTCACCCATCAACGAAAAAATGTTGAACGAATCCGTTCCATCGCACATGGGCATTCTATTGCTTTTTCTAAAATGGTCTATAATTAGATTGTGGGCAATACGCATTACCCAAGGCAAAAATTTACCTTCTTCATTATAAGCACCTCGCTTGAGTGTGCGTATGACTTTCATAAAGGTATCCTGAAAAATATCTTCGGTGAGTTCCCGATCCCCTACTTTGGAATAGATGAAACCTGTCAAACGTGCGTTGTGACGGTTGATTAGAACCTCAATGGCCCTTTCGTTACCGTTCATGTAATCCTTAACCAAATGGGAATCTTCAAGTTCCTGTAACATAAGCCTTACTTTTGTGGGTTAAATTGGGGGTCCGAAAGCCCATGGGGCAAGCGGATTTTTACATTATTTTTAACTTCAAAAGTAATTTTAGGCTATAGGCACTTCTTTTTTATTGAAGTTCAAATATATAAAAAAATAAATACTCCAAAAAAAATGTGAAAAACTACTCGATGAAATGAGATTTGTGGCATTTGGATTTTTAGCTAAACTCCATAGTGTATCTTTGCAATTTTATTGAATGCTATGACTACACTATCCCAGGTTGACCCTAAAAAAAACATAATTATAAAGGGTGCTAAATTGCACAATCTTAAGAATGTCGATGTTGTAATTCCCAGGAACAAATTGGTAGTTATAACAGGCTTATCGGGTTCTGGTAAGTCGAGCTTGGCCTTCGATACACTTTTTGCCGAGGGGCAACGAAGGTATGTAGAAAGCCTTTCCTCCTACGCTAGGCAATTCCTTGGGAAATTGGACAAACCCAAAGTCGATTATATAAAAGGCATTGCCCCAGCCATAGCCATTGAGCAAAAGGTAAACTCAACGAATCCACGATCGACCGTTGGCACTACTACCGAAATTTACGATTACATAAAGCTGCTCTACGCCCGAATTGGGAAAACCTTTTCGCCCATATCAGGTAATGAGGTAAAGAAGAATACCGTATCCGATGTTATTGAATACGTTAAGAACTTTGAAACCGATACAAAATTATTGCTCTTGGCCCCCATAAAAATTAGGGAGGACAGGAATTCTGTAAAATCGCTCCAGTTATTTTCCAAGCAAGGATATGCCCGTATAAAATACCAAGGCAAGGTAATTCGAATAGATCAGGCACCTGCCGATATTGGTAAGGAATTTGACCTAGTGGTAGATCGAATCATAACCAAGGACGATGAAGATTTTTATAACCGATTGGCTAATGCCGTGGACAATGCTTTTTTTGAAGGGAAAGGGCAGTGTATCATTGAAGAGATGGAAAATTCCAACCAACGCCTATTCAGCAATAAGTTTGAACTGGACGGCATGACATTTCTAGAACCGAACGTACATCTTTTCAGTTTCAACAATCCCTATGGGGCCTGTCCTAAATGTGAAGGGTATGGCGATGTCATCGGTATCGATGAAGACCTCGTAATACCCAATACGGCCCTTTCCATTTATGAGAATGCCGTTTTTCCATGGCGGGGCGAAAGCATGGGCTGGTACCGCGATCAGTTGGTGAACAGTGCCTATAAATTCGATTTTCCCATTCACAAACCCTGGTTTGAACTATCGGAAGAACAACAAAAATTGGTCTGGGACGGGAACAAGCATTTCATCGGCCTTCATAAATTCTTTGAAACACTAGAGGAAAAAAGTTATAAAATCCAGAATAGGGTGATGCTTTCCCGGTACCGCGGCAAGACAAAATGCAATGTTTGCAATGGGAAAAGACTTAGACCGGAGACGGAATATGTAAAAATTGGCGGCAAGTCCATTTCGGATTTGGTGGGACTGCCCATTGAGCGGTTGATACCATTTTTTAGCGATTTGGAACTTTCTCAACATGATGCCAAAATAGCCGACAGGCTTTTAAAGGAAATCAATACTCGTTTGGGGTTCTTGGACAAAGTAGGACTTAATTACCTAACCCTGAATAGAAAGTCCAATACCTTATCCGGTGGGGAGAGCCAGCGGATAAATCTGGCCACTTCCTTGGGGAGTAGTCTGGTAGGTTCCATGTACATTTTGGATGAACCCAGTATTGGGCTTCACCCCAAGGATACGGAAAACCTGATCGAAGTATTGCTGTCACTAAGGGATTTGGGCAATACGGTCATCGTTGTGGAACATGACGAAGATATCATGAAAGCTGCAGACGAGGTAATAGATATTGGCCCGGAAGCCGGTACCCATGGCGGAAACATCGTAGCCCAAGGCACCATGGAGGATATCCTAAATTCCACCTCCCTAACTGCCAGTTATTTGAACGGTACCAAAGAAATAAAGGTCCCCATCGAAAGAAGGACTTCCAAAAACCATATAGAAATTATTGGGTGCAGAGCCAATAACCTTAAAAATATCAACGTGACCTTTCCCTTGGATATGCTTACCGTGGTTACGGGGGTATCGGGCAGTGGAAAGAGCACCTTGGTAAAAAAACTGTTGTATCCCATCATTCTCAAAGAAACGGGAGGTTATGGTGAAAAGGCCGGCCAGTTCAGTTCCGTAAAGGGTAAATATAAGCACATAAAACATGTGGAGTTCGTGGACCAGAACCCCATAGGACGCTCCTCCCGCTCCAATCCGGTTACCTATATAAAGGCCTATGATGAAATACGGAACCTCTATGCGGGCCAAAAACTGAGCAAAATCAGGAATTATCAAGCGAAACACTTTTCCTTTAATGTGGATGGTGGCCGATGCGAAAAGTGCAAGGGAGAAGGTGAAATCACTGTAGAGATGCAGTTCATGGCCGATGTTCATCTGGAATGCGATACCTGCAACGGAAAACGGTTTAAAAAGGACGTATTGGAGGTCACCTTCAACGATAGGAATATTGATGATGTTCTCAATATGACCATTGACGATGCCATCGCTTTTTTTGAAATTGGGTTACAAAATAAGATTGTTGCCAAACTTAAACCTTTACAGGATGTGGGCTTGGGCTATGTAACCTTAGGGCAATCCTCCTCTACCCTATCCGGTGGTGAGGCACAACGTATCAAATTGGCTAGCTTTTTGGTAAAAGGTGCTACAAAGGACAAGGCACTTTTTATATTTGACGAACCAACGACCGGACTCCATTTTCACGACATCCAAAAACTTTTGAAATCCTTCAACGCCTTGATAAAGAAAGGACACTCAATTGTAGTAATTGAGCATAACATTGACCTTATCAAATGTGCCGATTATATAATCGACCTAGGTCCCGGTGGCGGCGAAAACGGGGGATATCTTTTGGCAGAGGGCACCCCTGAGGAAGTGGCAAAAAACTCCAAATCTTTTACGGCGAAATATCTTCAGGTAAAGCTATAATCCCTTTAGAATAGAAATTTAGGGGAGTTAATTATTTTTTAATATTCTGTTTATCAATACTTTACATGGATTGATAAATTTTTGGCACGCTGTTTGTTTTATATCAGGCGAGTGCAAATAGTTGCACTTAGAATTTAAAACCTTATATCATGAAAAATTTTGTACTCCTTTTTGCGGCGGTAATTTTGGGCACTACAGGTGTCTTGGCCAAAAGTACAGTAGAAGATAAGGTTGCAACGCGCAATGCTTATAGGTACAACAACTCATTTATTTTTGTTGAAAATGGCATTACGTTTTCAGTATATCCAGATGGGGAGTTCGATTTCTACATTGAGGATTATGTTACTGGAAGAAGAAATGGAATAACCTTCAACTCAGGATATGATTATAGCCCTTACGCACAGTATGATGATTACGGTGCGGTGATTCAAGTGGAAAACGTTCCTATTTATTACGACTTTTATGGTAGGGTTACCCAAATAGGCGACGTGGATATTAGATATAGAAACAATAGGGTACGCAGCGTTGGTGGGATGTTCGTTTTCTATGATAACAGGGGATTTTACGATTACCATACCGGATTCATAAACATCTATAACAGACATTATGTATACCGACCATTCCATGGATTTTTCGTAAGACCGGCCATAGGATTCGCCTTGGTTTTCAACAGACCTTACAGAAGGTTCTACACGCCAATTAGATACACCTATTACAGACCTTACAGATTCAACACCCGTAGGGCTTATGTAGAGATCGGTAGGGAGCACAGGTACAATCAAGTAAGGCGCGAGCGGGCCAGCATTTATAGAAATGACAATAGAGTGGCGGTTAGGGAGAACTCCTACAGAGGTAATAAGGGCGTGACCTATAGAAACAATAACAGCGTCCGTTCCAATACCAATACGGCTAGAAGAAGTGATGATTTTAAATCTGGTAGAAGTGTAGCTTCAAGAAACAACGGACGAAATTATGACAATACCGTTAGAAGGTCGTCTACCGTGAACAGAAGCAGTGCCACAACGGTAAACCGAGGTAGTAACAATACGGTCAGAGGTAACGAAAAAAGAAAAGTAGTATCCACTAGGGAAGTAACCAGAACCCCAAGAAGTACTACGGTTAAAAGAAGTACCACTACCTATAATGCACCTGTCAAAAGAAGTACGGTGAACCGTGGTAGCGATCGTGGAAAAGTAACCCAGAGAACCGTTAAAAGGACCGTTTCCAAAACTCCTTCTAACGATAGGAGCACGGTAAGCAGATCTACAAGGTCGGTGAATAAAGCACCGTCCCGAGGTACTACCAGAAGTAGCAATTCAAGATCAGCTTCTCGAAGGAATTATGAATAATTAAAGATAGTTTTTAGGTTGGTTAGTTGTTTAGCCCTGTAGCAAATTCGTTTGCTGCAGGGCTTTTTTTTGCTGATAGGAATTTCTTTGACATATTTTAATCCAATTTAATTTGATACAAATTGCAATTAGACTACATATTTCACCATGTGCATCAATCTATTTGATCAAAACCTGGTAGCTTCCCAAAAACCTAATTCCATAAGTAGATTGAAAAAAATACATCCAAAGTTGATCCGGCAATTATTACTGCTAATATTGATTCTTTTTTTTGGCTGGCTCATATTCGACTCCATGTTACCCTATATTTCGGGGGTTTTGGGAGCACTTACGTTGTATGTCATCCTAAGAAAATGGATGAAAAGACTCCAAAAGACCCGATTGGGAAAAAGGTGGTCCGCAATTATTCTGATTACTTTGGCCACCATTGGCATCTGCATCCCATTATCCGGTGCCATTTATATGCTAGGATTTAAAATTGGTAACTTGGCCGATAAATCGGAACAAGTTATCAGTGCTTTTAAGGAACAAGTCTTCGTATTGGAAAAGCATTTGGGTTATGATATTTCAAATGCCATTGACCCGCAACAGGCATCGGGGTGGGTTACTGACAACTTTTCGGGCTTTGCAAGTGGCACCCTTAACATAGTTGTTTCCATTGGGGTACTTTTGATCATCTTATATTACATGCTCATAGGTCCAAAGGAAATGAGGGATTCCTTAATGGAATATATTCCGTTGAGCAATAAAACATTGGTTACCCTGGGAAATGAAATAGACAAGGTGGTCCGTTCCAACGCAATAGCAATACCTTTGGTAGCAATTGCACAAGGAATTATCGCTCTTATAGGCTTTTTTATTTTCGACATTGATAATCCGTGGTTTTGGTTCGTAATCGTCACCATAGGATCCATGATACCTTTTATTGGGACCTTTGTCGGGATTTTTCCGGTATTCGTTTTGAGTCTGGCCAGTGGAAACGACTTTCAGGCGTGGGGAATTTTTATTTACGGAATGGTCGTGGTAGGTTCTACTGACAACCTTATTCGGCTTTTGTTACTTCAAAAATTGGATAGCATCCATCCATTGATAACCCTTATTGGTGTACTTCTGGGGATACCCCTTTTTGGATTTGTAGGACTAATTTTTGGTCCCTTAATTGTAAACCTATTTTTAGTTTTGCTTAAAGTTTATAAAGAGCAGTACGGTTTACGAAAATCGGAAGAATCACGTCAAATATAAATTATTTTCTACGCAAGTATCTATGCAAAACGGCATGGATATCCTCTGAAATTCGGAATTTATAAAGTATCAATAAATAAACCACCGAAATTAAAATACTTTTGACCCCTATATTTAAGATGGGGTGAAATGAAAACGGTATCGCGGAAAAAACAAGCGCTAACCCTAGTACCAACAAAAGGACTTTTAAAGTTTCCTTTGTGAAAGGCTGAAGACCAAACTTGGTTTTCACGTAGTACAACTTCAATGAGTTGTAAATAAAAAACGCCGAAAAACTGGCAATGGCAGCTCCCTGCAGCCCAAATTTTGGTATCAACCAAAGATTGAAACCTATCGCCAAAATGGCCAATAAAACACCAAAAAACAACACAGATGTATAGTATTTGGAATTGAACAATATAGAGTTATTGTTGCCCAACAAGGAATCATAGACTTTTACCAAACCTATCCAAAACACAATGATATATCCCTCACTATAATCCGATGGCAAAAGTTTGTACAAATCCTGTAAATTCAGCAGTATTAAAATCAGCAGCAAGGATGAAACTATGAATAAGGTCAGGGAGCTTTTCCGATACAATTCTCCAAGCGACTTCATATCATTGGCGTTGATATATTCGGCCGTCATGGGGTAGGTTATTTGATGCATCGCCCTACTGGGTACGGCAATTACGGTAGCCATAAAGCCTGCAACGGCATAAAAGGCCACGTTTTCAATGGGCAAGTAATTGTTGAGCATGACCTTGTCCACCTCCATAAGTACAATGGCGGTAGACCCTCCCAAGATTATCAAGGCACTGTATTGAAGGATTTCCCGCCAATTGGAAGGTAGTACAGCGGCCAATTTTGGAAACCGAAGTCGGTACGCATACAACTTCATGATAGCCACTCTCAAAATGTAAAACCCCACCAAGGCATTGATGAATTGGGGCACATCCAGTACCTGCAACCAAAGGAGAACCAGTAAAAGGCTCTGCCCTATCCTACAAAAAATCTCTTTCATGAAATTTCCAAAAATCGACTTCATCCGGATTCTGGCCCATGCGTAGAAAACCTCAAAATAGGCCATGGAAATTCCGATCAGGAATATTTGCCAAACATAGTCCCGCACAACCGGGTTTTCATTTGATAGCAATTTCCCAATGGCCTCATTGGCAAAAAAACTGATTACACCTATAGGAACGATAAAGAGCAACGGTAGAAAAAGCATCATGCCCAAAAATTGGTCCTGCTCCTTTTCGGTATTAAAACTACTGTAAAACTTTACAAGGCTATTGGGCACTCCAAAGGCCAAGATAGGCATAAGAACCCCGGATACGGACAAAATCAATTGAACCAGACCATAATGTTCCGGCTGCATAATATTGGTATATAGAAATAGCGTATTTACCGCACCAATGGCAAATCCAAGGTAGGTAACCATGGTATTGCTCAAGGATTGTTTTAGTACGATGCCCATGCTAAATATAATCTGCCAATTGCCTCGTTAGTTCACGCCTGCTGTAGCGCTCAATATTCGTAGCCGATGATTTTAATGAATTATTCTGAAACTGCTGAAACCAGTTTAAAAGTACCTTCTTAAGCTCCGTCTCCTGGGTGTGGTTAAAAACCTCGCCCGATGCCGTTTCCGTTATCATTTCCGCTACTTCCCAATTTTCAGGCCCAATACCCAAAATAGGCCTTCCTGAACGTACATATTCAAAGAATTTTCCAGGAATGATTCCTTTTGTTTCCTCGGAATCGATTTCCACCAATAATAATACTTGTGATTTCAGCTGATATAAAACCGCCTCCTCATGGGGTACATATCCCATGATGGTAACATATCTATTTAAACCGAATTCGTTCAGGGAATCCAGGATGTCCTGCCCCACGACGCCCACAAAATTTAATTGTAGGGATTCTTTTAACTCCGGATTTTCGCGCACCAATTCACCCAACACCTTCCATAATTTACATGGGTTTCGTTTGGTAAGCATAGATCCAATATGGGCTATGGTATACTTTTCATCCAAGGTAACGGGCTTTCTTTCCCCCATGTCATAACCATTGGTGATTACTTTGATGGGTTTTGGGGTAAGGCCCTGGAATTCTTGCTTCGTGGTCTTGCTCGTGACCACGATTTTATCGGCAGTATTCAAGACCTTTCGCTCAAGTTCCTTATGCTTTTTTTGTGCCGATGTCGTTAGCTTCAGTTTTTTGTGATATCCAATAGTGGTCCAAGGATCTCTAAAGTCGGCTATCCATTGCAGCCCCAATTGCTCCTTTAATTTAAGTCCGATAAGATGTACACTGTGCGGGGGTCCGGTAGTAATGATGGTTTCTATCCCTTCCTCCTTCAAAATAGGACCCAATAATTTAACGGACGGATTCACCCAAAATTTTCGGGCATCGGGAATAAAAAGATTTCCCCGTATCCAAAGCATGACCCGTTCCAATACGGACTGATTCTTCTCGGAAATGACACCGGAACTTATTCGTTTGGTCTTCCTGCCGGATATCAATTTTGAAAGTCCGTAGGGTTCAAAAATTGTATTTTCAATGATTTTGATATCCTTTGGAACCTCATCAAGCAAAGAGGCATCCTTTAAAGGATAATGTGGATTTTTGGGAATGTAAACCACCGGCTCCACACCAAAATCCCGAAAATAGGTTACAAACTTTAACCATCGTTGTACTCCGGGGCCGCCTGCCGGGGGCCAGTAATACGTGATGACCAAAACGCGTTTCATTTGGAAGTTTCTCCTTTTTTGGTTCTCCAAAAAGAATATCCAATGCCACCCAAAAGCACCAAACCAAGGAGAATGGTACTTGCCAAGGCAATCGTGCTACCTTGTTCTACGACTTCCGGCTCAAACTTGAATTCAATGGTATGTTTTCCCTCGGGAACACGCATCGCCCTTAAAACATAGTTTACCTTAAAATGGTCGGTTCGTTGTCCATCCAAATAGGCGTTCCAACCTTCTGGGTAGTACATTTCACTAAAAACCGCAACACCCGCATTTGGATTGTTGGAACTGTAGGTCAGGTGATTGGGCTCATAGTCCGTCAATTGAATCGTGGCGGTGGAATCCACTTGAAAACCTTGACGATTGATATTCCTTATTTTTTCGGAATTAAAAACGGCAACGTTCTTGGTATCCAGACTATCCAAAGCGAGTATCTCTTCGTTGGCGGATTCTACGGGCTTCAGCTTACTAACAAACCAAGCATTTCCATTGGCATCCGGATTTTGAATGGGGAATATGTTGCCTTCCTGGTCTTGCCGAATCACATATTTAACGTTCAGCATATTGAATACGGAAAGATTCCCTTTGTAGATATGGAACTCATACAAATCCTGCATGCCTGCAGGTTTGGCCGCATGGTAACCGGTAATACTTTGATGGAAATAGGCCGTTTTTGCCGAATCAAAACCATCGGTCTGATCAAAAACCCTATATACCCCATCGTCTTCCATAATCAGCTTATCCGCTTCCGTAGCCTGAAATGGCTCAAGCATCCTTCGTTTGGCCACAAAATTATCGGCGTTCACATACCTAAGGTTCACCCCTACCAAATCAAATACCACGAGCATTCCGATTCCCAATACGACCCAATTTTCCTTGAGTTTCCCCTTGAGATACAACCAGACCAAGCTAACGGTTATCAACACGTAAATCAATGACCGAATAAGATCGTTCGTGTACACGGCCTTACGGTCCAGTCGCAACATTTCAGGAAGTTCCTCTAAACCGGTCATGCGCAACCGTTCGTCCGAAGGCCCCGTAAAATCGAACATTCCCTTGACAAGGAACAACAAGACTCCTAGAGTCAAAACTACCGCTCCGGCATATTTTAAGGAATTCAACTTATCCGAGGGAGGGACTTTAGGTGAAAATATCTTTTTCAAGGCCAAGATGGCCAAGAGGGGCGCACATAATTCCAATACGACCTGGATGGAGGAAACCGCCCTGAACTTATCGTACAGTGGAAAATAATCGATCATGAAGTTTGTGAGTCCGCTGAAATTCTTTCCCCAGGAAAGCATCAATGACATCAACACCCCAAACAACAACCACCACTTATGTTTTCCCTTGACCAAGAACAATCCCAAAATAAACAGGAAAAATATAATGGCCCCAATGTAGGCAGGACCGGATGTCCCGGGTTGTTCTCCCCAATAAAGAGGTAGTCCGCTAACAAAATCCAAGGCACTGGACCTGGGCAGTCCTTTGTCTATCAAATAGTTGAAGGATTTTGAGTCCTCACCTAGGTTTTCCTGACTTGCCCCACCAAATAGCCGGGGAACGAACAAGTTTAAGGATTCCGTAATTCCATAACTCCATTGCGTGATGTACTCCTTGCTCAATCCATCCGTGCTCGCCTTTGGGGAACCATCAGGATTAATGGTCAGTTCACTTTTGCCCCTGGTACTCCAATCTGCATATTCCTTCGTGGCCAGAAGGCTTGTGGCATTTGCGGCAATACCCAATGCGACAGCCGCTACCAAAATTCCAACCGAGATAACATAGTGCTTTAATTCCTTTCGTTTGATGGCATCGACCAAATACGCTATCCCCAAAACCAGTACCAGCAACATGAAATAATAGGTCATTTGGTAGTGGTTGGCCACAATTTCGAGTGCCATTCCCAAGGCCGCCACTAAAAATCCGGATAGGTATTTCTTTCTGAAAACCAACACGATGCCCGCCAAAAGAATGGGCAAATATCCCAATGCATGGGCCTTTGCATTGTGCCCCGCTCCAATGATGATGATCAAATAGCTCGAAAAGCCAAAGGCCAAAGCCCCTACAATGGCCAGTTTATAATCTACCTTCAAACAACAGAGAAGAATATAAAATCCGATAAAATAAAGAAATAGATAATCTGCGGGCCTTGGTAAAAATCGGATGGCCCGATCCAATTCCTTGACATAATTGTGGGGATAGTTTGCCCCCAACTGATACGTGGGCATGCCCCCAAAAGCACTGTTGGTCCAGTAAGGCTCTGTTTCCGTTCTTTTCCTGAAATCGTTTTGTTCTTTGGCCATGCCCGTGTACTGGGCAATGTCATTCTGAAAAATTACCTTTCCCTGAAGTACTGGATGAAAGTAGGCCAGTGCGGCGATGATAAGGAATACGGTGACAAAAAAATGGGTAATAAAGAATTTTAGACCTTTCTTCATGTTCCGGTGGTTGGTTAGACAAAGATAACTAGTCTATTTCTTCAAAATCGATATATTCCCCAACTTTTTCGGAATTGCTCCTTTTCTTGGCCGACTTTTTTTTGATGATAACGTCACCTACTTGCTCCTCTTGCTGATTGGATTCTGGCTGGAATCCTTCAAAGGTCTTCCTAAAATGTGATTCGGTCTTTTTGGCCGCGTAATTCAATATTTTCGGCGCGAACATCCTTGCCAAAATTTTCAGCAGGTAGTACACCAAGAGAATTACCAATATAGTTTTTAAAAATGCCATTTATTTGGATTGCTACATATCAAAAATACAATTATCACGTTGTATAACTAGATTCAAAGTATTAAAATAATTATAAAGTCGTTTCCATGGGCAAGCCCTTTAGTAGCAGAAGAATCCTATTACAACTACTGGTTTTATTGATTGCACCTATGTCCGTCCTGGCCCAATATACGGATGTTATAAATTCCAACAGGCCTGGACTTTCCGTAAGTGCCTATGCCATTGGAAGAAATGTCGTGCAGTTGGAAATGGGCCTTTTTTATGAACAGAGCGACCATGCACTTTTGAATACGCAATCTGATTCTTGGGGATCCAACTTCTCCTTGCGATACGGATTGTTGTTTGAGCGATTGGAACTAAATTATGAAGGTACTTTTCAAGATCAGGACATTATATACGAATTCTTCGACCTTAAGGCCAAGAGAAGGGATTTTTCCAGGAACAGATTGGGACTTAAGTATTTAATCTACGACCCGTATAAAAATCCGGAGCGAAACAAACCCAATCTTTATAGTTGGCGCGCCAATCATAAGTTCCAGTTTAAAAACTTGTTGCCTGCCGTCTCCCTGTATGCGGGAGCCAATTTTGTTTTGGGCGACAATCCCTACTATCCGGGAGAACCCACCGTTTCGCCCAGAGTAATGATTGCAACACAGAGTAGAATGACGCCAAGAATGGTCATGATCACCAATACGGCTTATGATAGAATTGGAACCGATGACCCGGAATTGAGTTATATAATTTCCTTCTCACATGCCTTTAGAAACCCCAAATGGAGTACCTTTTTGGAACATCAGGGAATACACAGCGATCGCTATTCAGATTTACTATTACGTGGAGGGGTTGCCTATTTGTTCAATGAGCAACTTCAAGTGGATATGGGACTAGGGGCAAGTTTTAAAAATACACCGTCCCGTGTTTTTGTGAATGCCGGGGGCTCCTATAGGTTTGACTTCCACAAAGATAAATTGGTACCCATCGAAGACCAAAAGTCCAATGAAAATGGGGGTGCCATCAAGAAAAACTCCATGAAAAAGGAGAAACGAAAAGATAGAAAATCCCGGGGAAGCGGTGCGGAAGACGTGGATTTGGGACCGTCCAAAAAGCAATTGAGAAAACTCAAAAAGGCCCAGAAAAAAGGAAATAGGGACGACAGCGAAATTGACTTCTAAGTTTCGATACCCTTAGTACTTTTAACCTTTGCTTAATTTTTAGGTATTGATTAATATTCCTAATATTGATGCTTCTAAGAAGCATCGATGATCACATTAAAAGAGGTTGCAAATACCAAGGAGCTAAAGAAGTTCGTAACCTTTCCTTTTTCGCTCTACAAGGGTTCCAAATATTGGGTTCCCCCTATTATAAAGGACGAACTTGACTCTTTTAACAAGGATATAAACCCCGTGTTCAAAGATGCGGATGCCCGATTTTTTCTAGCCTATAAAAATCATTCCATTGTTGGTAGGGTCGCCGCTATCATCAACCGATTGGAAATTGAGCAGCAACAGATCAAGAAAATGCGATTTGGTTGGTTCGATTTTATAGACGATCCCAATGTCTCCAAACTACTTTTGGAAAAAGTTGCGGAAATAGGAAGGGAAAACCAACTTGAATTTATGGAGGGACCGGTAGGTTTTTCCAATCTGGATAAAGTAGGAGTACTTGTGGAAGGTTTTGATCATATTGGCTCTATGGTCACTTGGTATAACCATCCCTATTATGAAAAGCATTACGCCAATTTTGGATTTGTAAAGGAGAAGGAGTACATGGAGAACAAATTCCCCGTTAGTAATGCAGATCCTGCACTCTTTACCAAACTTAATGACATTGTTAAAAAGAGGTATGGCCTAAAAGAAATGAACTTTACAAGCACCAAGGAGGTTATGCCCTATGTGGACGAGATGTTCGACCTTTTTAACGAAACCTACGCAAAGCTTTCTTCCTTTGTTCCCATTACCGAAATACAAAAGGCCTATTTCAAAAAAAAATATATCAGTTTTATCAATCCGGAGTACATCAAATTTATTCTGGACAAAAATGACAAGGTAATTTCCTTTGCCATCGTAATGCCCTCTTATTCCAAGGCTTTGCAAAAAGCCAATGGCACATTGTTACCTTTTGGGATTTTTCATCTATTATCGGCAAAAAGGAACAGTAAGGATGCTATCTTTTATTTGATAGGCATCCACCCTGAATACCAGAACAAAGGTGTTACCGCCATCATATTCAATGAATATTACAAGGTATTCACGGAAAAAGGTATAAAAATGTGTTACAGAACTCCAGAGTTGGAAGAAAACATTGCCATAAAACAAATGTGGAAGCACTTTAGCCCAGAGGTTTACAAAAGAAGAAGAACCTATAGAAAAAGCCTATAAAAAAGCCCAAACTTAATGTTTGGGCTTTATTTATTACTTATTGAAAAATCGAACGCTACTCTCCCATAGCCGCTGCAACCGCTGCGGATAATCTTTTATAGGTTCCGTTTTTCAATCGGTCCCTAATAGCGGAAAAAGCATCCAGAGTTTCGCTAATATCCTCCATGGTATGGGTTGCCGTTGGTATCAAACGCAACAAAATCAACCCTTTAGGAATCACTGGATATACTACAATAGAACAGAAAATACCGTAATTTTCCCTCAAATCCTTTACCAATGCCATCGCCTCTGGAATACTACCGTTCAAATATACAGGGGTGACACAGCTAGTAGTGGTCCCAATATCAAAACCTCGCTCCTTTAAACCGTTTTGAAGGGCGTTAACGTTTTCCCACAACTTCGCCTTAAGCTCCGGCATGGTACGTAACATGTCCAAACGTTTTAAAGCTCCTTTCACATAAACCATTGGAAGGGATTTTGCGAACATTTGGGACCGCAAATTATATTTTAGGTAATCGATTATTTCTTGATCGGCCGCAACAAAAGCACCAATACCAGCCATGGATTTGGCAAATGTGGCCAGATACACATCTATTTGATCCTGAACACCTTGCTCCTCACCTGCACCTGCTCCGGTTTTGCCCAACGTTCCAAAACCATGGGCATCGTCTACCAATAACCTAAAGTTGAACTTCTTTTTTAACGCGACAATTTCCTTAAGAATCCCTTGTTCGCCCCGCATCCCAAAAACACCTTCGGAGATTACCAAAATACCTCCTCCTGTTTGGTCCGCCATTTTGGTGGCTCGCTCAAGGTTCTTTTCCAGACTCTCGGCATTGTTATGGGTAAACGTAAACCTTTTACCCATATGCAATCGAACACCATCGATAATACAGGCGTGGCAATCCACGTCATACACAATAATATCATCCTTTGTAACCAATGCATCGATAACCGACATAAACCCTTGGTAACCAAAATTAAGCAAGTAGGAAGCCTCTTTTTGGGAAAATTCTGCCAATTCCCGTTCCAATTGCTCGTGGTAGTCCGTATGACCACTCATCATACGTGCGCCCATTGGGTACGCTGCTCCGTGCTCCGTTGCTGCTTCACCATCTACCTTTTTTATTTCAGGTAGATTTGCAAGACCCAAATAATCGTTTATACTCCAGGTAATTACATCCTTTCCTTGGAACTTCATCCTATTGGAAATTGGACCTTCCAATTTAGGAAATACAAAATATCCCTCTGCTTGTGAAGCCCATTTACCTAACGGGCCCTTATTTTCTATGATTCTTTCAAATAAATCTCTCATCACCTAGTTTTGGTTCTGCCTGCAAAAGTAAAAATTTTTGGACAGCATTCACAAATAATTTATTGGCACCGCCAAAGGGTTTACTATACCTAGGTTAGTCACGAAATAAAAAGTTCGTCTTCGAAGAATGCCTCGTGGGCTTTCCCCAAGGTAGATATGAATAAAAAAAAGCGGGCAAAAAGCCCGCTTTTGGTAGTATTCTTAAACCTCAGCTTACTTAATGAACTGGATTTCCTGTTTCGCTTCCACTGGATTGGCCTCCAAAAAGCCTTGGTCTTCCATCCACTGGTCACTGTAAATTTTACTCATATACCGTGAACCGTGATCTGGGAAAATAACAACGACTTTGCTGTTCGCATCAAAGGTGTTCAATTCATCCAGTTGTTTCACGGCCTGCATAACGGCTCCACTGGTATACCCTACAAAAATGCCTTCCGTTCTGGAAATTTCCCTTGCGGTATGTGCACTTTCCGCATCGGTGACCTTTATAAATTCATCGATAATCTCAAAATCCGTGGCAGTTGGAATCAAATTTTTACCCAATCCTTCAATCCTGTACGGATAGATTTCATTGGTATCCAAGGTTCCCGTCTCGTGATATTTCTTTAAAACGGAACCATAGGCGTCTACTCCAATGATTTTGATATTCGGGTTTTGTTCCTTTAAATATCGGGCCGTACCGGAAATAGTACCACCCGTCCCACTGCAGGCCACCAAGTGCGTAATCTGTCCGGCTGTTTGTTCCCAAATTTCAGGACCTGTTGATCGATAGTGGGCCTCCATATTCAATTCATTAAAATACTGATTGATATATATGGAGTTCTTGGTTTCGTCATGCAAACGTTTCGCTACTTGGTAGTAGGACCTTGGATCATCCGCACTCACATGGGCAGGACAAACATACACTTCCGCACCCATGGAACGTAGCATATCGATTTTATCGGCAGAAGACTTAGAACTGACCGCCAGAATACACTTGTACCCCTTGATAATACTTACCATGGCAATACTAAAACCAGTATTCCCAGAAGTTGTCTCAATAATGGTACTGCCTTCCTTCAAGAGGCCTTTCCTTTCGGCCTCTTCTATTATGTGGATTGCGATGCGGTCTTTGGAGGAGTGACCTGGATTGAATGCCTCAACTTTGGCATAAAAGTCACCTGTAAGATTCTCGGTAATCCTGTTAAGTTTCACCAAGGGTGTTTTCCCAATTAATTCTAAGATATTGTTGTTAGCCTTTATCTTATTTTCCATAGGGGGGTACGATTTTTGTTTTTAGCAAATCAAAGATTTGTTAAAATTTGCTACAAATCTACTATTTTTTTTCTACAGTACTATTTTTCCTTCCAAATCCAACAGAAATGCATATTCCTTTGCGGCTTCCCTAAGTGCCTCAAACCTGCCGGAAGCCCCTGCATGACCAGTTTCCATATTGATATCAAAAAATAAAAAGGTATCATTTTTTTTCAATTCCCTTAATTTGGCGACCCACTTGGCAGGTTCAAAATATTGCACTTGGGAATCATGCAAACCCGTGGAGACATACAAATTGGGGTAACCCTGGGCCTTTACATTGTCATACGGAGAATAGGATTTCATATAGTTGTAGAATTCCAAATCGTTTGGATTGCCCCATTCGTCATACTCCCCGGTAGTCAGTGGAATTGAATCATCAAGCATTGTGGTGACCACATCAACAAAGGGTACTGAAGCAATTACTCCATTGTAAAGCTCAGGGGCCATATTGATGACAGCGCCCATCAAAAGACCGCCTGCGGAACCACCCATGGCATACAGATGATCGGGACCTGTCAATTGCTGTTCAATCAGGTATTTCGAACAATCGATAAAATCCGTAAAGGTATTCATCTTCTTTAAAAGCTTTCCATCCTCATACCACTTCCTCCCCAAATACTCACCTCCCCTTACATGGGCAATGGCATAGACAAAACCTCGGTCCAATAAACTGAGGCGTACCGTTGAAAAATAGGGGTCTATGGTGTACCCATATGAGCCATAGGCATATTGTAAAAGCGGGGTATTCTTGGATAAAACCGTATCCTTATGGTATACCAAGGAAATAGGAATTTTTATCCCGTCCCTTGCCGTGGCCCAAAGACGTTCTTCAATATAATTGTCCTTATCAAAATTTCCCCCAAGTACCTCCTGTTCCTTCATGACGGTCTCCTCTTTGGTGGCCATATTGAAATCGATTACAGAACTTGGAGTTCTCAATGAATTATAGCTATATCTTAAAATTTGGGTGTCGAAATCCCGATTGTTGCCCACGTGGGCTGTATAAGTCTCACTTGAAAAAGGCAGGTAATAGGCATCCGAACCGTCCCAACGGACTATCCGAATCTGGTTGAGTCCGTTTTCCCTTTCGGAAAGAACATAGTAATCCTTGAAAATATCAACATCTTCCAATAGCACATCCTCCCTGTGCGGAATGAACTCTTGCCAATTCCTGGATTCCGTGCTATCCTCTCCCACCTTCATTAACTTAAAATTGGTAGCACCGTCCTTATTTGTCAGGATATAGAAAGAGTCCTCAAAATGAAAAATTGAATACTCCACCCCTCTTTCCCTAGGGGAAAATACCTTAAAACCTTCCTCCGGTCTTTCCAAGGAGAGCATCTGAAACTCCGAGGTCAAGGTACTATGGGAACCTATTACAATATACTTTTTAGATTTTGTCTTGTACACAAAGGTGCTAAAAGTATCATCCTTCTCATGAAACACCAACTCATCCTTTGCTACGGGGGTTCCCAGAACGTGTTTGTATATTTTATCCGATCTTAGGGTAACCGGTTCCTTCTTGGTATAGTAAAAGGTTTTGTTATCGTTGGACCAAACACCGCCACCTGTGGTATTCTCTATTTTATCTGGATATATTTCACCTGTCTCAAGGTTCTTTACCTGAAGTGTATATTCCCTTCTTGAAACGGTATCCACACCAAAAATGGCCAAAGTATTATTGGGGCTGACCGCGATTCCGCCCAAACTAAAATATTCGAAACCTTCTGCCATCTCGTTCCCATTGAACATGATTTCTTCTTCGGAATCCAAGGTTTCCTTGAAACGGGAATAAATGGGATATTCACCCCCTACTTCATATCTGGTCTTGTACCAATATCCATCTAGCTTGTAGGGTACGGAGGCATCATCTTCCTTGATCCTGGTCTTCATTTCCTTAAAAAGTGCCTCTTGGAAAGCTTTGGTATGCGCCGTCATGGCATTGTAAAAGTCGTTTTCACTTTGCAAATAGGCCAAAACCTCAGGGTCTTCCCTCTCGTTAAGCCAGTAGTAATTATCGATTCTAACATCGTTATGGGCAACTAATTCCTTAGGTCGTTTTTTGGCTACCGGTGCATTGCGCTGTGTCATTCTGTTCTCTTTTCAATTTTAAGATGGTCGCAAAAATAGAACTTATTATTTGGAGCGTTTCTGTATGTTAGGCCGATTTTGGATCCGCAACGAATATGAACATTTTAGTACCTTTGAAATATAAACGAAAACAAAAAAATCAGCTATGTTCGGAGATTTGATGGGTATGATGGGCAAACTAAAGGAAACCCAAAAAAAAGTGGAAGAGACCAAAAAGCGGATGGACACGGTCCTTATCGATGAAAAATCTTCCGATGGGTCCGTTTCCGTAACTATCACCGCCAATAGGGAAATAAAAAAAATCGAAATTTCAGAAGAACTTTTGTCCGACAAGGAGCAGTTG
This sequence comes from Maribacter aurantiacus, assembly GCF_005780245.1. Classification (NCBI taxonomy): domain Bacteria; kingdom Pseudomonadati; phylum Bacteroidota; class Flavobacteriia; order Flavobacteriales; family Flavobacteriaceae; genus Maribacter; species Maribacter aurantiacus. Next base: position 121,529 of record NZ_VBUK01000005.1, on the reverse strand, counting down.
GAGGATTTTCTAATCTTAACGCTGAACAAGGCCATTAAAAGGGCGACGAGCATAAACGAAACCGAATTGGCGTCTGTTGCCAAGGAAGGAATGCCCAATATTCCAGGAATGGATTCTTTGTTGAAGTAAGCTACTGTTTGGCAGGCCTACATGGCACTCCCAAGAAATAAAGTTTTGATTTGTAGGTAAGACTGAGCGTTGAACTTTATGGCGATGGCTTGAACGTTTTCCAGTCCCTATTCTTTGAAATTACCTATCTTTAAAAGAAAGAATTGGTATGATCGAGGTCAAAAACAAGGATGATGAATTTTACCAGTTTGTGGTAAAATCTGCCACGGGAAAAGTGCTGTTGGAAAGTGTGGAATTTAAGGATTCCAAATCCATGGAGCATACGCTTAACGAACTAAAGAATGTCGAACTTCCAACTAAAAGGTTCGAACGCAAAACGAATTTCGAGGGTAAATTTCTGTTCAATCTAAAAAACGACCAAGGAACCGTAATTGGCAGCAGTGGTTTTTACAACTCCGAAGCCGGTATGGAAAACGGCATCAAAAACCTACGAAACATCCTGGAACCGTAAAAGGGCCAATTTTAGATAACCTAGAAACGCCGTAAGGTTTCCAAAAAATAGTCGTGCATTTCATTGGTATAATCCATGTGCGTTACCATACGCAACTTTCCCTGCCCCATGCTTATGATATGGATATCCTTTTCCTGCAATTTGGAGTTGAAGTCGGCACTGGACATAAAATCCTCCTCAATTTCAAAAATGATGATGTTGGTTTCTATGGGTTCCACTTTCCTTATAAAGGACAGCTTCGTTAGTTCCTTACCAATTTCTGCCGCCTTTTGATGGTCTTCCGAAAGTCGGTCAATATGATGGTCCAAAGCATAGATTCCTGCAGCGGCCAAAAATCCCGACTGGCGCATGCCCCCACCCAATATTTTTCGTATCCGTAAGGCATGGTGAATATGCTCCTTGCTTCCCAAAAGTACGGAACCCACCGGGCATCCCAAGCCTTTGCTCAAACATACACTAATAGTTTCAAAGAGGGCGCCATACTGTTCCGGCGATTCATTTTTAGCCACCAAGGCGTTCCACAATCTGGCGCCGTCCAAATGATAATGCAAACCGTGCTTTTCGCAAACCGCCTTAATCTTCTTTAATTCCTTATTATCCCAACAGGCACCACCCCCTTTGTTCGTCGTGTTTTCAATACATACTAAGGAAGTCAACGGACTGTGATAAAAATCGGGTGGATTTATGGCCGATTCTACCTGTGCTGCGGTAACCATGCCCCGGTGTCCATCCAAGAGCCGACAAGAAACGCCGCTGTTAAAACTCACACCTCCGCCTTCATAATTAAAAACATGGGCATATTTATCACAGATCAATTGCTCTCCGGGTTGGGTATGCAATTTTATGGCGGTCTGATTGGTCATGGTACCGCTCGGGAAGAAAAGTGCCGCCTCCATCCCGAACATGGTGGCCACTTTTTCCTCCAAAGCATTGACCGAAGGGTCATTTTTGAACACATCGTCCCCAACTTGGGCAGACATCATGGCATCCAGCATACCAGCCGTAGGTTTGGTGACCGTGTCGCTTATCAAATTTATTGTCATTACAGGATACTACTTTGGATTAATGAAAACAATCCATGCCTATGGGCGAACCATCCGGAATCTTTGGCGCATCGACAACTTTAAATTCATCTGGGTGTTCATAAAAATCAGTGATCCTACGGCTAATTTCCCCTTTGATAGCCGCATTTTCCATATTCATGGCATTCAATTTTTTTAGCTGCATGTTGGCGATCGCATTTACCTGCGGATGGACGGCATCACTCGCTACCAAGTTCATCAGATGAAATAGCACCCTAAAATTGATATTTTGCTGTACCTCATTGCTATAGGAATTTTTCAGATTTTTCCCGAAGGTATTGGAAACTACTTCGGCCAATACCTCTTCCAATCCAAGATTGTTGGGGTCCAAAGCCTTTTGTTGGATCAATCTGGAAGCCCTTTCCGGATGTAGCAATAGTCCAAGGGTCATATCGGCGGCCGTTTCTGGAGCGGAAAGTGCGTCAAAGGTGACGCCCGTCTTGCCGTTAAAGGATTCCCGGGTACTTCCAAAACCAATGGCCCTGGGAGGGAACAAACTCAATTTCTCCTTTGGGATTGCAATTTCATCGGCATCCAAGGTCCTTAAAATTGCCTTTAAGGTTTGTTCCTGAGTTCGCTTATCTACAGGGGCAACGGTCAATTGGCCATCCCCCTTTACGGTATAGTTATAATCCAAACCGCCTATGATCTTTGTTGCCGCTTCTGTTTGATACCGATGGAAAAAATACAAGGGTGCGAAAACGTCTTCCAAAACGGAATTGGCCTCATTGGTGCGGATATTGTCTATAGAGAAGTTTGCGATGGCGGTCTCCCTGATCTTCAACATATCCAACAATTCGTCACTGATAGACTTTCCGTTGTCCCAAAGGTGGGCGAATACATGGGCCCCGCCTTGTGGACGCGCATCTTGATCGGATATGTACCGTAGACCATCCGAAGTTGCTTTTTCCAAAATTTCGTTCAACGCTTCCCGCTCATTGGTACCTTTGGGAAAATCGCTATAAGCATAGGCCACGATTACCTTGTCCCATTCCCCGATGCCCATATCATACGCATTGGAAAAATCGATTTCACCATTTTTGACCGAAAACTGGGGATGTGGATAATCCATCACCGAAGCCCTTCCATTGGTGCTGGCGGCAAAGTTGTGCGAAAAGCCCAAAGTATGCCCTATTTCGTGTGCCGATAACTGACGGATTCTCGCCAAGGCCAAATCCAACATAGGCTGGTAATTATCGTCCCTTTCCGCAAAAGGCTTGTTCATCAAAGCCTGTGCAATTAAAAAATCCTGACGGATTCGTAAACTTCCCAAACTAACATGTCCTTTAATTATTTCACCGGTTCTGGGATCCGACACGCTGGAACCATAGCTCCATCCCCTAGTAGATCTGTGCACCCATTGAATGACATTATAGCGAACATCCAAAGGATCCGCATCGTCCGGCAACATTTTTACCTGAAAAGCATCCTTATACCCAATGGCCTCAAATGCTTGGTTCCACCACCTGCCACCTTCCAAAAGGGCACTACGAACAGGTTCCGGGGTTCCGTTATCCAAATAATAGATTATAGGTTCTACCGCTTCACTGACCTCGGCATCGGGGTTTTTCTTTTCCAACCGATGCCTAGGGATAAACCTTTTTATCAAGGACTCCTCAACGGGAGTCGCATAATCGTAATAGGAAAAGGGATAGGCCCCTGACCTGGGGTCGAACTCGCGCTTTTCAAAATTGTCATCGGGGAGTTCCACAAATGAATGATGCTGGGCCACGGTAATCAATCCAGGGTTGGGCACCACACTTCTCACATAGCTTCCTTTGGGACTTCCCTTAAAGGTTAGGGTAATATCAAATTCAATATTTTTTGGAAAGGCCTTGGTACGGTCCATCGCCATGGCACTTTTTTCCTTGTCCAGCGTATAACTTCCCTGATCGGTGCTTTGGAGTCTTTCCGTAACTCCATGGATATCCTGCATTAAAAACCCCGATATATCAATAATATATTTCCCATCTTTTTCCTCTTCAATGGGAAAACCATATAAAATGGATTTTGCAAAGGCCTGCTCCACGGATTTCTTTTCAAGGGCATTGTCCGTCAAGGCCCTGAACTTTAAATTAGGCTGCACCAAAAGGAGCTTGTTTCCGGCCTTCCTGAAAAAGACTACCTGTTCATTTCCCAATTGCCCCCTGTCCAAGCCAATATCATTGCTTCCGATGCCACTGCTCAAGGAAGAAACATATAGAAACTCCTTTTCCAATTGGGGTACCTCTAGATAAATTTTGTCGGTTTTGGAATCGTAATAGAAATCGAAAAGGCCTTCAAACTTTTGGAAATCCTTTTTTTTCTCTGAAAACTGACCAAAAACCGGTGATAGGGATAGTATGGCCAAAAACAGCCATAACGGGGATGTTTTTTTCATGTATTAATGGGTATTGATTCTTAAAAATTACTGTTTACATCCAATAAGTCGCAAATGAATACGTGAAAAAAACAACTTGGATGTTTGGTTTCAAAATTTAGTTAGGAGTTAAAAATAGATAATTTACGGCTAAATTCTTAACCGATGGTGTCCTAATTGGAGAAACACGTTTTTAAACAAAAAAGTCGCAGGATTTTTATAGAAAAGAAAATTTAAGCACCCTATTTATGTTGAAATACTAAGCGTTTTTTCTATAAAATTTTTTACCTTTTATGAAAACAAATTGTATGTCTAACGTTGAGAACCAAATTTTTTCCTCCTATCAGAGAAACCCTGATTTATATGACGAAATTTACGATAGTAAAGGAAACATAAAGGATATCTATCAAAAGCTTTTTGATATTTATGGCGGGCATTCCATCCAGGATTATATCAACCTTAACTCCAAGGCCAAAGCATCTTTTTTCAATCAGGGAATAACCTTTCAGGTCTATGGTGAGGACAATGTTCAGGAAAAGATTTTTCCCTTCGACCTATTCCCAAGAATTATCGACCCGGAGGAGTGGGACATCATTGAAAGGGGATCCATTCAAAGGGCCAAGGCATTGAACCTTTTTCTGTGGGACATTTACCACGATAAGAATATATTAAAGGATAAGGTCGTTCCCTTGGAACTCATTACGTCTTCGGCCAATTACTTGGATCAAATGAAAGGGCTCAATCCACCCGGTGGCATTTACAATCATATATCGGGAACCGATATCATTAAACACAAAGATGGCCAGTATTATGTTTTGGAGGACAATATTAGATGTCCGTCCGGAGTGAGCTACGTAATCTGCAACCGCACGGCCTTGAAACGGGCCCTCTTTGGGGTTTTTAACCATTACCAGACCTATACGGTTACGGACTACGCGGAAAACCTATTGGAGCAATTGGAATCCGTAAAACCAAAAGGTGTAGATATCCCAAATTGCGTTGTTATCACGCCGGGCATGTATAATTCCGCTTTTTATGAACATTCCTACTTGGCAAAGACCATGGGGGTCGAACTTGTAGAAGGACGTGACCTGTTCGTTGAAAACGATTTTGTGTACATGAAGACCATCAAAGGACCTGAAAAGGTGGATGTAATCTACAGGCGAATTGACGATGCATTTTTGGATCCATTGGAGTTTAGGCCGGATTCCGCTTTGGGCGTACCGGGCCTATTCGCCGCTTACAAAAAAGGGAACGTAACACTTGCAAACGCACCTGGCACGGGAGTCGCCGATGATAAAGCGGTTTATACCTATATGCCGGACATCATTAAATATTACCTGAAAGAGGAACCCATCCTAAACAATGTGCATACCTATCATTGTAGCAGACCGGACGAGTTGCAATATGTATTGGAAAATATAAAGGACCTGGTCGTAAAACCTGTGGACGAAGCAGGTGGTTATGGTATCTCCATAGGCAACAGGCTTACCCAACAGGAAATTGAGGAAGTACGAAAACAGATAAAGGAAAATCCAAGAAAATATGTCGCCCAGCCCATCATGTCACTTTCCGTACATCCAACCTATATCGATGATTCCGAATCTTTTGAACAGCGTCATGTAGATCTAAGAACGTTTACCATTCTAGGCAAGGACAAGGAGTTCGTTTTAAAAGGCGGATTGACCCGTGTGGCGTTGAAAAAAGGAAATTTAATCGTGAACTCATCCCAAGGCGGCGGGTCAAAAGACACTTGGGTCTTAAAAAAATAAATACTACATGTTAGCAAGAGTAGCCAATAATCTTTTCTGGATGGGACGATACATTGAACGTTCCGAGCACATTGCGCGTTATATGAACGTGAATTATTTTTCGTCCCTGGACGCACCTAACCAAATTTCCCAGGACAGACAGTTTGTTCTTAGGTCGATGTTGTTTATGGTTGGGGAACCTGATAAGGATTCCAATGGAACACTGGTGGAGGAAGAGGTATTGTTCAAAATTGGCGTGGACCCCAGTTTTGTATCGTCCATTTTGAACAATGTAAAATATGCCAGGGAAAATGCCAACAGTGCACGGGACCTTATTTCTACGGAACTCTATGAATCCATCAACAAATTCTACCATTTTGTCCTAAATTATCCCAAAGAGGTTTTCGTAAGAAGCGGGCTCCATGATTTCACGACCAATGTGACGGAAATGAGTGCCATACTTAGGGGTAAAATTAGGGGTACGCTATTGCACGATTCCGTTTACGCTATCATCATGATGGGCGTAAATATTGAAAGGGCGACACAGATTACCCGTATGATCAATTCCAAATATAACGACGCATTATTGTCCCAGAGCGATTTTGAGGATGGTTTTCGGAAAAGTTTTGAATGGACCACACTACTGAAATGTGCGGAGTCCTATGACATGATGCGCAGGTACTATAAAAAACCGCCTACTAGCATATCCACCTTGGAATTCCTCATTTTGAACCCCAATTGCCCCAGATCCGTCATGAATGCTTTGAACCAGTTTTACGAGCATGTGAAAATTCTAAACCCAGAAAGAAAATACAATAAGGAATCCACAGCGTTTCTGATTGGCCGCGTTCGATCCGAATATGAATTCAAATACATAGAGGAAATTGAAAAGGATATAAAATCCTTTATAGAAAGTATTCTCAAAAGTCTGGAGGAAATCAGCAATAAGGTAGACGAAGAGTTTTTCAACTATTAATGTCTACAAATAGGCTATTTTTACATCCAAGATGTGGAAAGAGCATACCATTCTGTACGAATCCAATACTACTTTTGAAAATGAGGTGGCCGAAGGGTATTGGCAATTCCTGATAATCCCCATGGAAAACGAGTTCCAAGAGATACTGGAATTCGATTTTTCAAACTCCACCCACTGTGTGAACCAATTATCAATAAACGGTTTTGGATTTAAAACCATTAAGGTGCACCCAAAAAAGGCGTTCAGCCAAATTTCCTTTAAAGCTACCTTTAGAGTACGTACTTCCCTGCTACAAATGCCCGAGCCAACGAAGTCCGAGGATATTCTAAACACACTAGAGGAAATCGGCTCCCTCAAATTTCAGGTGCACTTTGAGCGTTTTTTACGGGCAACCCCACTAACGGGATTACCCAAGAACAAAAATGGTAGCTACCAGTTCGACCCAAATAAGGGAATTTTTGAAAACCTTGTAAAGTTGAACTTTTGGATACATTCCCAGTTCCAATTTGTATCGGGAGGACCTGAGGGCACGTCTAGAATGGAGACAATCCAGGTCTTAAAATTGGGCAATTCCAAAGACCTGGCACATCTTTTCTGTACCATGGGCCGATACAATAAAATACCTTGTAGATATGTATCGGGCTTTTTAAATCATGAGAACGGATGCCTTGGCGATGGGCAAATACATGCTTGGGCGGAAGCCTTTGTCCCTGGTTACGGTTGGTTGGGATTTGACCCTACCAACAATAGGGTGGTCAATGCCGATTACATCAAAATCTGCCATGGCAAGGATTCTATGGATTGTTTACCGGAGAAGCGCGTAATCCATTCGGCCGAGAACCATAAAACTACGTATTCCGTTGTCGTTAAAAATCAGCAACGCCTCATACAGCAATAATCGGAACAAACTATATCAAATTTGGTAAAAAAGAATAGTATTTTTACCGAAAATTATCTCAGATGATAGTAACTACAGACCATTATAAAGGTCTTATTGATCGCCTTGGTGCGTTAAGGAGGTATCTTTGACATCGATGCCAAACTTATTGAAATAGAGAACGAGCAGGAAAAGACCTTGGCACCCGATTTTTGGGACAATCCCCAAGAGGCACAGGCACAAATGAAATACATCCAGTCCAAAAAGCAATGGGTGGATGACTTCAATGCCGCCAAGACATTGGTAACCGATCTGGAAGTGCTTATTGAGTTCCTTCAGGAAGGGGAAGTATCGGAGGAAGAAGTAGAAACTCAATATGAAAAAGCCTTGAATTCCTTGGAAAAAATGGAGTTCAAGAATATGCTTTCCGAAGAGGGTGATGAACTTCCCGCTGTACTGCAGATAACCGCAGGTGCGGGCGGTACCGAGAGTTGCGATTGGGCCTCCATGTTAATGCGGATGTACATGATGTGGGCCGAAAAAAATAGATACAAGGTAAAGGAACTGAACTTTCAGGAAGGTGACGTTGCCGGTATTAAAACGGTCACCTTGGAAATTGATGGTGAATATGCGTTTGGATGGCTAAAAGGTGAGAACGGTGTTCACAGATTGGTACGAATTTCCCCGTTTGACAGTAACGCCAAAAGACACACCTCTTTTGTTTCTATCTATGTGTATCCTTTGGTGGACGACAGTATAGAGATAGACGTAAATCCGGCCGATATCACGATCACCACGGCAAGATCTAGTGGCGCGGGAGGACAGAACGTGAACAAAGTCGAGACAAAGGTGCAATTGGTGCACCATCCCACAGGCATACAAATTTCATGTTCGGACTCCAGAAGTCAGCATGACAATAGGGCCACCGCAATGAAAATGTTGAAGTCCCAACTTTACGAAATAGAACTGCGGAAAAAGATGGAGGCCCGTCAGGAAATAGAGTCTTCCAAAATGAAAATAGAATGGGGTTCGCAAATACGGAATTACGTAATGCACCCCTATAAATTGGTCAAGGATGTGCGAACTGCTGAAGAAACAGGCAACGTGGATGCGGTCATGGATGGGGAGATAGATGCTTTTTTAAAGGCCTACCTTATGATGATGGGACAAAAAGAGGAAGAATAAACACATTATATTTTAACAATGATTAAAATTTATCACAATCCCAGATGTAGAAAATCCAGGGAGGGTCTGGAAATATTGGAGGATTCTGGCAAGGAGTTTGAAGTAGTTAAATATCTGGAGGATGTTCCCTCAAAGGAGGAACTGCGACAAGTTCTTCAGTGTTTGGGTATCTCGGCGGAGAATTTGGTCCGTAAAAACGAGACAATATGGAAAGAGAACTATAAAAATCGTCTTTTGACCGAAGAAGAAATCCTAGATGCCATGATAGAGAACCCAAAACTCATTGAAAGACCGATAGTTATAAAAAACAACACGGCGGTAATAGGTAGGCCACCAGAAAATATTAAGACCCTGATTTCTTAAGGTTCCTTAAAATCGCGGAAACTATTAACAAATAATTAACCAAAGCGACTTAAACCAAAGTTCAATTTCAAAATCAAACATTATGAATAGTACAAAGAAATGGAATCGCTTAAGCATTATCACATTGACCCTATTTCTATTCGCTGGTGTAGAAATATACGCCCAGTTTGGAAATGGTATGGGAGGATATGGTTATGGTAGGGGTTATGGATATGGAAGAGGACGAAGTGCCATACCACAGGCCCAAGAAACTCCCGAAGAGGTAAAGCCCAAGACGGCCGAAGAATTGGTAGACGGTGAAATGCCCTCCATTACAGAGGCCTTGCAATTGAACGATTTTGAAAGTGCCATTCTAAGTTCAATATTGAAAAAATACGTTCAGGAAAGAATTGAGGCACAAATATTAAAACTTCCACCTGAAAAAATGCGTGAGGTCTATGATAAGATTACGCAGCGGCAGGATGAAGAATTAAAAGCAAGTTTACCTCTAGAAAAATATGAGGCATTTGTAGAACTCCAAAAAAACGGAGTGGACAAAACCATAAAAAAGAATAAAAAAGAAAAAAAGAAACAACGAAAGAAAGACAAAAACTAAACCTATGAGAAAACTTTTCCCTTTACTCCTACTATTATTCACTTTACAAGTTATAAGTCAAAGACCAGAAGGAGGCCCAGGGAACGGTCGATCTCCTGTAACGATTACAGGTACGGTTCTAGATGAAGAAAATAACCAACCTTTGGAATATGCAACTTTGGTACTACAAAGTGTTGATAATCCAGAACGGGTTACGGGCGGAATTACGGATATCAACGGTAAATTTTCTGTAGAAGTAGGTCCTGGAAGATACAATGCACGAATAGAATATATCTCTTATAAATCAAAGGAGTTTCCCAATCAAAATTTTACCAAATCCACGGATTTAGGTACCATTAAACTTGCGCTGGATGTTGCACAACTGAACGAAGTAGAGTTAGTTGGAGAACGCACCACCGTAGAGGTACGCTTGGACAAAAAGGTATATAATGTAGGAAAGGATTTAACGAATAGTGGTGCGACCATAAGTGATGCCTTGGATAACATTCCTTCCGTTACGGTGGATGTAGATGGTGCCATAGCCCTTAGAGGAAATGGAAACGTAAGGATATTAATCAATGGTAGACCTTCCGCCCTTGCGGGCTTTGGTTCCACGGATGCACTTAGACAGCTACCTGCTGATGCTATTGAAAAAGTGGAGGTGATTACGAGCCCATCCGCGAGATATGATGCAGAAGGCACCGCCGGTATTTTAAATATCGTTTTAAAGAAAGAAAAGACCCGTGGATTTAATGGTACCATAAATACAACTGTAGGCTATCCAGACGCGTTTTCCATTACTCCAAACCTAAACCTTCGTACGGACAACTTCAATATTTTTACTACTATAGGCTATAGGTATAACAAAGGTCCCGGAAACGGCTTTTTTGACAACACCTATTTTAATGGTGCCTTTGACCGAATTATCGAGGATAGGGATATAAATAGAAACAATAGCGGATTTAATGCCAATTTAGGAATAGAATACTTTCTAACAGATCAATCTTCATTAACCATTAGTGGCTTTGGAAGGTTGAACGATGGAGAAGATGTTACGGATAATAATACAACACGTTTCATAGGTACAAATATTGATAGCAGAACTTTAAGAAGGGAAATTGAATTAGAGGATGAAAAGAGCTATCAACTTTCACTTAATTACAACAATAATTTTAATGATGAAGGACATAAATTAACGGCTGACTTTCAATATTCCTTTGATGAGGAGATAAAACCCATCATAATTAGTGAAGACCAATTTTTTCCTACGGATTCCATTATTGATGCTCAAAACATAGATCAGATTGAATTACAAAATGAAGTACTGGTACAGGTTGATTATGTACTTCCTATGGGAGATGCACAATTTGAGGCGGGCTATAGAGGTAATTTTGAGGAAAACGACAATGACTTCGCCTTGGAGCAACGTAATCCTGATACTGGTGTTTTTGAACCCAATCCTGGCTTGACAAACCGTTTTATCTTTAATCAAAACGTAAATGCGCTGTATACCCAATATGGGAACAAATACGGTAAATTTTCATTTCTTGCTGGTCTAAGACTGGAAAACACACAGTTAAAAGGTCAAGTAACCGGCGTAGATATTGAAACATTACGGGAAATTTTGGGACCGGAAATTGATTTGGATTTCAACAAGAATTATTTGGGCCTTTTCCCTACTTTGAACCTTATTTATGAACTAGCCGAAAACGAAAATATATCTTTGGGTTATAATCGACGTATCAATAGACCTAGGGGATTCTTCATAAACCCATTTCCCTCGTTTTCCAGTAGAACAAATATTTTTCAAGGTAATCCTGATTTGGATCCAGCCTTTGCTAATGCCTATGATATAGGATATCTAAAAAGATGGGAAAAAATTACACTTACAACTTCTGTGTATTATCAAAAAGAGACAAATTCCTTTGAAAGAATCCAAGAAGAAACAGGTCAACTTACAACAGATGGTATCGCAATTATACGCTCTTTGCCCATTAATCTTTCAACCAATGAGCGAATAGGTGGAGAAGTTGGCATACTTTACAACCCCTTTAAATGGTGGAGAATCAACGGAAGTTTTAACTTTTTCCAGTTTAATTCCAGCGGTATATTTAATGGTGTAGATTTTGGCGCCAAAAACACGAGCTGGTTTTCTAGATTTAGTTCCAAGGTTACATTACCAGGAAAAATTGATTGGCAAACAAACGCCTTCTATCGGGGCCCCACAAACAATGCCCAAACAGAAAACGAAGGCATTTTTTCCATAAATCTGGCATTTAGTAAGGACATTCTAAAAGACAATGGCACCATAGCCTTTAATGTTAGCGATTTATTAAACTCAAGAAAGCGTATGTCTTTCACACAGACTCCTACGTTTACTTCAGATAGTGAATTTCAATGGCGGGTAAGGCAATTCAATCTTTCTTTTGTATATCGAATTAACCAGCAAAAGCAGCGTGAAAGAAGACAGCAAAGGGACGACTCCGGAGACGATGAAGAATTTGGAAGTTAATGGAGAAACGAATACAAAAAAAAGGGGAAGCATTTTGCTTCCCCTTTTTAATTACTATATTTTAAGCCTGTCTTGCGGCTTTTTTCTTTTCACGTCTTTCCTTCAAAAGCTCACGAATATTTCCAAACAACCAATATGGTACTACAAAAGTCAACAAGAATATCATTAACCAAAATCCTATGGTAAGTATGGTCAAAAAAGCTAGAAATCCTAAATATTGGTCAAATTCAAACATGATACTTCGTTTTATGTTCCAAAGATACTTTGAAAATGATACATTTTCCAAGTCAAACTTAAAAAAATATTTAATAGGCATTGAAGTCCAAAAAATTGGGCAAACCCCTAAATTTGTTATTCAAAATATTTAACATCATGAATTACAGAATAGAAAAAGACACTATGGGCGAAGTACAAGTGCCCAAGGATAAGTATTGGGGGGCACAAACGGAACGTTCCCGTAATAATTTTAAAATTGGACCTTCGGCATCCATGCCATTGGATATAGTTTACGGTTTTGCGTATTTGAAAAAGTCGGCCGCATATGCCAATTGCGAGTTAGGCGTATTGTCCGAAGCAAAAAGAGACCTAATTTCCCAAGTCTGTGATGAAATTTTGGCTGGTAAACATGATGAACAATTTCCATTGGTAATTTGGCAAACAGGTTCTGGCACCCAAAGTAATATGAACGTGAACGAAGTGATTGCCAACAGGGCCCATGAAATTGCGGGAAAGGTCATCGGGGAAGGTGAAAAGACCATTCAACCCAACGATGATGTCAATAAATCCCAATCTTCAAACGATACCTTCCCAACGGGCATGCACATTGCGGCGTATAAAAAAATCGTGGAGGTAACCGTTCCCGGAGTAAAGCGATTAAGGGATACCTTGGATAAAAAAGCAAAGGAATTTAAGGATGTTGTTAAAATTGGTCGGACACATTTGATGGATGCCACTCCCCTAACCCTTGGGCAGGAATTTTCAGGATATGTTTCCCAATTGGACCATGGGCTAAAGGCATTGAACAACACCTTGGACCACTTGAGCGAACTTGCCTTGGGAGGAACCGCCGTTGGTACCGGACTGAACACACCCGAAGGCTATGACGTACTAGTAGCCAAATACATTGCAGATTTTACCAGTTTACCCTTTAAAACCGCAGAAAACAAATTTGAGGCCCTGGCCGCACACGACGCTATTGTTGAGAGCCATGGGGCACTGAAGCAATTGGCGGTTTCGTTGAACAAAATTGCAAACGACATACGAATGATGGCATCGGGACCAAGATCGGGAATAGGGGAAATAATCATTCCGGCGAACGAACCAGGTAGTTCTATTATGCCGGGCAAGGTAAACCCTACACAATGTGAGGCAATGACCATGGTATGTGCCCAAGTAATGGGCAACGATGTTGCCATTGGGGTTGGAGGTACACAAGGACATTATGAATTGAACGTATTCAAGCCAATGATGGCGGCGAATATTTTACAGTCCGCCCAACTATTGGGGGATGCCTGCATAAGTTTTGAGGAACACTGTGCCTCTGGCATTGAGCCGAATCGTAGTGTCATCAAGCAACTCTTGAACAACTCCTTGATGTTGGTTACAGCCTTGAACACAAAGATAGGATATTACAAAGCGGCCGAAATAGCGAATACGGCCCACAAAAACGGAACCACCTTAAAAGAGGAAGCCGTGAATCTAGGTTATGTAACCGCCGAAGAATATGATGAATGGGTAAAACCTGAAGATATGGTAGGAAGTCTTAAATAAAAATTGTTGTAGAAAATGAAAAGGGCGGTCTACGAAAGACCGCCCTTTTTATATATGTAATGGATAGTGTTCTATTATTTTAAAGCGAACTTGGAAGTTCCCAATAATTTAAGCTTATCATCATACACATTCACCATATAGTTTCCATCTTGGAAATCACTAGCTGGTTTGTTAATGTAATCACAAACATCCAAAGCCTTGTTTTCGTAATAGAATTCCGTAGCCTTACTGTAAGTAATGGAAGCACCTTCATCGTTTGTCTTGGAGAAACTTTCGCCCATAACATTTCCTTGGGGATCCAATACCTCTAAATAAAATTCCCTATCACCGGCTTGGGCGATAACGTTATCGGCAACCGTGAAACAGATCTTAAATTTATCAGTAGCCCTGGCTCTTTGCGTTGAGACCAATTTACCACTATTACGCTCTTTTACGGCATCTACATTAAATTTTGAAAGATTCAAAGCGGAACCTTTGGCAACGGCATCGGCCAGTTGCGTGTTCTGCACAACCAAAGAATCATTGAAAACTGTTTGTTTTTCTAACTCAACATACGTACTGTCACGTTGCATGGCAATCATCGTGTTGGATCGGGTTAAAGAATCCACTTGTTTCAACAACTGCTCTCTTTCGGCCTTAAGTACATCCACTTGTCTTCTATATCTTGACAAAGCGGAAATATCGGCTTTCATTGTTTTTACGGAATCGATATATTTTGCAATATTATCCCTAGCCGTAACCAATTCCTCATTGGTAGCGTTACTTTCTAAAATAGCCTTATCGTATTCGGATTTTAAGCTATTCAAGTCCTCAACCACCAATTCCTTCTCCTTGGTTAGAACGGTTTCAGTCTTTTTCTTATCCTGATAAAGACTTACAGTGTAGATAATAGTACCTAAGAGCACTACACCCAATAAAGCCGCTAGGACTTTCAAACCATTGTTATTTTTTGTTTCGGTCATAATGTAATATTTAATTAATCTTGTTGATTTTCAACTAAAGTGTTTGTTTGTATCACTCTATATACGTACGGATGCGGATTTTAGATTTTTTAATGTTAAATAATTTTAAATCCGTTTTCAAAGACTATGTACTTTTAATACTTTTAAGCATACCACGATTTCAAATATAATGCTGGAAATCATTGCTTTTGAGCCGAAATACAAGGATATTTTTAGGGACTTAAATCTGGCATGGCTAGAGCGATTTTTTTATGTGGAGGATAAAGACCATGAACTTCTCAACGATTGTCAGACACATATCCTGGATAAAGGAGGACTCATATTCATAGGTCTTTGGAACCAAAAACCCGTGAGCTGCTACTCCCTATTGAAAAAGGGGACCGGAATCTACGAATTGGGAAAAATGGCGGTGGATATGGAATACCAAAGTTTAAAAATCGGCCAACGGATGTTGGCGCACGCCATCGCTTTGGGAAAGCGTAACCAATGGGAGCGTATTGAACTATATTCCAGCACCAAACTGAATCCGGCGCTTCACATATACAGAAAGTTTGGGTTTAGGGAAGTGATTCTGGAAAACAATTCTCCCTATGCACGATCCGATATAAAAATGGAACTATTACTTTAATTAAATCATATTATGAAAAAGAGAAATTTACTTACGATACTATTTTTTTCGGCAACCCTTTTGTTTTCTTGTAAGGACAAGAAAGGGAAAGATGTTGATGCTGTACCAGCATATAATTCTGAAGCAAACATTCCACCCCAATCTCCATCCCAAGTATTGGACAATTTAAAGGTTGTCCCTATTGAACACGCCACAACAGTACTCGAATGGAACGGTGTCACCATTTATGTGGACCCTACCGGAGGGGCGAAAGCTTTTGAAGGTCAAAATGAGCCTAATCTACTATTAATAACCGATATCCATGGCGACCATCTCAATGTGGAAACCTTACAGGAACTGAATACGGACAATGTTGCCATCGTAGTCCCGCAAGCCGTAGCCGACCAACTTCCGGAAGCATTCCATCCACAGTTGAAAATTTTGAATAACGGTGAAACTGCAGCGCTGGAAGGTATAAAAATTGAGGCAATCCCCATGTACAACTTGCGAGAAGAGGCCAAGGATTTTCATGTAAAAGGTAGGGGCAACGGTTATGTCCTCACCTTGGGGGATGAACGCGTTTATTTTTCCGGGGACACTGAGGACATTCCTGAAATGCGAAACCTTCAAAATATAGATAAGGCCTTTGTTTGTATGAACCTGCCGTATACGATGACGGTGGAGAATGCCGCCTCGGCCGTTTTGGATTTTAAACCAGCAGAAGTTTACCCTTATCATTACAGGGGCAGACCAGATGTAAGCGATGTTTCAAAATTCAAGGAACTGGTAAACGCCGGCAATGCCGATATTGAAGTGGTCCAATTGGATTGGTACCCAAATGAAGAATATTGATAAAATGTAACATCACAGTAAGAAATGAGTCTTACTAAATGAAAATTGTTTAATCGACTAAAATAAAACTGTATGAAATTAAAATTCGGAATGTTTCTACTTCCTGTATTATTTCTTTGCATACTTGGTTGTCAAAATCAAGAAGAAAAGAAGGATGCCGATAGTCAGAAAATGGCACAATTCAAGGTACCCGTAGAATATTACACCTTGGACAACGGACTCAAGGTAATCCTTTCGCAGGACAAAACCTCGCCAACGGCCATCGTGGCGGTGTACTACAACATCGGGTTTCGGATAGAACCGAAGGATAGGACCGGATTCGCCCACCTTTTTGAACACATGATGTTCCAAGGCTCCAAAAATTTGGGGAAAATGGAATTCATAAAACTCGTTCAGGAAAACGGAGGCGTCCTTAACGGTTCAACCAGATTTGACTTTACCAACTACTTTGAAATTGTCCCTTCCCATAAATTGGAGACCATGCTATGGGCAGAAGCGGACCGAATGCGAGGTTTGGACATCACCCAGGAAAACCTGACCAACCAACAAGGTGTGGTAAAAAACGAGGTGAAAGTAAACGTTCTAAATCAGCCGTATGGCGGATTCCCATGGTTGGATATGCCACAATATGCCAATTCGAATTGGTACAATGCACACAACTTTTATGGGGACCTGGAAGATTTGGACGCCGCCAATCTGGAAGATGTATCGAGTTTCTTTAAGACCTATTACGCTCCCAACAATGCGGCACTTTCCGTGGTGGGTGATTTTGAAACAGAAGAGACCAAGGCTTGGATTCAAAAATATTTTGGAGATATTCCTGCATCGGATCTACCAGCAAAACCGGATATTTCAGAGCCAAAACAAACGGAGGAAAAAACCTTTGTAAAGGATGATCCCTTGGCCAATAAACCGGCCATAGCCCTAGCCTATCATATGCCGGAAAGAAACTCGCCGGAATATTTTGCCATGGGCCTTTTGGACCAAATTTTGGTTCAGGGAGACAACAGCCTTTTGGCCCAAAAACTGGAAAAGGAAAAAGGGTTTACGTCAAACGTGAGCGGCGGCATCAACTACTTGGGCAATATGTTCAATTACCAAGGTCCCATGCTTTGGATGTACGACCTTACCTATGATACGGATACATCGGAAGAAGAAATTTTGATGGCCATTGATGAAGTCATGAACGGACTAAAGGATTCCATAGACCAACCCACAATAGATCGGGCCATCGTTAAAATCAGGTCACAACTCTATGATGACATTGGCGGAACTTTTGGTTTGGGCCGTGCAGACCTACTTGCTTCCTTTGCATTATTTGATGACAACCCTCAAAGGATAAATACCTTGGAGGATTCCTTTAAGGAAATTACCCCAGAAATCGTCAAGAAAACCATTGACGAATTTTTGACCAAAACAAATAGAACCGTGCTAAGGGTAAATCCCCTTTTGGCAGATAACGATAAAACACAATCCTAATGAAGCGTTCCATTTTATTTATTGTTGCATTAACATTCTCCATGGGAGTTTGGGCACAGGAAAAAGAGATGCCCCCAAAAGGAGGCGAACCTAAAAATTTCACCTTACCTAAAAAAGAAATTGTTTCCTTTGACAACGGACTAGAATTGGTAATGATTCCATACGGATCTATTCCAAAAGCTACGATCCGCTTCAGTATAAAGACTGGGAATATCGATGAGAACGAAAACCAGGTCTGGTTGAGCGATCTTTTGGCCGATTTGCTGGAGGAGGGAAGCATCACGAAAACGAGCAAGCAAATTGCCGACGAAATGGCTGGAATGGGTGGAAACCTGAACATTGGCGTTGGGTTACACACTTCGTCCATAAGCAGTTCCGTACTGTATGAATTCGCCCCGGAAGCGATAAAAGTAATGGCCGATGTCCTTCGAAACCCTAAATTCCCGGAAAGTGAACTGGACAGGTTAAAGGATAACATGAAACGGGACCTTTCGGTACAATTATCCCGACCCCAGGCACAGGCAAACAGGGACTTTTACGCTACAATTTACCCTAACCATCCGTACGGAAGGATATATCCAACGGATGAATTGATAGATTCCTATACCGTTGCCGATATTAAGTCCTTTTATGACAACCATTTTGGTGCCTTGAGGACTACGGTCTATGTGGCCGGTAATTTTAACGCCGATGAAGTCAAAACAGCGGTGGAAAGTGCCTTGGGCGATTGGAAAAAAGGTACGGAGGCCCAATACAACGTGGCGGAACCCGTAACCGCCAATGAGATAAAAATCATTGACAGACCCGATGCTCCCCAATCTACCATATACTATGGACTCCCCACGGTTGGCCCTTCGGATGCCGATTTTGTGGCATTGGATGTTACCAATTCCATTCTGGGAGGTTCCTTTGCTTCCAGGATAACAAGCAATATCCGTGAGGACAAGGGATATACGTATTCACCTTATAGTAGTTTGGACACCAATTACAAGAGTGGCGTTTGGTACGAATCCGCGGATGTAACTACCGAACACACAGGTGCTTCCTTGGCCGAAATACAAAAAGAAATCAAACGCTTGCAGGATGAACCCCCAACCCAGGAAGAATTGGATGGTATCATTAATTATGAGTCCGGTATCTACGTGCTTCAGAACTCAACACCCAATGGTATCATTGGCCAATTGATATTTTTGGATACGCACGATCTTGACGAGTCCTTTTTGACCAATAAAGTTCAGAACATGCATGCCATTACCCCTGAAAAGGTACAGGAAATGACCCAAAAGTATATCAAGCCGGAAAATATGACCTTGATCGTCGTAGGAGATAAGGCCAAAATACAGGACCAAGTGATGGAAACGGTTCAAAAACCGTTGAAGAAGTAACAAAATAGACCTGTCAGGTTTTGAAAACCTGACAGGTCTTAAATAAGTATGTCAATGAGAGTTCTAACGAATCAATTTTTTATACTTGATTCGCTTCGGCATTAAATCACCTCCAAGTCGTTTCTTCTTATTTTCCTCATAATCAGAAAAGGAACCTTCAAAGAAATAAACCTGTGAGTTCCCTTCAAAGGCCAGGATGTGGGTACAGATACGGTCTAGGAACCACCTATCGTGGGATATCACCACGGCACAACCTGCAAAGTTCTCCAAACCTTCTTCCAAGGCCCTTAAGGTATTTACATCCAAATCGTTCGTAGGTTCATCCAACAACAGCACGTTTCCTTCCTCTTTGAGGGTCATGGCCAAGTGCAGTCGGTTTCGTTCCCCACCGGACAACATGTTTACCTTTTTGTTCTGTTCGCTTCCGGAAAAGTTGAACCGACTTAAATAGGCCCTAGAATTTACCTGTCTTCCCCCCATCATGATCAATTCCTGCTCGTCACTGAAATTTTGCCAGATAGTTTTTTCGGGGTCAATATTGGAATGACTTTGATCCACGTAGGCAATCTTTGCAGTATCGCCAACCACAAATTCACCTTTATCAGGGGTTTCCTCACCCATTATCATCCTAAAAATGGTGGTCTTACCTGCTCCGTTGGGACCTATGATTCCCACAATTCCGGCTTGCGGTAACCTAAAGTTTAGATCTTCATATAATAGTTTGTCGCCATATGCCTTGCTAACACCTTTTGCTTCAATCACATTCGTTCCCAAACGAGGGCCATTGGGAATATAGATTTCTAGTTTCTCGTCCAGTTGTTTTTGGTCCTGGCTCATCAACTTATCGTAATTATTGAGTCGGGCCTTCTGTTTGGTCTGTCTGCCCTTAACACCTTGCCGTACCCATTCCAACTCTCGCTCCAGGGTCTTCTGGCGTTTGGAGGCCGTTTTGCTTTCTTGGGCCAAGCGTTTTGATTTTTGATCCAACCAAGAGGAATAGTTTCCTTTCCAAGGGATACCTTCCCCCCTATCCAATTCCAAGATCCAACCGGCCACATTGTCCAAGAAATATCGGTCGTGGGTCACGGCAATGACCGTACCTTTATATTGGGCCAAATGATGTTCCAACCAGTGTACGGATTCTGCATCCAAATGGTTGGTAGGCTCATCCAACAAAAGAATTTCGGGTTCCTGAAGCAGCAATCGGCACAGCGCTACCCTTCTTCTTTCCCCTCCTGACAATACTCCTATTTTCTTATCGCCCTCAGGGGTTCTGAGTGCATCCATGGCAATCTCCAGCTTGGTGTCCAATTCCCAAGCGTTGGAAGCATCTATCTTATCCTGAAGTGCGGCCTGCTTGTCCATCAACTTCTGCATTTTATCGGCGTCCTCATACACCTCTGGAAGGCCGAACATGTCGTTGATTTTATTATATTCATCCAGAATAGCCACCGTTTCCGCTACACCTTCCTTTACCACTTCCAAGACGGTCTTGTTATCGTCCAATTCAGGTTCCTGTTCCAAATAACCCACATTGTAACCTGGTGAAAAGACCACATCCCCCTGGAAATTCTTGTCCTTGCCGGCGATGATTTTAAGCAACGTGGATTTTCCGGAACCATTAAGTCCCAAAATCCCGATTTTGGCACCGTAAAAGAAACTCAAGTAAATATCCTTTAAAACAGGAGTATTGGCCGTTTTGAACGTTTTGGTCACACCGGACATTGAGAAAATGACCTTCTTATCGTCAGACATAAAAATCTATAAGTTAGTTGTTAGTGAATAGTAAGTCGTTGTTGGTTGTTGGTTGTTGGTTGTTGGTTGTTGGTTGTTGGCTAAAGAAAAAACAGTTGTATACATTAGCTTTTTGCTTTTTTCAAAAAAAATAAAACTCAGAACTTTGAACTCTTAACTCATCACATGTAAACCTAAACCCTTCCTTTTAGGGCATTAAAAACCCAGGCAATGGCAAAAAATCCTATGCCGACCGAAGCAAAGCCCCATCCTGCAACTTCATTATATCGAAAAGCTCCAAGAGCTATTAAAATCAACCCGACCAAAATCATGATAAAAGTGGCCCATGCCAACACAGTGTTCTTGTTCATTCCCATCTTTCCTTAAGTTTTAAGCGAACATCAAATATCGTAATTTTTAATATGCCTTTCCAATTTTAAATCTGATTATTATAATTCAAAAGGGAATTTAATGTCTGTTTTCTGTCGTATGGTATCCATCAAATAAATCAGGTCCAAACTATTTTGATGGCTCCATAAATCGCTTTCCAACTTGCCGGCTTGTAAACACTTATGTACTTCTTCGATTTCATGTGCATATCCCTTCCCTATTTTAGGTAATTCCAAGGTCTTTGTTTCCCCATCCTTGACCAACGTGTAACTGGTAGCTTCGTGCCACCTTGGATTGATAAAAACCGACCCTTTGTTTCCCGAAATTTCACTTTTCATTTCTGAGTCGGAAGTTAGTCCGCTATATAACATAGCGTGTGCATTGTGATAGTCGAAAATCATACTACATTGTTTTTCTACACCCGTTTCATGAAAATGAACTTTCGCCAAGATATCGGCAGGCATTCCAAGCATTAAATATGCTAAAAAAATTGGGTATATGCCTATATCCAATAAAGAACCGCCGGCCAATTCAGGATTGAGCAATCGTCCCTTTTCATCGCGATCTAAGGCATAAAATGCAAAATCTGAATATAGGTATCCAACATCCCCTATCTCACCTGAGTCAACAAGTTCCTTAACGGCATTTATAGTGGGGTTGAATCGGGACCAAAGGGCCTCCATTAAGAATACCTTGTTCTTTTTGGCAGCTTCTATCATTCGCTCTACTTCCGACTTGTTAACACCCATAGGCTTTTCACAAAGTACATGTTTACCTGCCTCCATTGCACTGATGGCCACCTCGGCATGATACGTATGCGGCGTAGCGATATATATAACGTCAACCGTATCACTTTCAAAAAGAGCATCATAACTCCCAAATACATGGGGAGCCCCATATTCCTCAGCAAATTTCTTAGCCCTTTCAAGACTTCTAGAACCTACAGCTGTAAGTTTACCTCCGGAAACCAAGGCTAAATCCTTTGAAAACGAATGTGCTATTTTACCGGCACCTACAATACCCCATCTTACCATACTTTTATATTTTGTTTACAATTTACCCAAATTTAACTCCTTATCTTTAGCCTAAGAAATGAAAACGGACAGAATGGACCTTAAATTCAATCAAAACGAGGATAAAAATAAACTCCTATTATCCGAATTACGGAAAAAGCTTGCCCAGGTTCAACTTGGCGGCGGAAATGCGAAAATTGCAAAACAACACGAACAGGGAAAATTAACCGCTCGAGAGCGAATTGCCTATTTATTAGATCCAAAATCCGAACAGATTGAAATTGGAGCATTTGCCGGGGAAGGCATGTACGAGGAACATGGAGGATGCCCTTCAGGTGGGGTCATAGTCACCATCGGATATATAAAGAAGATACTATGCATCGTGGTCGCCAATGATGCAACGGTAAAGGCCGGAGCATGGTTTCCCATTACTGCCAAGAAAAACCTTCGGGCTCAGGAAATAGCCATAGAGAATAAACTTCCTATTATTTATTTGGTAGATAGCGCAGGGGTTTATTTGCCCATGCAGGATGAAATTTTTCCCGATAAAGAACACTTTGGGCGCATCTTCAGGAACAATGCGATCATGAGCAGCATGGGTATTACCCAGATATCGGCCGTTATGGGCAGCTGTGTGGCCGGTGGCGCGTATTTGCCCATCATGAGCGATGAAGCCTTAATTGTTGACAAAACAGGAAGTATTTTTCTAGCCGGTAGTTACTTGGTAAAGGCGGCCATTGGGGAGAGTATCGATAACGAAACCTTGGGAGGTGCTACGACACATTGCGAAATTAGTGGGGTTACCGATTACAAATCCAAGGACGATAAGGATGCCTTGGATACCATCAAGAACATCATGGACAAAATTGGGGATTTTCCACTGGCCGGATTCAACCGTTCCAAAGCTATAAAACCAAAAGAAAACCCTGAAGATATTTATGGAATACTACCCGGTTCCAGAACCGAGCAATATGATATGATGGAAATCATCAAGCGATTGGTGGACGATTCTCAATTTGAACCGTACAAGGATGGCTACGGACAGACCATTATTACAGGCTATGCCCGAATTGACGGGTGGGCCGTAGGTATTGTTGCCAACCAACGCAAGGTGGTGAAAAACGGAAAGGGTGAAATGCAGTTTGGGGGCGTCATCTATTCCGATTCTGCAGATAAAGCCACCCGATTTATCGCCAATTGCAACCAGAAAAAAATACCCTTGGTGTTTCTACAGGATGTTACCGGATTTATGGTGGGCAGCAAGAGTGAGCACGGAGGCATTATAAAGGACGGGGCAAAAATGGTGAATGCCGTCAGTAATTCCATCGTACCAAAATTTACGGTCGTTATTGGAAACAGCTACGGTGCCGGTAATTATGCCATGTGCGGAAAAGCTTACGACCCCAGATTGATCGTAGCCTGGCCCAGTGCGGAATTGGCGGTAATGAGCGGTAATTCGGCAGCAAAGGTATTACTGCAAATTGAAACGGCCTCCTTAAAAAAGAAAGGCGAAACAATCACCGAGAAAAAGGAGAAAGCCTTATTCGACAAAATAAAGAAGCGCTATGATGATCAGGTGTCACCGTATTACGCTGCTTCACGTCTCTGGACCGATGCCGTTATAGACCCAAAAGACACACGTAAATGGATATCCATGGGCATTGAGGCTGCCAATCATGCGCCTATTGAAAAACCATTTAATATGGGTTTGTTGCAGGTTTAAGGATATAATTCAATCAATTTGGCGCATGAGAGCATTGGCAAATTGCTGTTCGCTTACCTCCAGAATCATATTTTTATAACCTTCCTTGGAAAACATAATGACATCCTTTTTTTCTGCATGGATGACATATCTACCCGAATCATCCGTTTTTGTGGTTTCCCTAGTACGCTGGTTTTTAACGGTTACATCGGCAAGCATGGACCCATTGTGAATCGCAAAACCTGATAACATGCGTAATTTTCTTCTAGCTTTCTCTACCTTGACTTCATATCGCTTCGCCTTTTCTTGGGAAACATATGGGGATGTTTCCAAATAATAGGCCATATTGACATCGCTTACCTTTTGCCATTTGTCCTGACTAGTGTATTTCCGATAGGAACCATAATCACTGTCCGCAGCGGCCAAAACCAAATCAATTTCATTGTCGCCATATACTTTTAATAGTTCCAGCGATATGTAAAAGTCATCGGTTACATGAATAGCAAAGGGTTCCAAATCTACATCCTTAAATCCCCGACCTTTTTTAAGTGCCTTGAGGATATCCTTGCCGGATTTGTTCAAATTGGTTAACGGCCGTCCCAGTGGACCGTCACTATCATATACGTTAATACGGATTAAGATACTATCAGATGGATTACTCCACACTTCAAATTCAAGGGAATTCAATTGCCTCGGTCCTTTTGAAGTTCTAATTTTAGTGGCCAATTCCCCTCCCAATGCCACATTATCCTTCCAATAACCCAAACTTGGAGAACCGTTGTTTTGATAGCCAATATATTCCTTTATTGGAACCAAGGTAGTATTTGTTACCTCAACCTCATCCAAACTAATTTCTGCTGGATTCAAGATTAGTTTTGGATATTCGTTGTATTCAAACTCAATTTTTGATACGGGTATCCGAATTGTTTCATAACCCAAACAAGATATTTGGATGTAATCCCCATTACCATATTTTGAAGTCTCCAAGGGAAGATGAAAAATCCCATTTTCATCCGATACGGTACCTACGCCCTTATCCAAAATACCAATATTCACATAAGGAACGGGTTCTCCTGTTTTTGCGTCAAACGTTTGTCCCTTGTAATCTCTTTGCGCAAAACCTGCATGAAACAGGGCGAAAAAAAGGACAAGGGACAATTTTTTAAAACAAATAATATCCAAATTTCAATTAATTTAGAGCAACTCCTTTGGCATTAGAAACACTAAACAGTGTTTGATTTACCTCTTTTAACTGAAGGGGAAACAGTTTTACTTCCTTTTGCTGCTTATCATTACCATATTCACTGTAGATAGTTGCCTTCAAGTATGTTGGTGTCAAACTTTTATTTCCTAAATATTTTGCATTCACCACCCAAGTACCGGGCAAATCCTCATCTATAGTAACTTTCATAGTGGAAAAACCATATTTTTTCTCCCTTTCTATAAGGTCACCATTGTCCTGTAAAGTATGTTTCCAAACATGGGATTGTCCCACTGGACTAACAAATTGCAGTTCAAATTCAGCCTCACCATCGTTCCATTCAAATACCAGCCGCTTACCTTTTTTTAGAGGTTTTTCCAAATTAGACTCATTGTTTAATTGTCTCTCAACCAAAACATTCTCCATGGATAAAAGATTATTGAATTCCGTGGACATAATCTCTTGTACACTTTGAATATCCGCTTCCATAAAACCTTCATCCAATAGGTAGTTGTATCTGGCATGAATGGCCGCCGCTTGATTAAATTGGCCCAAATCCCTATAACTCCTTGCCATATCCAAGTAGCTTTGTGCATAATGAGGCCTTAACAGGAAAATTTCCTTATAAATGTCATTTGCTTTCTTCCTTTCACCTTGCACTTCGTATTGATAAGCCAAAGCTTTTAAAAGAACCGGATTATTTTGAAACTCAGTATAATGCTCATTAACTATTTGTTGTGCAAATTCCGGATCATTCATTTCAGTTGCAAAAAAGTGTTGGGCATTTAGAATAAAATAAGGTGCACTGCCATATGTTTGTGACCATTCTCCATACAAGGATTTTGCCATTTCCAATGATGTACTTGCATATTATGACTTTTTGTATTCAGGCCAATTATTTTGTATAACGTCCATACCTACGGCATCCCCCTCATAAAACTCGCTATTACCCAAATATTTTTTTGAATGGGATTCAGGAGTCGGTGGTCCCGAAAATGTATTGATAACAACGACACCACCAGAGCCCAAAGACCCGTATTTAACGGTCATGGACAAACTTGTAATTATGGCAATACGTTTAATGTTTCCTATGTCAAGCCAATTGGGAAAATTTGTAAAAACTTGGCCATCAACATCAAATATCGCAGGTTGCGGCGCAGCGGTCATTGAGGCTCCTCTCATCAAAAATACGGGCACCCCGCTTGCAAGATTTTGTAAAATACCTGTTGAAACTCCTGGAAACCTGTTTTGCAAAAGATTTGCCAACCCAAGGTTTACCGGCATTATATCTTCTTGCTCCAAAAATAGTATGTTTCCTGCGGTCCTATCCCCATCAATAAAGCCGTAGGCACTTTGGATACCATTTCTGCGCTCAAAATATCTTTGGGCCATCACATTTGCAGATATTCTGTTACTGCTTTCCACGATTACCTCATCCAATTGATTCACATATGGGTACATGATAGGATTAATAAAACGTGTAACATCCTCGATTTGAATAGAAACGGTCTTCATTCCTGCATATGTAAACAAGAGTATATCGCCAGTTTGAGCTTTTATGGTATAGCTCCCGTCCAAACTTGAAAATGTTTTGGAATCAACCTTATCCTTAATGCTTATCCTAACATCTTCCAAAGGGCCCGAACTATCTGATACTTTACCAGAAATTTCCCGAAGGTTTTGTGCCCAGCCCAATGAACAGGACAATAATAACAGAAATAATGTAGTAAGCTTAGCGTTTTTCATGACCGTAGTTTTAAAATTATCCACATGTGTTACATCTATGATAGTACTTGTAATATAAAAAGGTTGTTTAATGTTCAAATCAAATCTTACCTTGATACAATATCAGAGCTAATGTTTAGGGCGAACAATTCCTGGTTCACTTCCCTTGTCGACAACTTGAACACCTTTGTTTCCATACGTTGGGAGGCGCTGCCATAATTATGGTAGACCGTCGCCTTCAGATAGGTAGGCGTAAGGCTCTTGTTGCCCAAATAGTTCAGGTTCACCTTCCAGGTGCCGGGCAACGAATCGTCTATCAAATATTCCGTAACGGAGTATCCCACCTTCTTTTCGTCCCTTATGCGATCGGCATCGTCCTTAAGGCTGTGTTGCCACTTGAAATATTGGTTCTCCGGGTTCACGAACTGAAGGTCGAACTCCGCCTCGCCATCCGCCCATTCGAATACCAGGCGCGTTCCCTTGAAATCGTCCTCCAGGGCATACTTCCTTAGGTTCTTCTTGGAAATCAAATCCCCGCCCTTTAGGGCAATGAGGTTATTCAGCTCCCTGTCCATAAGACCTGTAAATTCCCCTTGCTCATCGCTCATGAATCCGTTCTCCAACAGATATTCATAGCGTGTGTGAAGGCCCATCGCTTTTTGATAGTCGCCAATATGCCTGTAGCTCTTGGCCAAATCAAGGTAGGACTGTGCATAATGCGGCCGTAATATAAAAACTTCCTTATATAGCTCATTGGCCTTTCCATATTCCTCGAAACTGTCATGGACATAGGCCAGGGATTTCAGGGCCACGGAGTTATCATTGAAACGCCCAAAATTCTCCCGGATTAAAGCCTCCGCAAAGGTTTCGTTTCCACGCTCCATGAAGAACCGGTAACTATCCACCAAAAAATAGTACGACCCGGAATATTTGGACAGGTAGTTCCCGAAAACCGTTTCCGCCGCATCATCCGTCGTACTGGCATGGAGCTCCTTTAGGTATTCCGGAGCATTTTTCATAAGACTTTGCTGACTAACAGCTCCGTGGTCATAAAAGTTGTTGCGTAGCCTGGCCTGGTCCACTAGGGTTTTGGGGTACTGTGTACCGGAGACCGTGTTGATAACCACTACCCCGCCAGAGGCAAGTCCGCCATACTTTGTGGCCGTAGCGAAATTGTTAAGGATGGCCAGCCTCTTGATGTTGTTCACGTCCACCCAAATTGGGGTGTTTGTGAAAATTTGCCCATCTATATCATAGATTGCCGCCGCATCAAATGATATAGACCCCACACCCCGAATAATAATGTCACCTCCATTATAACAGTCTCCATTTACAATAACACCTGGAAATTCGTTTCTAACAACATCCAGGATACAGATTCCAATAGGCATTATATCATTCTCGTTAAGCATCATGATACGACCTGGGGCCCTATCCGCATCCAAGATTCCATAAGCCGTTTTAATCAAACGTTTGTTCGTGGCATATTCCTTTTGTAAGTCTTCTTGTGATTTTCGACCACTTTTTGTGACCGTCACCTCTTCTAGCTGCTCTATTTTCGGATACATGGTAATATTCAGGATACGGGTTACATCCTCGACCATGATTTCTACCGGTTCCATGCCGGTATAGGAAAAAGTCAAGGTCTCACCTGAAACAACTCCTATACTGTACTTACCATCCTTATCCGTGTACACCGCGTTTTGCGTAGCCGATGTCGTTATGGCAACGTTTGCCATTGGAGCGGAATTATCTTTTACAATTCCCTTAATAATTTTAGAATCCACTTGTTGCGCAAATGACATCAATGGAATAATGCAGAAAAAAAGAAGCAATTTTTTCATAATGTATTGATTTAGTGTATAAAAGTTACTAATAAATCAATACAGCCGATGAAAAGATTTAACTATTAACACATTGTTAACAGCAATAATCCCAATATCAATAGTATTACTATTAAATCAATCGATATTCTACTTTGTATTTTTTTGCCCAGTGAAAATAGTAATGTAGCATCAATTCCCTTGATGCCCTTTTACCCTGGGAATGAGTAAAAGTTCGGTTTGCCTACCATTAACATATCTGAAACCATCCTTTCCATAGAATCCTGCTTCCTCCAACATGATGCGTATGTCCCGTTTCCATTCTGGAATCGTAATGGTCGTATTGAGTTCAATGGCATACACTGTATTGGGATTCAAGGGATAGTTTTCCCCATCATCCTTCATCACACCGCCCTGGGCATCCCACATTCCTATCGTTGTACCGGCCGAATGTCCATACATTCCCAAAGGATGTGTATAAATGGATGGTCTTAATCCGGCTGCCTTTGCTTCGGCAAGTGATTTCATAAGAATCTCATTTCCGGTTCTCCCGGCAATCATATTTTGGGTCAGGAAATCCTGTACCCTATTGCCATCCTTTAAACCATTGACCAGAAAATCGGGAGCCTGCTTTTCTTCCGGTTTTAGTACATAGGCCAATTCCTGACAATCCGTATTTAATCTCAGATATGTTATTCCAAAATCACAATGTAATAAATCTCCGGGCAAGATGGCCATTTCGTCCGGTTTATTGGAAAACGAATAAAATTCGGAATTTTCACCTGTGTTATTGCTCCTTTGCACGTCCACCGTAGGATGAAACCATGTTTCCAAACCTAGATCCGTAACCTTTTGGCGCATCCACCAGACAACATCAGAAGTCGTGGTTA
Source organism: Maribacter aurantiacus (assembly GCF_005780245.1). Classification (NCBI taxonomy): domain Bacteria; kingdom Pseudomonadati; phylum Bacteroidota; class Flavobacteriia; order Flavobacteriales; family Flavobacteriaceae; genus Maribacter; species Maribacter aurantiacus. The sequence continues at coordinate 91,737 of NZ_VBUK01000005.1, read as the reverse complement.
TACCCGGGGTAATTACTTTTTCAGAAAAGGCTTCAGCGATGATATCGTGGGTAATGTCCACCAACTGATTGTAAATGACCATTTCGCGTTCCGTTCTAGTTTCGATCCAGCGTACGGCCAATTGTTCCGCGGATACTACTTTTGAATGAAACTTCTTTGGCAAATTGGCTATGAATTCATCATAATCGGTCTTGTCCAGTCCGTCCGCAATATTATGATCCTTGGAATAGTTAAGGCCTATTTGCTTTGGGTTTCGTTCCGAAATCAATTCCATCAATCGTTTCCATTGGTCCGGCTGGGTCTCCTTGTCCCATGCCGATTCAATATTTTTCCCTACGTTGTATCGGGCTACCGCCAATTTTTCAATTTTATTGTTGGCCTTATCTCTATAGAACAGTAGAATCGTTCGTCTCCTGGCATTGAGCCAAGTGGCGGGCAACATCGTCCGTAGGACAGGATCCTCATTGTATTCCCTTGAGATGACCACCCACATATCAATATTGGCCTCGTCCATGAGTTTTGGCAAAAGGTTATTAAATCGCTCATCCAACAGTTCGTCGATTACGGTCGCTCGTTCTCTTTCTGGCAGGATATATTGTGCTTGAACTCTTATAACGAAAGTGAATACTAAAAGGAATAAAATGCTTCGCATAAAAAATGGATTATTGATTATTAATTGCTTTTTGAAGGGTGAATTCTCTCTGAATTTTCCCGTTCTTGGTTCTTATAAAAGTAGGAAGATAATAGATTTCTTTTGGTCGTTCGTAGGGCGCCAGCGTTTTTATTTCCTTGAAGAGGTCCAAATCAATTTTTTGTGTGGAATCCGATTCCATGACCAATACCAATTTTTGCCCCAGACGTTCATCCTCAATTCCAGCAACGATACAGGCATCTTGCAGATACGTGCTCAATTTCTCCTCTATGGCTTCCGGAAACAATTTTACCCCACCGGAATTTATGACATTGTCAAATCGGCCCAACCAAAGAAATTCGGTGTCCGATACCAATGCCACCTGATCATTGGTGACTATTTTGTTCGAAGCGATTTTAGGCGCGTCTATCACCAAACATTCCCTATCATCCAAAGAGAAATGTACATTTGGCAATGCCCGAAAGGGGTTCCTGGATGCTTCCGATAATTCCCTTATGGCCACGTGGGTAATAGTTTCCGTCATTCCATAGGTTTCAAAACAACGTGTTTTCTTGGGAAGCAGTTCTTTCTTAAGTGCGTTCGACACCGATGCACCCCCGATAATCAAGGTCTCTATGCGCTCCAAAGCGTCCAGCGAAGCTTGCACCTGTAAGGGTACCATAGCGCAAAAACGAAATGTTTGAGGATAACCAATGTGTTGTAAAGGTGTGGCAGTGGGCTCTGCTATATAAACATCCAGCCCCAATAACATAGCGCGTACGAGCATCATTTTGCCGGCAATATAGTCACAGGACAAACACAACAAACAGGTATCTCCCGATTTTAAATTGAAAAACGCCCCTGTGGCAAGTGCACTGTTTCGCATGTGGTTTTTTAGGAGCTCTATTTTTTTTGGTTTTCCTGTGGAACCCGATGTGTTTACATGGATTTTTGCCGATGCCGATAGCCAATCCAATAGAAACCGACCAACACTTTCCTGATACGCCTGCCCTTCCTTGATAAAACGATGTGCAACTTCCCATAGTCCATCTCCGGAAACTGCTTTCCCGTTTAATTTAAAATTAGGATGTACCAAGGACTCGGTCATATAAATCTACCCATTTTCTTGGGACAAAAATTCCTCACGTGTCAACACCTTGCCTGTCAAGCGCTCTTTCCAATTCCTCCATTTGTATTTTTTTGAAAACAACCATAGCAACAAGGGAAATATTACAAATACAGGCACCAAAACGTCCCATCCCAATACCGGATTAGAAATATCCCGATAAACGGAATCTGTCTGAAAAGCCGTCCAATCCGCGGTGACCAACAAGGCAGCCGTTAAATTATTAGCAGCATGAAAACCAAGGGCCAATTCCAAACCTTCATCCATTAGGGTAAGAATGCCCAGAAAAAACCCTGTCCCGATATAGAATACGAGAATACCGTATCCCAGCTTTTCAACTTCTGGATTGAAGATATGTAACATTCCAAATAGTAGCGAGGTAAAAACTAGGGGAAACCATCTATTTTTGGTCAAGATTCCAAGTCCCTGCATCAAATAGCCACGCATAAAATATTCTTCCATACTGGTCTGTATCGGAATAAAAATGATTGAAATAGCAGCCAAAATTAGAAATGGAACCAATTTGAAATTAAAGGCATAATCTTCTGGTGCCAACCATATATCGAGAAATATCAATGCTATGGAAATGGATGCCCAAAGTCCGAATGCGTAAAAAATTCGGCTCCAATCTATTTTCTTTCGGGAAGTCGTTAAAGAAGTAACCGACTGTTTGTGTACCAGTGCTACGTAGGCCAACAAACAAACCAATCCAATAGCAAAAGTGAGCAACATCAAAAACAAAAAGGTATTGGAACCCAAGGCTTCGGACATACTTCCCAAATCCCCCGTCACCAGCGTCCCTGCTGCATCGGATGCAATAAGAGCTACTAGTAAAGGAATGCCGCCAAAAATCTGCCAAGCCCCAAATACCACAAACACCCCTAGTATAAACCTCCAACTTTCACTTAAACCCTTATACGCCTGTTCTATGTACATATTTGTTCAATTAAATTTGCTTCCCAATTTTTATGTTTTTCGTAATACAATCCGCCATTTTTTACGACCAGCGGACTCTCAAAATTATTAGTGAACAGGGACCCCGTTCCCAAGCCCTGGGGCATTTTGTTCTCTAAGGAAGCGGTCCATTGCGCAATGGCGTTCAATCCAATATTGCTCTCCAAGGCACTGGTAATCCACCACCCAATTCCCCCCTTTTCGGCCAAATCTATCCATTCCTGGCTACCCGCAAACCCACCTACCAAACTAGGTTTTAAAATTATATATTGGGGCTTAATGGTGTCCAAAAGTTCCTTTTTTTTCGAAATCTCAGTAATACCGATCAGTTCCTCGTCCAACGCAATGGGCAACGGGGTTCGCTTACAGAGCTCCCGCATGGCCCTCCAATTTCCCTGTTTAATGGGTTGCTCAATGGAGTGCAACTGAAACTCCGCTAGGGCCCCGAGTTTCTTTAAGGCCTCGTCAGGAGTAAAAGCGCCATTGGCGTCTACCCTGAGCTCAATTTCATCGGAAGAAAAATCCTTTCGTATAGTTTCCAATAGTGCCAATTCGACCTCAAAATCGATGGCCCCAATTTTCATTTTTATACAGGAAAAACCTTGTTCCAATTTCTCGCTGATCTGAGCCTTCATGTAATCGGCATCACCCATCCAAATAAGCCCATTGATTGGAATTGGTTTATTTTCAAGTAGAAATGGTGTATTAAAAAGGGTAAACGGATTTTTCCTTTCCAAGGAAATAAAAGCTTGTTCCAAACCAAATTGGATACTGGGAAAATCCCTAAGTTCCGTCAATAAGGCCGACTTGCCCATTTGAATGTTCCGCTCCACCCATTTACACTTTTCCTCATAGCCCGGAACATCGTCGTAACTTAGGCCCTTAAATAATCCGCACTCCCCTATTCCCTTTTTTTCCCCGTGTTCCAGCACCACGAACCATGTCTCCTTGGTCCTTAAAACCCCTCTGGACGTCCCGCTAGGAGTCTTAAAATTGAGTACGTATTTTTTAAAGGTGGCCTTCATGGGGGTTCTTGAAACTTTCCAACATAAAATACCCCATAGGTATCCTAGTCGAATTCTTCAAATTTAGCTATATTTTGACTTTCAATAAAGTTGTATGGGCGGTATAAAAAATAAAGTTGTCTGGATTACGGGTGCCTCTTCCGGTATTGGGGAAGCGTTGGCGTACCAGTTGAATGATCTTGGGGCCAAAACGATCCTATCGGCCCGAAGGGAAACTGAACTGGAACGCGTCAAAAAGAATTGCAAATTTCCCGAAAACGTTGCCGTTCTCCCGTTGGATTTGGCAAACTTGGCCGAACTGGAAACCATGCCCAAAAAAGCGATTTCGTGCTTCGACAAAATAGATATTTTGATAAATAACGGGGGCATCAGTCAACGTTCTTTGATAAAAGACACCGCCTTTAAAGTATATCAGAACCTAATCAATATCAACTATCTGGGAACGATACAGTTAACCCGATGCTTGCTCCCCCACTTTACAGAGAAAAAGTCGGGTCATTTTGCCACCGTAACAAGTTTAATGGGCAAATTTTCCTCACCCTACCGATCCGGTTATTGCGGGGCGAAACATGCCTTGCATGGTTTCTTCGATGCCTTACGAATGGAACATGCAAAAGACGGAATCTTGGTAACATTGATTTGCCCTGGTTTCGTACAGACCAACGTAGCGAAAAATGCTTTGGTTGGTGATGGAAGTTCTTCCAATACGGAGGATGATGCCACCAAAAACGGGATTTCCCCAACGGTATGTGCGCAAAAAATAATCGAGGCGATCATTGCTGAAAAATTCGAAGTCTATATTGGGGGAAAAGAAAGATTTGGAGTATACTTGAAACGGTTTTTCCCAAAATTATTGCACAAACTCGTTTTGAAAAGTAAGGTAAGGTAATCCTACTTGAAGTGAAACCAAAAACGAACCCCTTTGGCGGTTCGGTCGGTATTTAGGGTCGTCTGCAGCTGATTGGCCAAACGATTCATCAAACGGATACCCATGGAGGAATTCGCCCTTTCTTCTGAATCTTCCGGTAAGCCCACACCGTTATCGGTATATTCAAAAAATCCTTCCTGCCCTTGCGTCTTACGCACGTGAATGTAGATTTTACCGTTCTCCTCATCGTTCGGAAAGGCATATTTGAACGAATTGGACACCAATTCGTTCAACATGAGTCCAAAGGGTATGGCCCGGTCAATATCCAGCTCTACACCTTCCGCATCGATTGTGATATTAATATTATGCCCACCTTTTTTATAGACCGATTGTACGCTATTGATCAGACTTTCAATATAGCCCTGCATTTCAATAACGGAAAGATCTTCGTTCTGATATAGTTTTTGATGTATCAAGGCCATGGCCTTTACCCTACTTTTTCCTTCTTCCAAAGCCTCAATGGCCGCCTTGCTTTTTGTATTCTTGGTCTGTAGGCTCAACAAGCTGGATACCATTTGAAGATTGTTCTTTACCCTGTGATGTATCTCTTTTAAGAGCGAATCCTTTTCAATGAGGGAATTTTCTATAAAATGTTTTTGCTCCGCAATCAATCGCTGGTTCTTTATACTTTTCAAGTAGGCATATACCAGCCCTGAAAATCCTAAAAGGGTAAAAATCAAGGAAATAAAAACAAGACTGATTTTCTCGTCCTTTTCGATAATCTCGTTTCTGGATTTCTCCAAGTCGGCCTTTTGGGCTTCCACCATCTTTCTGGAATTCTCCAAGTCCTGCTTTAGAACCGACTCCAATTGCTGACTTTTGATGTTGGTGTCATTATCGTCCAAGGAATCTCGTATCCTATTATTCTGCTTTAAATACTCGTTGGCGCTTTTATAGTCTCCGGTCCTGTCATAATAGGAAGCGTAAAGTCTATTTCTTTTGATGACGTTCCTAATCTTTTTTGGGGCGAGGTCATTACTTAGGTAGTCCGTGGCTTTTTCGAAATTGTTCAATTGAAGGTAACATTCTGCAATTTCCAAGGTGTTTTCTACCAGTTCTGTGGAAACCTTCCCCGTATTGTATTTATTGATAAGCTCAATACTCTCTTCCAAATAAGGGATAGCCTTTTGATATTCCTTTAGTTGCACATAACATTTTCCAATATTTCCAACGATTACGCCCTTTAAATGATTGCCCTCGTTTATTTGATTTTCAGTCTTTGTGTTGATGATATCGCTAAAATAGACATCTATCAAAGCCTTTGCCTTTTTAAAATAACCCAATGCCGTGGGGGTAGATTTATCCAGTCGCAGGTAATTTCCAATGTTATTGTTGTAGACCGCCTGGGCATAAAAATCGCCATCTTCCAAGTTCTTTTTTTCCTCGGTCATATAGTCTTCCATAGCCTTTCTATGCTGACCTAGACTTGAATAGATATCATAAAACGAAACATTGTCGGTGAGTCCAAATTCCCTTTTAAACCTTCTGATTTCAATCTGTTTATCATAAAGTTCCAACTTGGAATAGTCATCGTCCATGATATTGAGAATGTGCGCTTTCTTTTCCATGGGATATTCTTCCATGTCATCGAACAATTCTTTGACAATGGCCAAACTCTTGTCATAATCACCCAAATCATAGTATATTTTCGACTGGATCAATTGATAATCGGACACGGAAGTACTATCGCTGGTCTTTTGGGAACTGTTCAAATAAACATTAACGGCATCCAACCAGTCGTAAGCGGAATTTTGGTTATACCTGTTGGAAGTATCAAAGAAAAAATCGATTCGGCTATCGGAATCCGGAAGTTGCTTGAACTGCTCAAAATAATTCTCGCCTTGTAATGGTACATCCTGTGCGTTTACCTCCAAAGAGGTAAACAGAAGAAAAAATACACCTAATAATAGTACCAAAAAACCTCTTTTCATATCATGCTCAAAAGAAGGTAATAGACGTATTGCGATATTCGTTCTGCTAATCTATACAAATGCAACTGAAATAATTTTTATTTCTGTCCTAACAATTTACGCCGTAAACCCCATCAATTCAAGTAATTTTAGTAGATATCCGCATGTTTAAAAATCCCACCAAAGACATAAATCTATATCCCAAAGAGAATTCACAATAACTATTTCCCAACAATCATTAGAAAAATCGTATTGCGGAATATCTTATTATTACAAAAATATTACTTAGAAGGGCCGGTCCTGATTTAATGTTGTATAATGTCGATTTTTTGTTGTGAAGATGCAGTTAAACGACAATCATGCCATTTCAACCGATTTTTTATACACTTTATCGATAAACGGAACTATGAATATGATTAAATCCTAATGAAAATTCTAAGAATTCATAGCTGAAATGATAAGCTCCTTAAAATCCTTTGAAATAGGAATCAAGGTATTGTTTATCATAATATCCTTTGAATTGATAGCATCTATATGGTCTACATTTACGATATACGATTTATGAGCTCTGTAAAACTTGTTCTGAGGTAATTTTTCCAAATAATCCTTAAGGGGAGAGCGTACCAAGAACTTTTTGTCCGCAGTATTTACCTCTAAATAGACATTATCGGCCTTTATAAATTGGATATCACCAAATTGAATTCTATAATAAAGATGCTGTTTTTTAACAAAAATGGAATCCTTTAGAATCGAATTGCTCATGGGGACATCCTCGTTGGATTCTTCCAAATTATTGGTAGTCTTACCTGAAGCCTGTTTACCATAGATAAAATTCGAAAGGGCTATTTCTATGGAAGTGTACAAATCTTGCTGCTCAAAGGGTTTTACCAAATAACCATTGGGTTTAACCGTTTTGGCGTTTTCTACAGTAGCCCTGTCCGAGTTTGAGGTTACGAAAATAAAAGGGATGTCATAGTTTTCTCTAATATGTTTCCCTAGGTCGATTCCTGTTTTATCGGAGGCAAGAATAATGTCAATCAGGACAAGGTCTACCTGTTTTGTCTTAAGAACCTCAACAGCTTGCTCATAAACGATAACATTATCTACAATTTCATACCCAATTTCCTCCAACATGGACTGCATATCATCTGCGATGATTACGTTGTCCTCTACGATTAGTATTTTAATAGGTTGTTCCAAAATTGTAAATTGTTTAGTGGGTTAACGTTCAAAACTACAAAAAATTGTAATAACTAAAATAAAAGAGCAATGCCAGCGCAAAGGTACTCAAGGCGACCTTCTTGAGTTCCGGGTCCAACATTGCAGGAGATTTATTGTACCACACCGTGACCATATGAATAAAAATTGGAACAAAGGCCAATAAACTTATCCCATGTTTCCATTCCGTAGCGGTCACTAGTATAAAGGCCGACCATGAAATGAAAGCTAGTATTAAAATGGTAAAATGGTAAAATTTCCCTTTTTTAAAGCCAATCTTAACGATCATCGTAATCTTGCCGGAATCCTCATCAGACGCATGGTCCCTCAAATTATTCAGGTTTAGGACTCCAACGCTTAAAAGGCCTACCGTAATCGCGGGCAGAAAGGAAATCCAAAAAATAGTCTTGACGAACAAAAACATGCTACCTATAACAGACAATAATCCAAAAAAGAGGAATACAAAAACATCTCCCAATCCCTGATAGCCATATGCATTTTTACCAACGGTATATCTCACCGCTGCCCAAATACTCAGCACACCCAAAAGTAGAAAAAGCAGTCCCCATACTATTTCCTTAATGCCAAATGAAAAATAAAGCAATGCCAATATTAATAATAAATCAATTATAATGGATATAAGGATTCCTTTTTTCAAAGAACCTTGGGTCAATAGCCCGCTTTGTAGTGCACGCTTGGGACCGATCCTATTTTCGTTGTCCGTGCCTTTTACGCCATCACCATAATCGTTGGCAAAGTTTGAAGTAATCTGAAAACCTATGGTGGTCAAAATGGCCAACCAAAAAATAAGTGGGCTGGAGTGGCCAAAGTACGAGGCCAAGGTAGCACCAACTAATATACCTGACACCGATAATGGAAGGGTTCTTAACCTTGCGGCGTTTATCCACGCCTTAAACTGGGTCACTCTAATATGGATCTTCTATTTGAATTCTTTTCCCTTCTTTGTAAGATGCCACAAAGGCGTCCTCAAAACCAAGGTTTACCAGTTGCTGCCTAAACGATCTGGCCTCTTCCAAAGTCTCGAAAGTTCCCAAGGAATAGGAATAAAAAGGATTCGTTTTTACAAATAAGGTATTGGTCAAGGCTTCAGAAGCTAGTGTTACATTGTTGTCTACAAAGGACTTAACCTGCACCGAATATATTTTTTCCTTCTCTAGGAATTGTTTCGCCAAATAAAACTCCTTTACCAAGCTTAGCTCATCATTTTGAGCTTTTAAATTGTCGATACGGGTTTTTATAGCATCCAAACTATCTATGGATACCAATAAATTATTGTTTTGTTTGTCCAACGAATTTGAGGTATTTAGACCAGCCGTAAAAGAAGTAAGGGCCAACCCTCCTATCAAGAAAAAAGCCGTAATCCCCGCGAAAATATTTCGCTGTATTTTACTGCGTTTAAGCTCCTTGTTTTTAAATTTTATTTGATCTAGAAGGCGCTCATTGATTATTTGGGCCTTATCTATGTCTTTATGCAACTCTAAAAGATCGCTTTCTTCGATAAAGGGCATATGATGAAGTATTTTGGTCTAAAAAACTACCTTAAATTTAACAAATAAAAGAGTTCGAATTATACTTCTAACTCTGTAATGGAACAAAAATAGGACTAACGGCAAACTACACAAAAAATAAGGTGACAATTTTCTGATAAAAAATTGAACACCAAGCGTTTACTTACTACAACCCACAATTACAGCCTATTGGGCCAAACGTATACCGTCCTTCTCCAAGGCAACCTTTCTTTCCTTATACAAGGTCCCCAAACCCTTCTTAAAGGTTTTCTTGCTCATTTGAAACATGTCCATAATATCTTCTGGGTCTGATTTATCGTGCAAGGGCAAAAAGCCTCCCTTTTCCTTCAATACACTGTAGATTTTATTGGCGGCCGGCTCAAGAACCTTTGTCCCAAGGGGCTGTAAGGATATATCCAATTTATTGTCCTTCCTTATTTTTTTCACGCAACCCGGTATCACGTCCCCAATATTGACCGATTTGAAGACTTCGTTGAAATATACCAAACCTTTGTGCTTTTCGTTCACAATGACTTCCCAGCCTAACTCGGTTTGACGTATAATGACCAAATCCACTTCCTCCCACTCCTTTAGATTTAGGTTTTCATTGTTCAAAAATTTATCCAGTTTATTGGATGCGACCAAACGGCCCGTCTTTTCGTCTAAATAACAATGTACCACGTACCACTGGCCTTGCTTCATTTTGCTTCGTTGTTCCCTAAAAGGCACTAACAGGTGTTTCTCCAAGCCCCAATCCATAAAGGCACCAAATTCATTGACTTCGGCAACCTGAAGCAATCGAAACTCCCCTAACATAATATCCGGCTCCAAGGTAGTGGCTATGGGTCTTTCATCATAATCCAAATAACAGAACACCTCTATTTGTTCTCCGATCTCGTAGGATTCAGGCACATATTTATTTGGCAACAATACATCATTGCCTTCATCGTCTCCAAGAAACAGTCCTACACTGGTATCCCTAAGAATTTTTAAGACATTTTTTCTTCCTATTTCTATCATGTTGCAAAGTTAGTACAATAAATAACGGGGCAATTAAACAATGTCGTAAATAAAAAAGCTGCCCCAAAGGAAGCAGCTTTTTTAATACTTTACTATTCTATCTATTAATAAACGGATGCCTTATTGAAATGCTTACATAGCATGTAATATACAACAGCTCTATGCTTGTTCTTATTGGATGAACCATATTTATCCAAAACGGATTTGATGGCCTCCATTAATTGAGGACCGTCACTTAGTCCCAATTTCTTTATCAGGTAGTTGTTCTTTACCGTTTCAAGTTCCTTTTCGTCACCTCCAGACACTTTGGAGGCGTCAAGGTTGTAAATTGATGGCCCTAAACCAACGGTTACTTTGGTAAGCAAATCCATGTCTGCAGTCTCACCGAATTTATCCTTGATGTCGGCTGCATATTTTTCAATAAGCTCGTCTCTTTTACTCATAATTTTAGTGTCTTATTTAATTAATAGTTAATATTCCCTACAAGATATGAAATGAAAATAATCCGTCAAAATTTTATTATTGATAAGTCTAGGGGTATGTACTTCCAAAAGCTTTGGAAAGTCGGAAGGTTTGTAGAAATCCTCCAACGCCTGTTCCAAACTGTTCCCGTCGTCCGCGGTACTATAACCAACATGGAACATTTCACACAAATGGGAAGCTTTCAGCGCATGCTTGGTCTCAAAAAAACGTTCGTACGCCTCGGTATCCTTCCTGCCAGGGAGTATCCGAAAGATTCCTGCTCCCCCATTGTTTATCAGTATAATTCTAAAATCTGACCTTACATAGTCATTCCATAGGGCATTGCTATCATAGAAAAAACTAAGGTCGCCCGTTATCAATAACGTGGGCGATTCATTATATACCGATGCACCCATTGCCGTGGACGTACTGCCGTCAATACCACTGGTACCCCTGTTACAAAACACCTGTAGCGTAGGGTCCAATTCAAAAAGCTGCGTATACCGTATGGTTGAGCTGTTCGCCAACTGCAACTGATAGTATTTAGGAATTGAATGTAATAGCTTATCAAATACAAGAAAATCCGAATAAGGAATCTTATTCAAATACGATTTCCGCCCTTTCATATACTGCAACTTTACGCGGTTCCATTTTTCAAAATAAGGAGAAGACTTTTTACCATTCTGGTCGTATAATTTGCCGAAAAAATCATTCACCGAAAATTCAAAGTGTTTACCCAAACAAAAGAAGGTATCATTTGCCTTGGTGGCACCTACATGCCAATGGTACTTTGGGGTATATTCCCTTAAAAACGCTTTTATTTTTTTGGAGACTACATGTCCACCGACTGTGATCAGCACATCAGGTCTTAGGTCTTCGAATAAGATATGCTTTGAACCACTTAATTCAATGGGCGCTAAAATGGAATCAATGCTGTTAAAAAAATTTGGGTGATGGATATTGGAGGTCGTTTCGGTAAAAACCAAGACTGACGCGTCTTTTCCCAAGGTATCCAACACATCCTTTGAAATGGAATTTGGATGGTTTACTCCCACCAATACCATCTTTTTTTCGGCATTGTTCCAGCTATTCAAAACCTCATCAGGAAGGTTCAATGGATTTTGCATAGGAGCCGGAATGACATCGGGAAGCATCAAATCCATTTCTTCAAGATCGTACAAAGGTTCCTCAAACGGAACGTTCACATGTACGGGAAGCTTATTTTGGATCGCTATGGAAAATGCCTTGTTCAGTTCGCCATGATTAAAGGTATCCACAAGTTCCTGTTCCGTCTTTAAATCCTTACCCTCCAACCACTCGGGTCGGTATCTTGTAATTCTTCCCGTCGCGTGGATAAGGTCTTGCTTTAGATTTGCCGAATAGCCAATGTGCCTGTCATATACATGGTCCTGACGGATGGTCTGACCATCGCCAATATCAATTTTATAGGAGGGCCTATCCGCCGAAATAACCACTAGGGGAATTTCACTGTAGAAAGCTTCGGCAATGGCAGGATAGTAATTCAACAGCGCACTCCCCGAAGTACAGACCAAAGCCACGGGCCGTTGCAAATTCTGGGCCATACCCAATGCGAAAAATGCGGCACATCGCTCATCAACGATGCTAAAACAATCAAAAAAAGGATTCTCTGTAAAAGATAAGGTTAACGGTGCATTTCTGGAACCGGGCGAAATGATTATATTATTAATCCCATTGACTTTACAATGCCCAACAATTGATTGGGCCACGGGTATGTTGGAGTACTTCATCAACTACAAAATTAAGACCTATGGGCTTCAAAAACCAATTGTGAAGCACTTAATCCAAGAGTACCTTTAAAATGGTCTGGCTTTTATTTTCTGTCTCCTCCCATTCCTTCCAAGGATCTGAATCTGAGGTTATTCCACCCCCAACAAAAATACTTGCAGCCGTGCCGTCCAGTTGCATGCAGCGCAGATTGACAAAAAGTTCCGTCGATTCCAACACGGAACGATATGCTTTTTGTTCCGTATTCCGAGGGTTTGTGCTTCGTTCCACTTCATTTTTCAGGTTGAGTTCCCCCAAGTATCCCGTATAGAACATTCGGTCATAATGCTCGTTCTCCAAAATGAATTTTTTTGCCCTTTCGGTTGGAATGCCACAAACCGCAGGTGTAGGATGTAACGCCCTTATCAAGGTGCTAAGCTTTTCCCTTTCGAAACGACCCGAAATCTTGGTCCTTAAATGCCATAGTTGCCCCGCCCGGACGGACTCCAAATCCCCAATTTTTAAGTCGGTAGTAGTGTCCTGTAAAGCCGTCGCTATATAATCCGTCACCAACTGCTGTTCGTGCAGTTCCTTCTTGCCCCATTTGGGCATTCCCACTTCCTCCCGTACCATTTGCGTTCCCGCCAAGGACATGGTTACAAAGGAATTTCCCCTACTCTTTAATAGAATTTCCGGGGTAGCGCCCAACCATGTCCCGATTTTTGGGTGATGCCATAAATAGCAAAGGGCATTTTCATAAGCATGTACCAGACGTTGAAAAATGGCCAGTGCGGAGGCGACAACACGCACCTCCTTTTTTCTTGAAAGCACCACCTTTTCCAGTTGGCCTGATTTTATAGCTTCGATGGCCCTGGAAACCATTCTTTCATAGGATTCGGATGCTCCAACTTCCTTTTTCAGAGGGGTTTTAGTCGTACTCATATTCCCGGTGCCAAAAACTTCGGAAAGGACTTCATCGCATTGTATTAGAATCGGACTTTGCACAGTATCGAATGGGGCAAATACAAAACCACTTTCGGTAAAATCGGTAACGGAATGGAGTTGTGTATCCCGCTGAAAAACACCCTTAATTTCAAATTCTTTCGGTTTTTTATAAATCACGAAAGGGAGACCTTGCTCCAATTGACCTTGGGCCCTTTTTAAAATTGGATACGCCATCTTACTTCTTTGGAAGGGCAATCGTGGTGAGTTTACAGACCGATATCAATTGGTCCTCCTCGTTCGTTATGCGAATATCCCAAACCTGCGTAGTCCTCCCCTTATGGATAAATGAAGCCTTCGCATACACAAAGCCCTCCTTCACACTTTTAACGTGGTTGGCGGAAATCTCGATTCCCCTAACAAAGAACTCCGCTGCATTCAAAAATATATAGGAGGCCATACTCCCTACACTTTCGGCCAATGCTACCATAGCACCTCCGTGGAGTACCCCGTCCGGTTGATGCACCCTTGGGTTTACCGGCATTTTAGCAATTAGAAAATCCTCCCCTACATCTACATACGAAATGTTCAAGGTTTCCATGAGGGTATTCTTTGAGGAGTTGTTGCAGACCTCAAGTATCTTATCTTTGTGTTCGCCCATGCTTTTTTTTGTAAAATTAAGCAATAGAACACCAAGAGGCAGGAATAGACACCATGGATTTATGCAGACCACAATAAAAAATGTCCAATACCAACATACCAATTCCTATGAAACCCTGAATGATCTGGGGCCCAAAACCAAAAATGTTTGGTTGGCCTTTCATGGCATAGGTTTTCTAAGCAAATACTTTTTGAGATATTTCGAGGATTTGGATAGTGACCAAAACTATATAATCGCGCCCCAGGCGCCTTCAAAGTATTATTTGAACGGAAAATATAGGCATGTGGGAGCAAGTTGGTTGACACGGGTGGACAAGGAGCAAGAAACCCAAAATGTCCTCAATTATGTAGGCAAGGTTTTGGAATCCGAAAACATCCCGAGTCATTGCCAATTAATCGTCTTCGGGTTTTCGCAAGGGGTATCCGTTGCAACACGACTTTTGGCAAAAACAAACCTAAAATGTTCCAAGTTGATTTTATACGCGGGGGGTATCCCCGATGAATTGAAAGCGACCGATTTTGAAAGATTGATAACGGATGCTACAGCCGTGTATTCCGTGGTTGGTACAGAAGACGAATACATCAACGCCAAAAGACTGGAAGAGGAAACCGAAAAATTAGGCCAACTTTTTCAGGGTACCGCAAAACAAATTACTTTTAACGGTGGCCACGAACTGAAAAAAGAAATCATTAATTCCTTTGCCTATTAATATGGAGATTGTTTTGGAAAACGACCGGGTGAAACTATCCCCATTGACTTTGGAGAACTATGAAAACCTCCTTCCCATTGCTTCCCAAAAGAAACTGGTCCAATACTCCCCTTCCGATATCGAAACCCCGGAAGCCCTCAAGAATTACGTGCTTATGGCCTTGGAGCAACAGGCACAAAAGTTGGGCATTCCCTTTATCATTTTTGATAAGGCCGTACACAGATACGCGGGCAGTACCCGGTATATGAATATACATTGGAAAAACAAAGTTCTTCATATTGGTTCCACATGGATCGGGAACGAATTTCAAGGAACGGGTCTGAACAGGGAAATGAAACGGCTCATGCTACACCATGCCTTTGTGGACATGGATTTTGAGAAAGTAGAGTTTCGGGTAGACGAAAGAAACTTAAAATCCAGAAGAGCGGTCGAAAAATTGGGATGCAAACTGGAAGGTATTCTTAGAAAGGATGTCTACCTATTGGACGGGTTTAAAAGAAACACCTGCTGTTACGGGCTTTTGAGGGAGGAATGGGAACAGCGTAAGGTTTTGTAGATTCCCGGACACCTCATTCGTAATAGGTGATTTTCCGGGTTGTATAGGTATTTTCTGGGGTTACGATTTGCTTCACCCAATTACCTTCCCCCTCCCTATCGTATTGATAGATATACTCCTTTTTATCCAAAATAGTTTCGCCCCTTTTAATTTCCTGTACCAACATACCGTTTGTATCATATTCAAAGGTGGTCCTTACGGTAGGGACGAACTTTTTGGTCTCCAAATCATATTCAAACTCCTGTTTGGCCAACAATTTCCCATTGGGTCCAAATACTTCCTCGTAGGCCTTGGTGGCCTCTCCTTTTAAAAATTCCTTGGTAAGTAAGATTTTTTGCTTCTCCCCATTTTTTGTCTGAAAGGAAGTCCGTATCGATTTTAAGGGTACATCGTTCAGTAAATAGGTGATGGTATACTCGCCTTTGTATTTCTTGTATTCCACCTGTGTTTCATCCGTGCCTTCATCGTTGGTCCTAACAATTTTGGTCAGATCGCCCTTATCGTCATAGGTGTAGATATATTGGTCCAAAAACTCCTTATCATAAGAGATGATGTTCTCTGTAATCTTTGTTTGCCCGATGGTATCCAGTTTAAAAAAGTGCGCTATGGAAGTTCCTGGGTCGAATTTATTGTCCCGGTAGGTTTCGGACCGTTTTTCGACCAAAAGGCTGTCCTGATATTTGTAATAGACTACGTCATAGTCCGATTCATTATATCTGGTAACCGATTTGGTAAGCAACCCCCTCTGATTGAAATCATACTCCTCCTTACCATATTTTGTACTGACAAGACAGGTTTTGACGCTATCCTTCAAATCAAAATCCGATACCGTAAAGATTCGTATCTCCTGGGTAAAGGAAGTGGTGGGCAAAGCCAATAAAACCAAAAAGAATATATGGGGATAGTTTTTTACCATAGTACAAAATTAACTCAATTACCTCCCCAAACAAATTACATTCCAAAATAAAAAAGGAGCGATGATTATCGCTCCTTTTCTTGATAGTATGATATTAAAAAATATATCTACGTTACTTGACTTCTTCGAAGTCTACCCTTCGGCTACGCTCAGGACAGGCTACTTGACTTCTTCGAAGTCTACGTCCTCAACGTTATCGCCTTCGGTTGCGCTACCGCTACTATCAGCAGTAGGTTCGCCTTGGGCAGCACTTCCTCCACCTTGTTGCGCTTCGGCCTGTGCCTTGTACATCTCTTCAGAAGCTACTTTCCAAGCCTCGTTGATTTTATCCAAAGCCGGTGTGATTACGGCCAAATCTTTGGATTCATAAGCCGTTTTTAACTCCGCCAACGCATCCTCGATCGGTTTTTTCTTGTCCGCGGACAGTTTATCGCCAAACTCGGCCAACTGCTTTTCGGTCTGGAAAATCATGCCATCGGCCTCGTTCAATTTATCGGCCTTTTCCTTCGCTTTTTTATCGCTTTCGGCATTCGCCTCAGCTTCGGCCTTCATCTTTTTGATTTCCTCCTCTGTCAATCCGGAAGATGCCTCAATTCTTATATCTTGTGATTTTCCTGTGGCCTTGTCGGTCGCGGAAACCTTGATGATACCATTGGCATCTATGTCAAAGGTTACTTCTATTTGAGGAGTTCCCCTTGGTGCAGGTGGTATCCCGTCCAAATGGAACTTACCAATGGTCTTGTTATCGGCCGCCATGGGTCTTTCCCCTTGTAACACGTGTATTTCAACGGATGGCTGATTATCAGCGGCGGTGGAGAACACTTGGGATTTCTTGGTAGGAATCGTAGTATTCGCCTCTATCAATTTTGTCATAACGCTACCCATGGTCTCGATACCTAGGGATAATGGCGTAACATCCAACAACAACACATCTTTTACGTCTCCTGTCAATACACCACCTTGAATTGCGGCACCAATGGCAACCACCTCATCTGGGTTTACCCCTTTGGAAGGTTTCTTTCCAAAGAATTTTTCCACAGCTTCCTGAACGGCCGGTATCCTTGTGGAACCACCTACCAAAATGATTTCATCGATATCGCTTTTTGAAAGTCCGGCAGATTTCAATGCCTTTTCACATGGCTCAATGGTTCTTTTGACCAAATCCGCTATCAATTGCTCAAATTTGGATTTTGTCAAGGTACGCACCAAGTGCTTAGGTCCCGTAGCCGTGGCGGTTACGTATGGCAAGTTGATTTCCGTTTGGGAAGAGGAGGACAATTCAATTTTGGCTTTCTCCGCTGCCTCACGCAATCTTTGAAGTGCCATGGAGTCGTCACGTAGGTCCAAGCCTTCTTCGGCCTTGAATTCCTCTGCCAACCAATCGATTATCTTTTGGTCCACGTCATCACCACCCAAGTGGGTATCCCCATCGGTAGCCAAAACTTCAAAAACGCCATCACCCAGTTCTAGTATGGAAACGTCATGTGTTCCACCTCCAAAGTCGAAAACCACAATTTTCTGGTCGGTGTCCTTTTTGTCAAGACCATAGGCCAAAGAGGCAGCCGTAGGTTCGTTAATGATTCGCTCCACGGTAAGTCCGGCAATTTCTCCCGCTTCTTTGGTGGCCTGTCTTTGGGAATCGTTAAAGTAAGCAGGTACCGTAATAACGGCCCTTGTAACATCCTGACCCAAATAATCCTCGGCGGTTTTCTTCATTTTTTGAAGAATCATGGCCGATAGTTCCTGAGGCGTATACAAACGACCATCGATATCTACCCTGGGCGTATCGTTATCACCTTTGGTTACTTTGTAAGGGACCCTTTTAGCTTCTTTCTCAGATTCGGAGAACTTGTTCCCCATAAAACGCTTTATGGAGTAAATGGTCTTATGCGGATTGGTTACTGCCTGCCTTTTTGCAGGGTCTCCAACCTTGATTTCACCGCCCTCCACAAAAGCTATGACCGACGGTGTTGTTCTTTTTCCTTCTGCGTTTGGAATTACTACTGGCTCATTACCCTCCATCACGGAGACACAGGAGTTGGTAGTACCCAAATCTATTCCAATAATCTTACTCATTGTATATGTTTTAAAATTTAAGTGCTTAATTTTTCAATCAACCTTTAAATGACAAACAATATGCCAAGGGACAAAAACTGACAGGATGTCATTTATTTGTTTTTGAACCCGAATGATTGGGTTTGGAGTGAATTCAAAATGGAAAAACAATTTACACCTCGATCTAACTTTGTACATTAGTATTCGACTTTTTAAAAGATAATGGAACAAAGAGAAAGCATAAGCATTTTTGACATGCTCAAAATAGGCATAGGCCCATCCAGCTCCCATACCTTGGGACCTTGGCGAGCCGCGGAACGTTGGATCCTGGAGCTAAGGGAAGAAGGCAAATTTGAAAAAGTAGCTTCCATTTCTGTCCATTTCTATGGTTCCCTTTCGTTAACAGGGAAAGGCCATGCCACGGATTATGCCATTATTTTAGGGCTATTGGGCACCGATCCGGAAACGATTGCCATAGAAAACATTCAGACATATGTCCAAGATGTAAAAAGTACCCGAAAGTTGAATTTTGGGGGAAGTAAAACTTTGGATTTTGACCCGGAAAAAGACATCGTTTTCCATAAAAAGTTCCTTCCCTTCCATGCGAACGGTTTAAAGTTTGAGGCGATTTTGGCCGATGGAAAAAAGACCGCCAAAACCTATTATTCCATTGGTGGAGGTTTCGTTGTCGTGGAGGAACGTAAAAATGCCAAAAGAAAGAACAGTGTTTTTAACAGCTTTCCCTATCCCATGGAAAATGGACAGGAATTATTGCTAATCTGCCAAAAAGAATCAAAATCCATCTCCCAAATTGTTTTGGAGAATGAACGGTCCTTACGATCCGATGATGAAATCGACCATCAGATAAATCGGGTTTGGAACACCATGCTGGAGTGTATGTACCTTGGCTGCCACACCGAAGGAAAACTGCCCGGGGGTCTCAATGTAAAACGAAGGGCCTTCGAACTGCATGAAAACCTGAAAGGGGACCTGCCCTACTCCAATCCGGAAGAATGGCTGCAATCCATCCGACAGACAGAGGTAAAATTCAGGCAAATCCTGCAATGGGTAAGTTGTTTCGCCTTGAGCGTCAATGAAGTAAACGCCTCCTTGGGAAGGGTGGTTACCGCACCTACCAACGGCAGTGCTGGGGTAATCCCCGCAGTCCTTATGTATTATATGGTCATTGAAAACCACGCGGGGAATTTTGAACATATAAAACAGTTCTTGTTGGTTGCGGGGGAAATAGGCAGCATCTTCAAAAAAGGGGCGACCATTTCTGCAGCCATGGGCGGTTGCCAGGCGGAAATTGGGGTTTCCTCGGCAATGGCCGCTGGTGCTCTTACCGAACTACTAGGTGGAACTCCGGAACAAGTTTTGATGGCCGCGGAAATTGCCATGGAACATCACCTAGGTCTAACATGTGACCCAATTGGCGGATTGGTTCAAATCCCCTGTATAGAACGAAACTCTATGGGGGCCATCAAGGCCATAAATGCCGCGGAATTGGCCTTGGGTTCCGATCCGGCCGAAGCCAAGGTCCCCTTGGACAAAGTAGTCCAGACCATGTGGGAAACCGCCAAGGATATGAGTTCCAAATACAAGGAAACCTCCGAAGGCGGATTGGCCGTTGGTGTATTCCTAAGCGATTGTTAAAAACAAATTATGCGGGACATGAAACCCTCATCGAGGTATTTATTATGACAAATTAAATACCTCTACAAAAGGAAATATTTAAAAATCCATCTGTTAACCTTATTTTAAACGATTGAAATGAGCCATAACAATTCTTGATACCCCCTGAAACCCAGGGTTCACGAACACTTGTTTTGAAAATAGACAACCTTCGTGAGTAAATGGTCATTGGCGAATTACTTCTGACCTATGACAAATCATAAAAATAAACAGATGAAAAACTTAATTTCTGAACGGGTTGCCGATTTTCTAAAAAACTATCCGCCATTTAATATCATGGATACAGATCTTTTGGGGGAACTATCCCAACAGGTTTCCATCATTTATAAGGAAAAGGGAAGTTTGGTGTTCTCCTTTGAAGAGGAAGCACATCCCCATTTCTATGTGGTGCATAAAGGGGCCATAGAGCTCACGAATCCAAATGTAAAATCCATTACCGATTATTGTGACGAAGGCGATATTTTTGGTCTTAGACCCCTTATTGCCAAGGAGAATTACAAACTGGAGGCCCGGGCCTACGAAGAATCGATTCTCTATGCGATACCCATCGCCGTTTTTAGGCCCATATCAGAATCCAACCAGCGGGTTTCCAATTTTCTTACCGAAAGTTTTGCATCCAATCTACGAAATCCCTACCAATCGCGTAAACTGGAAAAATCGGGAATATCGACAAGCCTCAATGCCCAAGGAAACTTGGTCATCGATGATTTTCAGCCCATCCGCTATTCCAAAAAATTAATAACCTGCGGACCTAACACCACCATACAAAAGGCTGCGGAACGAATGACAAAAAACCGCATCGGATCCATATTGGTCTGCGAGAACAATCTTCCCGTGGGCATCGTTACGGATAAGGATTTAAGAAACAAGGTTGTGACGGGAACGTTTCCCATTACCGCCAGCGTTAGGAACATTATGTCCGCTCCGCTAATTACCTATCCAGAGAAAATGACGATTGCACAGGCCCAAATGGCCATGATGAAAAATGATATAAGCCACCTTATTTTGACCAAGGATGGAACTTCCAACAGTAAATCCGTAGGAATTATTTCGAAAAACGACATAATGGTATCGCTGGGAGACAATCCGGCCGTAATCGTAAAGGCCATCAAAAGGGCCAAAAAAATAAACCAAGTAAAGGAACTTCGTAAAAGTATCATGATGCTTTTAAGAGGCTATTTGGACCAAAACCTACCCATGGCACTGACCTCCAAGATTATTTCTGAACTGAACGATACCTGTATCAAACAGGTAATAAGGCTTTCCTTGGAGAAAATGAAGACACCGCCACCGGTACAGTTTGCGTGGCTGGCATTGGGCAGTCAGGGACGAGGCGAACAATTGCTCCATACCGATCAGGACAATGCACTGGTTTTTGAAGATGTGCCCGAAGAAGCATTGCCAAAGACTACGACCTATTTTTTGGAACTTTCCAAAAAAGTGACCAAAGGACTTAACAAAATTGGATATGAGTATTGCCCGGCGGATATGATGGCATCCAATCCCAAATGGTGCCTGAGCCTCAAGGAATGGAAGAACAAAATATCCTATTGGATCATTAATCCCGGCCCCAACGAGGTTTTGATGTCCTCCATTTTTTTTGATTATAGTTTGGCATATGGGCACAGGGAATTGTTGAACGAAATGTCCGACTATATTTTTTCGAACGTCAAGAAATACCCGATTTTCTTGGTTCATATTGCCAACGGGGCCTTACAGAGTCCATCCCCATCCGGTTTTTTTAGGTCTTTTTTAGTGGAACAGGACGGACAGCACAAGGACTTCTTCGACTTAAAGAACAGGGCGTTACGACCGCTCATCGATGCGGCACGCGTACTCATCCTTTCACATTCTGTCAAAGGAATCAGCAATACGTGGGAACGCTATGAAAAATTGGCAGAGTTGGAACCGAACAATCAAGACCTCTATTTGGCCTGTTCCTACGCCACCAAAGCACTTTTGAAATTTAGAACAAAACAGGGCTTGCTCCACCACGACTCCGGCAGGTATATCGAGTTGGAATCCTTGACAAAGGAGGAAAAAATGAAGTTAAAACGAACCTTTAAGGCCATCAAGGAAATACAGGATGTAATTTCCATTCGCTTTAAGGTTTCCAATATTTTGGGCTGATGGGCATATTTGATCGTTCCTCAAAATACCCTGACTACTGGCAGGTGTACGTAAAGTCCTTCAAACGGCCCTTGGAGAAGGACTTCAACAAGCTCACCTTTGTGGTTTTGGATACGGAAACCACAGGCTTTGACAAGACAAACGACCGTATCCTTTCCATTGGTGCCTTGAAAATACAGGGCAATCGTATCAATGTCGACGATATCCTAGATGTGTACATATCACAGGAAACCTTCAATAAAGAAAGCGTCCCTATCCATGGTATCCTTAGGAATGGACAGCAAGATTGCATTTCAGAGGAAGTGGCGATGAAAAAATTTCTGGGCTATGTGGAAAACCATATTATTGTGGCACATCACGCGGGTTTTGACATAGGCATGATCAATAGCGCGCTCAAAAGATTGGGACTTCCCAAATTAAAAAACACCCCTTTGGATACAGGCGTTTTGTATAAAAAAACGCTCCTAAAATCCTATCTCGTACAACCGAAGGAGCACTATTCCCTGGATGATTTGGCCGAGAAATTCTTGATATCCAAAAAGGATAGACACACGGCTTTGGGCGATGCCTATATAACCGCTCTAGCATTTCTAAAAATCCTTGTAAAAATCAAGGAAAAAAAGGAACTGTCCTTAAGGAATTTGAAATGATTAGGAATTTTTCAAATAGTCCAAAATATTTCCTTCAATCCGTTCGTGGATATTGGAAGTATCGGCCTTTTGAAAGGACTCGCCCGTAATGTTTTCGTAAAGTTCGATATACCTTTCAGAAACTGAGGTAATATATTCGTCCGACATTTCAGGAACTTTTTGCCCCTCCAACCCTTGAAAACCATTGGAAATAAGCCACTGCCTTACAAATTCCTTGGACAATTGCTTTTGGGGCTCATTTTTATCCTGTCTTTCCTGATATCCTTCCGCATAAAAGTACCGGGAAGAATCTGGGGTGTGTATCTCATCAATAAGCACAATAGTGCCATCCTTGGTCTTTCCGAATTCGTATTTGGTATCCACCAAAATTAGACCTCTTTTGGCAGCTATTTCCGTTCCCCGTTGAAAAAGTGCCTGGGTATATTTTTCAAGTACTTCGTAATCGGCTTTGGAAACGATGCCCCTTTTTATAATATCCTCCTTGGAAATATCCTCATCATGATCGCCCATTTCGGCCTTGGTGGCCGGAGTTATTATCGGCTTGGGAAACGGATCGTTTTCCTTAAGACCTTCTGGCATGGGGACCCCACAAAGCATTCTTTTACCAGCTTTGTATTCCCTGGCCGCGTGACCGGACATGTAGCCCCTTATGACCATTTCTACCTTGAAAGGCTCACAGGCATGGCCAATGGCTACATTTGGATCAGGGGTAGCGGTCAGCCAATTTGGTACAATATCCGCTGTTGACGCCATCATTTTGGTAGCTATTTGGTTCAGAATCTGACCCTTGAAGGGAATACCTTTGGGCATTACCACATCAAAGGCGGACAGTCTGTCCGTGGCGATCATAATCAATCGGTCGTCCTCAAGGGCATAGACTTCCCGCACCTTTCCTTTGTAAACACTTTTTTGTCCGGGGAATTTGAAATTGGTATCAAAAATGGTATTCTGCATGCCCTTTAATTTTGATGTTCAATGGTTTTGTACGCCTCAATGACCTTCTTGACCAATTTATGGCGAATGACGTCCTTATCGTCCAAATAAATAATTTCTATGCCTTCTACATTTTGCAGAATCAATAAAGCCTCCTTTAATCCGGATATGGTCCTTCTGGGCAAGTCTATCTGCCCTGGATCACCGGTCAACAAAAATTTGGCATTACGACCCATACGCGTCAAGAACATTTTCATCTGTGCGTGCGTGGTGTTCTGGGCCTCGTCCAAAATTACAAAGGCATCATCCAAGGTCCGCCCGCGCATAAAGGCCATGGGAGCAATCTGTATGGTACCGTTTTCGATGTAATGGGCCAACTTTTCCGCCGGGATCATATCCCTGAGCGCATCATACAAGGGCTGCATGTAGGGATCCAGTTTTTCCTTTAGGTCACCCGGTAAAAACCCAAGGTTCTCCCCTGCTTCCACCGCAGGTCTGGTCAGGATGATCCTACGTACCTGCTTTTCCTTCAATGCCTTTACCGCAAGTGCCACTCCGGTGTAGGTTTTCCCTGTTCCGGCAGGCCCAATGGCAAAAACCATATCGTTCTTTCTGGCCGCATCCACCAACCTACGCTGATTGACAGTCTGTGCCTTGATCAACCTGCCACTTACACCGTGTACCAGCGTTTCACCGCTGTTCTCCGGCCCTGTGTAATCCTTGGAATCGCCACTGGTAAGTACGCGCTCAATGCTATTTTCGTCCAGTTTATTGTACTTGATGAAATGCTCCGTAAGCATATCAAAACGCTTATCGAATTCCTCAAGTTGGTCCTCGTCCCCGTAGGCCTTTATTTTGTTGCCACGGGCAACTATTTTTAATTTGGGAAAATACTTTTTAAGTAGTTCTATATTTTCATTTTGTTGCCCAAAAAACTCTCTTGGACTTACTTCTGTGAGTTCTAATATGATTTCGTTCAAACAGTGGGATTTTGAAGATTTTAATTGGGCCAAGTTTAATTTCGCTCGGCTATTTTTTTGTTTAATTTTGTATATCAAATTTAAGCAAAAATTAAGTTTGGCTAACCAAAAACATATCAACATTGCTGCATGGCAATCATTACCCTTACAACCGATTTTGGACTGAAAGACCACTTTGTTGGGGTGTTAAAAGGTTCTATTTACAGCGAATTGCCCGATGCCAAAATTGTTGATATTTCCCATGACGTTGCACCGTTCAATATTCAGGAATGCGCCTACATCCTAAAAAACTCCTACAATAGTTTTCCCAAAGGCTCCATTCATATAGTGGGCGTAGACTCAGAGGCCACCCAAGAAAACCAGCACATTGTGGTTCTAATCAACGGCCACTATTTTGTCAGTGCGAATACAGGTGTCATTGGACTTATAACTTCAGAAATCAAACCGGATAAAGTCGTAGAGATCAAAATTCCCGATTCCTTGCACGGTTCCTTTCCGGTGCTAAGTGTCTTCGTTCAGGTAGCGTGCCATATCGCCCGGGGCGGCACATTGGAGGTCGTGGGCAAGCCTTTCAACGATCTCAAGGATTTGCGGGAATTCATGCCGCGAATCGTGGACGATGGCAAGAAAATTATTGGAAGTGTCATTTATATAGACAACTACGGCAACGTTGTGACCAATATCCAAAAACATCTTTTTGAGGCCTATAGAAAAGGACGTGAGTTTGAGCTTTTGGTACGGAACCACAAAATCAAAAAAATACACAAGGCCTATAACGACATCATTGATTTTTCCGTTGAAAAAAGCAAACAAAAGGGTGACGGCGATTTGTTGGCGCTTTTCAATTCATCGGATTATATAGAACTCGCCATTTACAAAAGCAACCTTAAAACGGTGGGTGGGGCATCCACCCTTTTGGGGCTTGATTATAGGGACACTATCATGATCGATTTTTTATAATCCGATAAGCCGACGTCTTGCCCAAAGATTTTCTTAATCGGCCTTTCATAGATGTATTTAGTTAATAACTCCGTCCCCATTTTTAGCCAAAACGCCTAGTCAACCCCCATAAAACGGGAAAATAAAGTTATAGGTAGCCTTGCCCGACTGTTGATAAGTTTGTTTCCGATAAATAAGCATTTAAAATATCTTTGTTTGATAGCAAAAGCGCCAACCTAATCGGCATTTTCCTTTAGGTTTATAGGGCTTTTCGGATTGAAACAAAACATAGAACGACCAATGAAATTTATTGTCTCCAGTACGTATTTATTAAAGCAACTTCAAATATTGGGTGGTGTAATAAACAATAGCAATACCCTGCCTATTTTGGACAATTTCCTGTTCGATTTGAACAAGGATAAACTAACGGTTTCTGCCTCGGACCTGGAGACCACCATGAGTTCCGTTTTGAACGTGGATTCAGACAATGAAGGAACCATAGCGGTTCCGGCAAGATTGCTATTGGAAACTTTAAAGACCTTTCCGGAACAACCGCTGACCTTTATCGTGGCGGATAACAACACGGTGGAAATCAGTTCCAACCACGGTAAATATGCCTTGGCCTATGCCGATGGTGCCGAGTTCCCAAAAGCCGTAGAGCTTACAAACCCAAGTTCAACTACCTTGTTGGGCGATATTCTTGCAACCGCCATCAATAAAACGATTTTTGCAGCGGGCAACGACGATTTACGTCCGGTTATGAGCGGGGTATTTTTTCAGTTTTCTACGGAGAACCTAACCTTTGTGGCCACTGATGCCCATAAATTGGTAAAATACCAACGGGAAGACGTTTCGGCTTCCGAAGTTGCGGAATTCATCATGCCCAAAAAGCCGCTTACCCTATTAAAGGGAATTTTGGCAGGAAGCGAATCCGATGTCCTTATCGAATACAACGAAAGCAATGCCAAATTTACGTTTGACGATACGGAACTGATTTGTCGTTTGATCGATGGTAAATACCCCAATTACGAAGCGGTAATCCCCAAGGAAAACCCTAACAAATTGACCATAGCAAGAAACCAGTTTTTGAGCTCGGTCAAAAGGGTTTCCATATTCTCAAATAAGACAACGCACCAAATCAGGCTTAAGATTGCCGGGGCCGAATTGAATATTTCCGCAGAGGACCTCGATTATTCCAATAAGGCCGAAGAACGGTTGACCTGTTCCTATCAGGGAGACGATATGCAGATAGGGTTCAATTCCCGATTTTTGATAGAGATGTTGAACAATCTGGGCTCGGATGAGGTTGCCCTTGAAATGAGCTTACCGAATCGCGCTGGAATCTTAACGCCTATTGACGGTTTGGACGAAGGTGAGAATGTAACCATGTTGGTCATGCCGGTGATGCTGAACAACTGATTCCAAAAAACATGGAAACTAAAAAGGGAGCCAAGTTTGGCTCCCTTTTTTATTCTTTTTATTTTATTATGATATAATTCGTATCGTCCCAAAATGACTGGGGGCTTCGCCGTTGGCAGCTTTGACCGCATTTACTATCGGCATTACAAAAGATAGGATTCCAGCAAAGACCAAAAGTAGGATACCGGCCCCTAAAAGCAAAATAGCTGGTATTCCAATGATAACATAAAGAATTAGACTGAGCTGCAGATTGATAATGGCCTTACCATGTTCGTTCATTCCAATAACGGAATCCTTTGTACTTAACCATAATACCAAAGGAACAATGAGTCCGCCAAAACCTGTAATGTAATCCAGATACTGACTTAGATGTGCAACCACCAAAAGGTTCCTATCCTCCCGTAAAGCTATATTTTGATTTACTACTTCCATTTTTTGATTGATTTTAAGATGGATAATTACCTATAGGACGCTTAAAAAGCGGATTTGTTACAATGCGTGTCCCTATTTCTTCCGTTCCAGCTTTTCCAGTTTTTTGCCCTCCTTCAGGAGCTTCGTATTCAACTTTTCTATTTTCTTGTTCAGTTTTTCAATATCATTTGGGGAGAGCTTCCCTTTTTGTAGGTCCTTTTCCATTTTCTCCTGAATGGATTGCAGCTGTTTTTCCATTTTGGAAATACCCTTTTCCGTGGATGCTATTTTTTTCTTTAGCTTTTCCGCTTCTTCCGCCTCTTTTTCAAGACGCGCTTCCTTTTTTTCCTTTTTTTCCCTTTTATCGACCTTTCGCTTAACTTCCTTTAATTCCTTTTGCCGCTCCCTTTCCAAAACGGATTCGGTTGGCATTGTTGCCTCCTGCGCGTACACGGAAAATAGGGAGGTAAATACTAAGAGAATGCATGTAAATCCGATTTTCATCTGTTTATTTTTTTTGTTTTTCATAGGTCAGCTTTAATTAGCCATCCCGATAGCTATCGGGACATCTCGATGGGTATCAAGACTTGTTATGGCTCATTTCATAGTTGTGTTCATTAATGCCGTTATTTGAATGTACTAATAAAAAGCGTCATTTAAAAATCAAGGCAAGACTACTTTTTAATTGATTATTTTTGCGGCATGAAACCCTTAGCCAGGGATTTGGTATAGCAAGTTTAGTACTTTTACAAAATTAAGTATTTAATAATCAGTCCATTGACCTAATTTTAAACGAATGAAAAGAGATGAGACCATAGTAGCGTTAGCGACCGCCTCAGGGGCTGGAGCCATTGCCGTTATTAGGGTTTCAGGAAAAGAAGCGATTACCATTACCTCCAAGCTATTCAAATCCGTTAGCGGTAAAAACCTGGAGACACAAAAAACTCATACCATTCATTTGGGGCACATTGTTGATGGCAACAAGATTCTGGATGAAGTCCTTGTTTCCGTCTTTAAAGGTCCCAATTCCTACACCGGCGAAAACGTTGCTGAAATATCCTGTCACGGGTCGCCCTACATTCAGCAGGAAATCATTCAGCTTTTTTTACGAAACGGCTGCCGAATGGCAGAAGCAGGAGAGTTCACCTTACAGGCCTTTTTGAACGGCAAAATGGATTTGAGTCAGGCCGAAGCCGTGGCCGACCTTATTGCCTCCGACAATGAAGCCAACCATCATATCGCCATGCAACAGATGCGGGGCGGGTTCAGTAACGAAATCCAGAAATTACGCGAACAACTGTTGAACTTTGCTTCCTTGATAGAATTGGAACTCGACTTTGCCGAAGAGGATGTTGAGTTTGCAGACCGTACCCAATTCAAATCCTTGGTGAACAGGATTCAGGAAGTATTGAAAAGACTCGTAAATTCCTTTGCCGTGGGCAATGTTATCAAAAATGGCATCCCCGTGGCCATTGTAGGGGAACCGAACGTGGGCAAATCTACGTTGTTGAATGCACTGCTCAACGAGGAGCGAGCGATCGTTTCGGATATTGCGGGTACTACGAGGGATAGTATAGAGGATGAAATCAATATTGGCGGAATAGGTTTTCGGTTTATCGATACGGCAGGCATACGTGAAACAGAGGATATCGTAGAGAGTATAGGCATTAAAAAGACGTTCGAAAAAATTGAACAGTCACAGGTCGTAATTCTTCTAGTGGACGGTAGCACTTTACATTCAGGTACTTCCTTGGATGAAAAACTCCGACAAATCCAGGCCGAAGCAGAAAAAATCCGAAGTAAAAGTCCTTCGAAACCCTTTTTGCTGTTGCTTAATAAATCCGATATGCTAACGGAGAATGAAATTTCCAGTATTGGCGAAACATTGCAGGAAGTCCATTTTATATCGGCAAAAACGGGAAAAGGAGTAGAGGATTTGCAAAACCGATTGTTGAATTTTGTAAATACCGGGGCTTTACGAAACAATGAGACCATCATAACCAATAGCCGCCATTACGACTCCCTATTAAGGGCCTTGGAGTCCATCGAAAAAGTCCAGATGGGCCTAACGGAGGAGCTCTCAAGCGACCTTATGGCCATCGATGTAAAGGAAACCCTTTATCACCTTGGGGAAATAACCGGGGAAGTAACCAATGACGAGTTATTGGGAAATATTTTTGCCAATTTCTGTATCGGTAAGTAAGTCCTGGTTTCATTTGGTCTCATATGATTTCATTTGATTGCAAATCAAATAGTTACAAAATTTTTTATCTCCGTTTATTTTCCGTTTTCTACCCATTTTCATACTTTTAGTACACCTCTGGTACACCTCGTAACCGATTTTAACAAAAAGGTGTACCAAAAGTACACCTCACTAAAATTGAACGGTATGAAAATCACATTGAGACAAAAGAAACTGAAAAATGGAAGAGCAAGTCTTTATCTTGAATTCTATGGCGGAAGCCGAATGGGCAAAAACGGGACTAAAAAGCACATCAGAACTTTTGAATATTTAAAGCTATATGTTTTTGAAAAGCCTCAAAATGCAGAGGAGAAAAGAAAGAACAAGGAAGCACTGCAATTGGCAGAAAATATCCTTACTATCCGAAGAGCAGATTTCATAAAAGGCAAATACCAAATGAAGAATGAAAAGAAAGGGCAGATTACCTTTTTAGACTTCTTCCGGCGCATGAAAGATGAACGTTACGAAAGTAATGCCAATTATGGCAATTGGGATGCTGCATTAAAACATATCGAAAAATTTTGCTCCGAGCATGTACAACTTAAAGACGTAGATTCCGATTTCGTGAAAGACTTCAAGAAATATTTAGATACCAAAGCCAAAACAAAAGGAGGCACTCCCCTATCCCAAAATTCAAAATACACCTATTTCAATAAATTCAGGGCGGCATTGCGGGAGGCCTATACGGAAAGCTATGTACAGCATGATGTGGTCAAGTCTATTAAAAGCTT
The DNA here is from genome assembly GCF_005780245.1 of Maribacter aurantiacus. Classification (NCBI taxonomy): domain Bacteria; kingdom Pseudomonadati; phylum Bacteroidota; class Flavobacteriia; order Flavobacteriales; family Flavobacteriaceae; genus Maribacter; species Maribacter aurantiacus. Next base: position 61,219 of record NZ_VBUK01000005.1, on the reverse strand, counting down.
TGAGCAAGCGGAATCAGTACGAGAATATCTTACCCATTCTGAATTACAGGCATTGTCTCACGCCTACTGTAAATACCCTGTTTTAAAAAATGCTTTTATTTTTAGTTGTCTTACCGGACTGCGATGGAGCGACATTGCCAAATTAAAATGGTCTGAAGTCAGGGACGAAGACCAAGGCGCACGGGTTATTTTCCGCCAGAAGAAAACCGACGGATTGGAATACCTTTATATTTCTGCACAGGCAAGAAAATTGCTCGGTTACCGAAAAAACCCTAACGACAAGGTATTTAAAGGCCTTAAATATGGTGCACATTTCAATGCGCAAATCCTTTCTTGGTGCATGCGGGCTGGAATAACTAAACATATTACTTTCCATAGTGCAAGACACACGAATGCCGTATTGCTGTTAGAAAACGGAGCGGATATTTACACCGTTTCCAAACGATTGGGTCATAGGGAAATTCGCACAACCGAAATCTATACCAAAATTATAGATGAGAAAATGAAAGCAGCGGCTAACATGATTCCTGAATTGGAGATGAACATTACAGCATAAAACGGCATGCCTATTGGCTATATAAGGAGTTTTATAAAACTTTCAATTATGAGACTAAAAATAAGACCAATTAAAATAATTTCTTAACATCTTCTAGTGAGTAATTAAAACGGCTGTTTAATGCTACATCTCTGCAAATAAATTGAAAGGGATTGATGACAAGATCCATAAAATTTGAAATGGGATTCCCTTAATCATTTATTCTCCAAATTTTGAACTAAACAATTAGTTTTAACTAAATATTTAGTTATATTTGGATTAAATAGGTAGATAAGTTATGTTAACCAAAAATATTTTACATCTAAACTTTGTTGGCCTACTACTAATTTTGTTTGTAGGCTGTAAAAAAGATAATAGAACTTTCGAAAAAATTACATTTGAAAACCCTTACCTCTTTAGTTCGGAAATCAAGAATGACATCGAAAATGACACTACACCTTGGAAATATCAAATGTCGTCCCAATCATTTGCCAGCAAAGGAGATTATCAAAACGCCTTAAAACATTGGGACTTGGCAATGGGCACTTCCGAGAAACGCTATACAGAAATGCAGTTGGATTCTATAAAGAAACTTTACATCAGCGAAAGCTCAAATGTTCTTGATGCTGTTAATTATATAACTGAGTCAGCAAAATCAAATCAAGTTGTCATCATTAACGAAGCGCACCACAATTCGTCACATAGAGTGTTCACCAAATCACTTCTTAAAGAATTATTTGATATCGGTTACACTAACATAGGTTTTGAGACTTTAGGGAATGGAGAATACATGGATTCCTTATTAATGAAAAGAGGGTATCCAACGCAAGAAACGGGTTATTATACAAAAGATCCACAGTTTGGAGATTTAGTTCGTAGAGCCCTCGAAATAGGTTTCTATATATTCCCGTACGAACAGACCACTGATTCTGATGGGAAACCCAGAGAAATCGAGCAGGCGAAAAACATTCAAAAAGAGATTCAAAAAAGACCTAATGAAAAATTTCTGATTCATTGTGGTTTCGACCATGTTTACGAAGGAGTTCATGATCGTTGGGAAAAAGCAATGGCGGCTCGTTTAAAGGAATATACTGGAATAGACCCCTTAACTATTGACCAGGTAAAGTACAGCGAAAAAAGTTTACCTGAATTAAACCATCCTATTATAAACATACTAGATATTGATGAGCCGTCGGTGATAATCGATAAAAACAGAAAGCCGTTGAGAAACGAGCGTTCAAAACGATGGACAGACTTGGCGGTTTTCCATCCGAGAACTAAAATTGTGAAAGGAAGGCCCAACTGGTTATTTAAAAATGGTAATAAACCAATATCCTTGGATATCAGGGACGTAGATTTATCTTTTCCTGTTATGGTTCTAGCCTATAAAAAAGGTGAAGATATCAATAATGCTATTCCCATTGATATAGTTGAAATTGAAAATAGAACAGATCTAACTAATCTCGCTTTGAAATCCGGAATCTACGAGGTAGTATTAGAGGACAAAAAGAACAACGCACGAAAATTTGAAATTAGCGTAGAATGATTAGTTCAAAGCTAATTATAATTAGGGTGCCTTAATTCATTTCGACACGTTCCAATTCAGGAAAGAATCCAAGATGAAAAAAATAAAGTTAGCATTTACATTGGCCGTTACTTCTCTCCTAATATGTTGTAATCAGTCTCAAAAAGAAAGCTTCAACATTCTACTAATTGGTAACAGTAGTATCTATTTTAACAACATGCCAAAAATGCTTGAGTTTATCGCCTCTGAAAATGGCTTTAGATTAAAAACTAAACTATTAGCATATGGCGGTTATACCCTGCAGGATCATTTGAACGATGGCAGAATAGTGCAAATCCTAAATTCCATGGACTGGGATTTCGTAGTGCTTAATGAACAGAGTACATTAGGGGAAAATTATTCAATCAATGGTTTTCCAAGAGTAAGGGAAAGTTTTTCATTCTACAACAGCGTTAGGGAATTCGATTCACTAATTAGAAAAACTGGTGCCCAAACCATAATTATTTCACTGTATCCAAGAAAAAATGCCCCAAAGCAAGATGGCCTAATGCTGGACTACTCATACATGAAAATTGCCAGAGAACTCAAGATTTTATTAGCCCCAGTGAGCGAAACATGGAAAGCTGTTTCCAATGAAAGGACAGGTTGGGAACTTTATCGAGAAGATAATTTACATCCTACACCACTCGGCTCATATATTACGGCAAGTGTACTTTTTTCTACAATAACCAAAAAAAAGAGTAAACCTCTGGACAAGGAAATTTTTGGACCTTTAATTGAAGACTTCGATGGATTCGTACAGAAAGACTCCATAGTCAGTTTGATAAATATGGATACCTCAAAATCTCGATTTATAAGTGGTATTGTATTTAAGAATATCGAAAAACTAAACGAAGCTGGTGGATATTTTCATATTGAAAAACCTAAGTAAAACATGTTTATTTAATTTGGCAGGTTCTTTGAATTAGATCATTTATAAGACATCATTCAATAGAAGAATGCAAAGTTTCTTCAAACAACTATTTTGTAGTGTACTGCTCCTAAAACAATATAATCTACCCTTTTAAAACCAGGTTTTTCACATTGAGCAATCTTTAATTGTTAATAACTCAAAATTCTGCCATTTTCGAAAAAAATCAAATGATACCATTTGAAGCCATTTGAAACCAAATCTGAAATACTACATTACATATAGTTTCATTTGAATTAATTTTATATAACTTATTGCATATCAGATTTTTGTGAATAACTTAAATCGAAAAGTCTAGCCCTCCCTCTTCCTTTATTTTACCTTTATCACAAGAATTCTTCAATAGAAAACAAAAGCGCTTTTGTTCATTTAGCAACCCTAAATAGGAAAACAATGGACAATTTTTTAATCCTTGAACGACTCGATCGCTTGGAACGGCTTTTAATAGCCAATAAGGAAGTACTCACCTTTGAGGAAACCTGTGATTATACCGGAATATCAAGAAGCTATCTGTATAAATTAACGGCCTCTGGAAACATACCGCACTCAAAACCCAATGGAAAGATGCTGTTCTTTGAAAAGGCCAAACTCAATGCATGGCTCTTACAGAACGGAAGAAAGTCAAATTCGGAAATCGAGACCGAAGCCCTCAACTACACTTTTAAAAATAGGCGCAGATGAAAAGGGAACAGATACGCTGGGAAAAGGTTCGTGCCATTTGTGTCGTAAAAACGATGGCAAAGGCCGGACACTTTCCGAAAAGGGAGACGGAGAAAGAAGCTTGGTTTCTAAGTCCGTTCCGGCCAGAAACCCATGCCTCTTTCAAGGTGTCGAAAATCAAGAACCTATGGTTCGACCATGGAGCAGGTTTTGGGGGAAATGTTCTCGATTTAGTCGTCCGGTTTTACGACTGCCGTCTTCGGGAAGCCCTGGACTTTTTGTCGGACGTACCGACCTCTCTTTCTTTTCACCCGCAACCTTTTGTCCCGCCATCAAACGATAAATTGATTGTCAAAAGTGCCAATCCTATTTGGCACTATGGACTTAAAGTTTATTTAAAAGAGCGGAATATAACACTGGACACCGCAAATAAATACTGTAAGGAAGTCCATTACTCCCGAAAAGGAAACCACTATTTCGGTATCGGGTTGCAGAACGATTCCGGGGGTTGGGAACTTCGAAATAGGTACTACAAGAGTTCGTCTTCCCCAAAGGACATTACCTCTTTTTCAAACGGAGGTATGCAGTTAGTGGTGACGGAGGGAATGTTCGATTTTTTAACGGTCACCAACTTCTGTCACGGGAACATGTCCTTTCTCATTTTAAACTCGCTTTCCTTTCTTAAAAAAGCCATGAAACACATAGAAATGTTCAAGTATGTGAAACTGTATCTCGACAATGATAATGCAGGAAAAGAAGCGACAAATTGGTTGATGCAAAACCATAAAGGATGCATCGATAAATCTTATTTCTATAAAGATTTCAAAGATATAAATGAGATGTGGATACGAAGAAATATAGAAATCGGAAAGAAGTTGTAGAAATGCGTCTGAGTGAGAATTCAAGATGTGTCATTGTCATGACAAATCTTGCTTTTGCTCCCGTTGGTCGCAAAAGGGTAGAAACTGTTAAATGAGTTTCCAATATATGCTTTAGTAAAAGGTATTTCGATTGAAAAAGACTAAATAAAACCCTAAGTGAAAAAGGAGTTTGTACAATTTCGATGTTCCATTTATGAGAAGAAGCTGCTCAAGATCAAGGCGAAAAAGAGCGGACTTTCCATAAGTGAATAATGCCGGCGTGCCGCATTTGACCATAGGATTGTCGAACGGTTTTCCGATGAACAAATCGATGTGTACAAATTACTCGTAAAATATCAGGTCAACTTTAAACGTATCGGGAATATGTACCGAAAACGGAATCCGAAATTAGCTGATGAAGTAATAGAATTAGCAAGTGAAATACGGAAACATCTATACAATTTCAAGAAATGATAGGCATGGGAAAATCCATATCTCATACGGGAGCTTCCTTGGGTTATGGGTGGAACGAGGAGAAAGATGCCAAGGTGGTCTATCGTGAACATCTGGCAGGGGACAACCCCAAAGAGCTAACACAGGAATTCAAACTTATTCAAACTCAAAACCATCGATGCAAAAAGAACACCTTGAGTTTCGTGCTTAGTCCCACCATAGAGGATGGAAAGGAATTAAAAGAAAAAGAACTAAAGGAAATTACGGAAAGGTTCATCAAGGAAATGAAACTAAAGGAACGACAGGCAATTGCCTTTGTACATCAGGATAAAAGTCATCGGCATATCCATTTATACGTAAACCGCATCGGTTTTGATGGGAAAGCATACAAAGACAACTATATCGGGAAACGGAGCCAACAGGCCGCCGAAAAGGTTGCCCAACAAATGGGTTTGACCACGGTAAGGGAAGTGCAACAAGAAAAACTTAATGAAGTGAAGAATGTACGCCAAGAAATAAAGCAAATCCATGAAAAGGTTATTACCGAAATGAAGCCCAAGGATTTTGATCAATATATAAGGTATATGAAACAAAATGATGTAAAGGTTGTTCCAAGCATAAGTAAATCAAATCAGCTACGGGGCTTCCGCTTTGAATACAAAGGACAAAACCTGAAAGGAAGTGAAGTACATCGTTCCATGTCAATGGGGCGAATAGCGGAGCGAATCGGGTTTGATAAAAATATTGCCAAAAAAATAGCTAAAGAAAACACGGTAGCGATGCTTGGAAAGACCGTAGGCTTATTGCCTAACTTGGTCACAACAATCACTAAAAAAGCATTCAGGATAGCCGTTAAAAAAACAATAGGATTAGGAATTGAAATATAAAACTATGGCAAAATTAGATGAAATAGCAGAGTTGTTGACCGAAGAAATCAAGGAATTCGAAAACTCGGTCAGTCGTCTGGAAGAGATGAAAGCTTTTTTGATGACCTATAAAATCAAACCCGACACCAAGGATATTGACTTTGTCTTAAGGAGATATAATGAGGACCAAAAGAAAGTCATTGAAAATCAATATAAGTTGATGGACAATGTGGTCTACTATATCAAAAAGTCCATAACCTTTCCGATATGGGCCATAAAGCTGTTTTGGGGTCTTTTGGTAATTATCTTTCTGGTATTTGGATTCTCCGTTTATAAAGTCTCTCGAATCTCAGATATAAAACTAGAAGCTTATGGACAGGGAGAGGAAAAAGCAGTAGGGCATTTCAGGGCATTTTTCGAGGCCAGCCCAGAGGCCAGCGAACTCTACCAAAAATGGCTAGAACCCCAAAGCAAAAAGTAGGGTGCGCCCTATCCGGTTTTTGCTTTACGCTAATCTGCCGGAATCACTACAAAAACCGGACAGGATCCATGCGCAAAGTTTTTAGGTAAGATTTGGGACACAATGTTTGCTTGAAATTAGAATTAATTAACGTCCCAATAAAAGTCCATCGTTTTAAACTAAACAGCTAATCTTCAAATGAATATTATTTATTCCTTACTATAAAGCTCTGGGGTGTGTATAAATTGAAAAGCTATAGTAATAATTACATCAGATTTCTCTGATAAACGAAAACTATAATTAGACCATCCTTTTTCATACTCTTTATTCTTTCCAATATAATTTGGATGTTGCAGAATTGTTTTTTCAGCACTATCTAAAACATTAGAAAAATCCTCATTGGGCACAAAGTTGAGCACAGCAGATTTGGAATCTCTCCATGTCAAATATTTCAAAATTTGGTTGATTGTTTCAATAAGAGTTTTAGGTCCTTTCCAAATCTTGCATTCTCCTATGAATAGGTTTGTATTCTCATGCTTAATAGAAATGTCTGTTTTACCTTTCTTATTATAGGCTTCCCCTGCAACTACAGCAATAATGTTTGGAACTAATACAAACAACAATTGATCCCTTAAGGTTTCTTCATCTCTACCTATATACAATCTTGGATATTTTTCCCACATCTTGCCGCAATCATGTAGTATTTTTAGAATATGGGTGAAGTCATCTTCGGTAATATACCACTCATAAGTGGGAGTATTCGGAGTTATCTTTTTAGGTTTAGGTTGAATCTTCTTTGACTTAAGAACCTTTTTTGGAATAAAGAAATCGGTTAAATTTGGGTCACTAACTATAGGAAAGACAAGCTTTGATTCATATTCCTGATCTCGTTTTAACTTTTCAATTCTTTGATTTACAAGTGAACGTAAAACATTCGGCAAATTAAAATTATACTCTTCAATTGTAGTTTTTAACTCTAAATAAAATTCATTGAAAATTTTCTTGTCATCAAAAAAGGTTTCATTGGTTTTTTCTGGATTTTGCCAAAGGTCTATGTATGTAAATTGAAGTTTGTTGCCATCAATTACGTAAGGCACTCCGACTGGATTAAAAGACTTGGTAGAATAGCTCATACCTCCCGCGAAGGGCTTATTATAGTCTATCTTGTCTCCCCTGTAGACCATTATGTCGTGTCTGCCATCACTAATTGGTATAAAGAAGTCGATTTTTTTACGCTCAATCGTGCCATTAAAACCTCTATCAAAAGAACTTGGTAAATCTTGTGAAGTCAACTTTACGTTAGATATTTTGGTAGTTCCTTTTTCCCAGAAAATGATTGGTAAATCGCCAATTTTATAATCATCAAAAAGGTCATTGACAATATAATCAACACTTTGCGACGAAAACAAATTATCAGGCATATCTTTAATTTGCTTGACAATTCGGCCCGTTTTTACTTGAAGTAGTGTCCTAAATGGATTTTTGAAAAGAATATTTAATCTCTTATGTGTATGTAACTCCATCTAATTAGTTGTAATATTTTGAGTAAATCTATGGATTTCTAAAGCGAAATAGTCCAGTTTAAAAGAACCAATCGTTTAGATACATTAATAATCGTGGCCAGTACACCCTCTTCTTTTGGCAACTCCCCATAAACTAAAAACTTAAAATCATTCTGATAGGTATCTTTAAGTTGGTTCCAAGTTTCTTCGGGTTCTTTAAAAATCAAGGCTTCCTTCGGATGGTATTGTAACCATTCATTGTTGTTCTTAAAACTTTGTACATCATCATGGGCAACTTTTAGGAGCATCGTATCAAAATCTTCTGAATTGAAAAAATTTTGGACCGTTTCATCTTTCAACAATTGATGAATATCGTACACATGCCTAATTTTGGCATTCAAGTCGGTAATGGGGTTTTCCGTATGTGAGAACCGTACCAAGCTCATTATCTTTTCACAAAGTGTCCTACGAGAATCCAAAACAAGTGCTTCAAAGGGTAATAGATCGTATTCTTCTGCTAATGCCCTTTGATTAGTAGCATTCATCATATCATAGATATAGGTATTTAAGACTCGTTTTGTATGTGGTTCAAAATATCCCAACCATGTGGCCTCTATGACAATGGCATCCCGTACCTGTCCGTAATTCCCTTTGAATATTTTAGGGTAGTTATAGGCTATCTTTCGAATCATTCCCAATTTATTGGTAATCCCTTCCATTTCCTCCTCTACGAATGGCGCAGTAATTTCCTTGGTAATTTTTTTAAGCTTTGTCTTTAGTTGGTTTCCTGTTTCTCCTTCTCTGCGCAGTACGACTAAATCAATATCCTCGGAAAAACGTTCTATGAAGTTATAACACTTTGACAAGGCCGTACCTCCCTTAAATATGACTTCATCTTTGATTGCACTATTAAATATTAGTTTTAAGGCATAGCATACCCAATAGTCCTTTTCAATGTAGATATCCAAAATACCCATCCGTTGTGAGGTTGCTTGTACCGCTTGCCTGAAAAGTTGTTCGTTCTCGTGCAGCTTCATTTTATATTCCAGTATTTAGCATTTGACAACACCTTTTCAGAAATATTGAGATTATAAACCGTTATTGGATTTAAACTATCTTGAAGGTCTCTTAGTTCAGACTCCGCCTTGCAACTGATTTCGCTTAACAATGCACCTAATAAAGCTCTGGTTGCAGGGGAATACTTAAAAGCTAATTTCATCAGTTTTATCTGTTCGTCAGTTTTCAATTCCCGCAATAATGCCATTAATCGAATACAACTTTTCTCAATGGTGGTATCGGGTATTTTCTTGATGTGGCGTATGGCATCCAACAATCGTAATAAAGGAATATTCTCCTTATTGATGGTGTTCTTTTGTTTGATGAACGAGATTCTAAAACGACCTCTTTTAAATGAGGGGCGTATCTCCCGTTTGCCTATCTGTATCGTGCTACTTACTTGCGTGGTAAGCCCCAGGGAATTGTAAACGCTATACCCCGTAATATATCCGACAAGTTTGTCATCTTCCTCCAACAAGTCTTTTACAATTTGGTGTTGGTCTGGCAACAAAGTACCAAATACGGTTTCTTGCGGCTTGAAGTATTTACCTTTGGATAGCTTGTTTATCTTACCAGCAGCAGCCATTCTATTCAGATGTTTAATGATGGCTTCCCTCCTAGTCACCTCGTTCATAAAATCCATATAGGTGAATACATACCCTTTGGGCAACTTATTAATCTTATCTTCAATGTATTCAGAGGTTTTCATTGGAAACTATTTATACAAAGGTATTTAAAATGTCCAGTTTATTTAATAAAAAACTGGACATATTTAATAAGTGCTGATAACTTTAATTGCATTGTTTATATAACCCTTTTACCTTGCGAGCTATAAAAAACGCTCGCAAGGTAAAAGGGTTAGGGTATAGTTAAGTTTATTCGCAAACTACCCATTCAATTCTTTCTTCCGAAACTTAAATAAATGCCGACAAGTCAAGTTTTTTGCGCAGAAAACTTGACATTAAAAAGGCAATCGTCATGCAAATCCATGTTCCTCCGGAAGCTGAAAAACCTGTGGTTTTCCAACACCCTCGGCACCGCGCATAACCGCATGGAACGAGAAAAACGCTCCATGCCCTTACCTTGCCAACGCCCGTTTATTATAATCAATAGACGTTTTAGAGATGAAATCGGAAATTGAATTTGATTGTATCTTTATGCCTCAAAGCTATAGCAATGAAGATCACTATCAATAAAAAACAACAGGACTATATAACCAATCTAATCAAGTCTGGTGAATATCAAAATAAGAGCGAAGTGGTAAGGGATGCTGTCAGATTACACCGTATTCACCGTGAAACACTAATCAAAAATTTAAGAAAAGAAATCAAAAAAGGCTGGGAAGGTCCTGATAGTGAAAAGACTATAAAAGCTATTATCGCTTCCAAGAAAAAATCATAATTCCCTATGACAACAGCATCACATAAAGAATACGTCAAGGCGAACCTCCGCTTAGAGGAATTGATAAAAGTTGTAGATGATAACACCCCATTTGAAAACCCACTGACCAAAGAATTTCTAGAGGTCAGCAATATCATCGAACAATATGAAGAAGTCCACTACTCTATCGGATTGTCAAGCTTGGTAGAAGTAATCGAGTTGCGAATGCTGGAAATGAACCTTAAAAGAAAAGATTTAGCCACTCTTCTAAACACAAGCGAATCTAAAATAAGTGCTTATTTAAAAGACAAAAAAGAAATAACTCTTAAGCATGCGAGAATCCTTCATCAAAAATTGAACATTGACGGCGATATTATTCTACAATGAGTGTTTTGTATTTCCAATTTCTAACATTGACTTATCCATCATATTCAAAATTTACAATTTCAAATAAAGGCTCTTTTTGGTTCAAAATCGGACAATTTTCATACCTTTAAAATGTTAAAGTTTTACTCGGGAATATTTTCGAATAGTCGCGGGAAAAGATTAAAAAATAAGTACACCTCGGGTACACCTTTCCCTTCTAAAGCCCGATGCTATAAGGGTTCAAAAAATACTGTATCGGGAAATAAGCTAAGTACTCTTTTTAAATCAACAAACACCTCAAAAAAATAGGTTACCCTTGAATTATTTTAGGGAATCTATTACAGCTCCACAGGTCAACATGGCATCCCCAAAATAGGGGTTTTTAATATCCTTATCCATACTCAACCATACAGCGCCCCTGTTGCTATTCGCCATAGGACATTGCTGGATGTAAAGCGTTTTTTCGAAGGAATTAAAGCTACTAGCAATAGCTACCATATTTTCATTTAGAATTACGAAATGGCTTCGTTGATTTTCTATATCCTGATTTACGGTAATTGCCTTTATCATTTCAGTAATTTTGCCGAAACGGTCCTTTTCCATATTCCCCAATTCCGAATTATCGATATTCTGCAATGCGTCTTTCATCGCTTTTGCTTCAAGGGAACTCCGTTCGGTATTACCGGCAACAAGAGCGTCCTTCAGCCTAAAGTATATTGGTAGAACTTCTTTAAAATTTTTCTCAAAGGACTCGGAAAATTTCATTGGCATCATGGCATTATGATTATTTAAAACCATGTTTTGTTGCATTCCAGCATGGCCTTCATGTCCCGTCATTGATTTTCCGCCCAATTTGTTCATCATACTTCTTTTACCCTGCAATTGGGCTGCGGCATCTACCGTAAAGGTGCCGTTGGTGACAATTTCCTCGCCAGCTTCCAACCCAGAAGTCACTTGAATTTGCTCACCGATTCTAGTTCCCAACATCACTTCACGCATCTCAAATACGGGTTCGTCCTTTTTCACCTTTACATAGACCAATGAGCGTTCCCCGGTCCACATAATGGCGGATGTTGGAACCAATAGTTCTGTTTCACTTTCTCCACCATGAATACCTTCGATTGCGCCCGAAACGAACATCCCAGGTTTAAAAATGTCCTCCTCATTCTTTAGAGTGGCCCTAACCGTTACTGTTCTCGTAGCATTGTCCAAAATAGGATCTATAAAGGCTATTTTACCATCAAAGGATTTATTTGGATATGCATTTGTGGTAATACGTATATTCTGCCCTTTTTTGAATACTGACAGTTGACTTTCATACGCATCAAATTCTGCCCAGACCGTACTTAAGTCACTCAATTTTACAATGGGCTGTCCCTTTTTGACATAATCGCCTTCGGCACTCATAACTTCTGAAACCGTTCCCGAGACCGTTGCATACACGGGAAAAGACTCCGTTACTTTTCCAGAACTTTCAATACCGTCGATTTGTTTTTCGGTCAATTTCCAAAGCTTCAACTTATTTCTGACCGCCTGATATAGTTGGGGCTGTGAGCCTTTCAGGGATGCCGCGGTCAACAGTTCCTGTTGGGCAGCCACCAATTCTGGAGCATAAATGGATGCCAACAATTCTCCTTTGCCCATGTCCTGTCCTTCATAGTTGACATGCAACTTTTCGATTCTTCCATCAAAATAACTGGCCTGAACGGCAATGGCCTCCTCATTGACAGCTATGTTGCCGGACAGATTGATGGTACCGCTAACATTCGTAGAAGTCGCGCCTATGACCATAGTCTGAACATTGGCCAAGGCCAGGGCATTGGCGGTCATGGTAAATTGACCGGCTGCCAGACCATCTTGCCCTGTTTCGGCCGGTATGAGTTCCATACCACAAATGGGACAGTCTCCCGGCTCCGGTTGCATTATCTGGGGATGCATGGAGCAAGTCCACATTTCTTGATTAATTGATGCGTTGATGGGTGGATGGGCGGATGTATTTTCCTTACTATTGGAGAAAAAGTACCCCCCAGCAACAATTCCCAATATCAAGATCAGTAGATAAATGACATATTTTTTCATGTTTTTTATTGTTTTTCAATGGCAAAACTTCGGCTACGATTCGTAAAGGCATGTAACATCCATGCAATCATTTTATCGTTGTCAATAAATGCCATGGATGTTTCATTTTGATTTTTTTGAAGTTGAAATTATTTTACCTATCAGTTTTAAACTGGATTTCAAATGGGAAACCAGGTCCTCATCCGGGTTTGGATATGTTTGGGATTCCTGGCATAGTAATAACCAATATTCCGTTTCCTGTGCTTCCTTATATGCAATTTTGAGTTTATGAATGAAATCGGCTCTACTTTCAGCACCTTGTGATTCCCTGGAGTTGGCCCCTATGGAGGTTCCAGACCGCATAATCTGGCGGGCAATTACGTACTTCCCAGCTTTCTCCAATTCCTCCGAATAGGCTATTATTAATAAAGCAAGTTTAAAAGTGACTTCCAATAACTCGTTCTTTCTCATACCTATATAATTCTTAAACCTTCAATCATAACATCAAACCCATCCACACATCAAACAATCCACACATCAAACAATCCGCACATCAAACCATCCGCACATCAAACCCATCCGCACATCCAACCATCCGCACATCAAACAATCCACACATCAAACAATCCCCCCATCAAACCATCCACACATCAAACCCATCCACACATCAAACCATCCGCAAATCAAACCATCCGCACATCAAACCATCCTTTTTTAAAGACCGATTAACATACTTATGGCCATTACGATCATAATGGTATTTTCAATAAATGTTGCCTCTGTCATTGGCAATTTGAGTGCCGTTCCCAAACAGGCGCATTGTATGGATTTCTTATCCAAAAGTGTCCTCGTGACCCCTATCGTTGTAATTCCCAGAACGACCAGTGTGGCAATCAATGCAAAAGGCACATAGAGTCTCATCAAGAACAATACTCCTAAAATGGTCTCTATAAAGGGGTATACCCAAGCATAAAAAGGTACGGCCTTTGCCAAGGGGTCGTACATTCGAAAACTATCGGGAAACCCTTTAAGATCGAGCATCTTAAAAAAGCTGAACACAATGTAGAAAAGCCCCATAAAATCAAGCATCGCCCCTTCCCAATTGGGTCTATTGTAATTGAGTAGAATCGAGGCTACGGTTATATATCCCAAGATTAAAAACAACGGCCGTAGCTGCTCCAGTTTCGATTTTGTTTCCATTCTTGTTTCAGCCATCGTTATCATTGGCCTTTCTGAAATGCTATATTTATCCGGAAGTGACTTTTGTAAGGTGTTTACATCGATATGATGCTCCATCTCAATAATTGCTTCGGCCTTTTCCAAATCGACGGAAGCGTTCCTAACACCTTCTATTTTTGAAAGCGTCTCCTCAACATGGGTCCTGCAACCGTTACAGGTCATTCCTTGTATATGGTACGTATGTTTCATCTATTTATTTTTATTGTTGGTCATAGGTTATGCTTGGGCTACGCTCAGCACAGGATTGCAATTATTGTCATCATTTTGGTTTGTTTACACGGATGTTCATAATCTTCGAATTCGCCATCCCCATAGCTATCGGGACATCTTAGTGGACATCAAGACCTGTTATGGCACATTTCATTTTATGTTATTAAAAATTTTATAATCAATCCCCCCGCAAGCCATGCATAGCAGATAAAGGCCGCATATTTCAAAGTCTTTTCGAACAAGGGGCTTTTGGGTGCCATTTCGCTCATGGAATGTTCCACATCCTTTTTCTTAAAGAATCCCAAATAAATGAGATAGGCGGAAATGGCCAAAAAAGCGATGTTCAAATAGAAGGTGTAATCTATTTTAAAATGCTCGGCATCCTGAATCTTTACCTGTGACGGATCTGGCAGCATGCCCAATACATCGAAACCATAGTATAGGGCCAACGAGGTGCCGATCAACGCGGTAAACAATAAAAACAGGATAAAAAACGACATTTTCCATCCATAGTATTTTGCATTGATGCGCAATACTGGAAAAACAACCAAATCACTGAAAATAAAGGCCATGACTCCTGCAAAGCTAACACCCTTTCCATATAATAGGGCTGCCAAAGGTATGTTGCCCATAGATCCAATAAATGTGAGGAATGCCGCTACGGGTCCTACTACGATATGTTCCAGAATTACGAGAAATGAAAGTTTCTTATTTCCTTGACCACTATTAATGAAAAGGGTCTCGAAGAATGAATCTGGGATAAAGGCCGCTACGATTCCTGCAATAGTGAAACCTACGGTCACGTCCTTCCACACCATCTGCCATTCCATTTTGTATTTTTTACCTACCCGCGCCCAGCTATCCTCTTTTTGAATCTGTTTTTTCCAATCCTTGGAAGTGTCACTATCATCTTTATCCTCAATGCTCTCCAAATTCCTTCTTGCGTTGGAAATGAGTTTTTTGGGGTTGATCAATTTGATTAGAATCCAACTAATCGCAATCAACAGCAAACCGCCAACATATTCCCCAACTACAAATTGCCATCCCAAAAAAATGGATATAATGATTCCCAGCTCTATGACCAAATTGGTAGAAGCTAGCAGAAACGCAATGGACGCAATAAAACTGGCACCTTTTTTAAAAATTGATTTTGTACTGGCCAAGGCGGCAAAACTGCACGAACTACTTATGAAACCAAAGAATGTGCCCAGCAAAACGCCTTTGCCTTCGCTCTCCCCCATCGTTTCCTGCATACGTTTTTCTGTAACAAAAATTTGTATCATACTGCTAATGATGTATCCTAGGATAAACGCCCAAAGAGCCATCCAGAAAAACCCTGTCGATGTATAGGCGGCTTCGCCCCACTTATGTAAAAAATCATCCATTGAAAAGTTACTTGATAATTTCCGTCACCTTCCCACATGTGAGCATCCTATCCCCAAAATAAGGGTTACGAATCTCCTTTTCGGTCGATAACCAATAGCCTCCTTCATTGTTAAATGCCATCGGGCAGTACTGCATATAGACTTCGCCGGAAGAAATGGATGCATCCACTATCTCCGTGATTTTCTTGGTTACCTCTGAAAATACGACACGTTGATCCTCAATCTCGTTCGATGCTGCAATTTTTGCCAACATTTCCTTTAGAGCGGCATCCACAGTATTTTCCATCAGCATTTTGGCACCCGATTGTGCTTCCACAGCATCCGAATTTACAAGTGCCGTCTTAAGATGGATATAATGCTGAAATTGGTTGCCCACTTTGCTATCATTAAACGACAACGCTGACGTCTCCTGACTCGCCTCTTCTTTGACCTGGGTCTCACCATTGGATTTTGGTTCGTTTTTGCAGGCAACAAGCGCTGCTAAGGACACTATTGCCGAAAATGTCTTGAAAAATGTTCTATTTACCATGGGTTTTCTTGATTTTGCGTTTTCAATACGTATTGATTTCATAGATTTTGAATTTAGATCATTGATTTATTAAATAGTTGATGATGGCCGATTGAAGGTAGTACGCACGAACCGACTCAATCTGATTCATTTGAAATTTTAACTGTAATTCCTGTATGTCCAGCACATCGTTAAAATCGATTGTTCCGGCTTCATAATTCTTTATCAGAATCTCCTCGGCATCGCGGGCCTGTTCCAGGTTTTTTTCTTGGGTATTGAATTTTATCCGTGCCTGATTTTGTTCCGATGTTGCCTTTGCCAAAGCCGCTTCCAGAAGGTTCAATCGTTCCGTTCTCTGAAATTCGATTTCCTTTTGGCGTAGTTCGTTCTGTTTTGATACCGAGGTAAAACGGTTGTTAAAAATAGGTATCGAAAGTGATACCATGGGCATAATGATATCCTTACCGTTATCGTTAAATGTCATGTCGGGCCGTTCCGAAACGGGTACGTAATCCAACCCAAAACCAATATTTGGTGCACTTTCCTTCTGGTTCAATAGTTCCGATTGTTCAACAGATTCGTAAAGCCTATCATATTTGAGCAATTCCGGATTGAGAGTCAAACTTTCCGTAGCATACATAGGATCTTCCAAGGGAATTGTCATTTCCGGGACGACTTCCACGGCGATGGTCTCTTTCCGATTCAAAAGGCTATTAAAGCTTGCCTGCTCCGCCGTATAATTTTCCTTTAGTATTACCTTTTCCTGCTGCAATTCATTTTGCCTCATCTGCAATTTCAGGACATCCACGGCAGATGCTTTGCCAACTTCAACTGATGTCAAAGCCAATCGTTCATAGGTTTGTAACAATTGGATGTTCTCGTCCAAAATTTCCTGCTTCGCCTGTATGGCATATAATTGATAGTAGGATTGTGCGACCGAAAGGGCCAATTTCCGTTTGGCAATGGCTTTTTCCACAAATTCCGTTTCCGCCATGGAGCTTGCATAGCTTGAACGTGCCGTTATTGTCCCGAACCAAGGTAACATCTGGGAAATGGAAAAACGTGCCCGTTGCGCGCCCGTCCTTGTTTCGGGTTCACTCACAAAATATCCGGCACTAAGAGAGGTGTTGGGCAATGCATTGACCTCACGGATCTTTTCCTTGGCAATGTCATACCTAAGCTCAAAAGCCTGAATATTGGGATTGTTCCTTTCGGCTTCCAAAATATAGAATTGCAAATCCTGTGCAACTATTGAATGAAAAAGGAAAAGTGAAAAGCTAAAAACTAAGGTCCGTTTCAAGCTTACGGGTGAAAATGACAGACAAAAAGTGAGTGTACCCTTAAGTCCTTTTGAAACAGTCATTTTTGAATTTTGTAAAATTACCGAACTCATTTTCTAATCGTTTTTAAAGTGGAAACCAACATTGGAATGATTTCCTTGGAAAGGGATTTCTCCACACAAACGTTGTCCTCATTTAGTAATTCAGCCGCTACAAGCAAATCAAGCCAGTACAACGTTTCATTGGCCTGTTTTAGTGAAATATTCATTTTATGGGCAAAGTCTGCCTTGCTCTCGCCAAACTCAGCTTCGCGAATCAAGGCCCCAACCGCAGTACCACTACGTAGCAGTTGGCGGGAAATAACAAGTTCGCTTTGGGAATTAAGTGCTTTGGACAATCGCACAATTTTCACCCCAAATTCGAAACTCTTTTCTTTTATAACATTCTTTCCCATCCGCTAGGTTTTGATTTTATGTTTTCATTTAAATTATTCACTTTTCATTTTTCATTTTTCATTTTTCATTTTTCATTTTTCATTCTTCACTCTTTATACTTCATTTTTCACTTTCACCTCCTCCCGCCAGCTATAAAGAACCGGTAACAAGAAATAAGAGGTTACATCAATGAGCATCCCACCCATGATGGGAATAGCCATCGGGATCATAATATCACTTCCTTTTCCAGTGGATGTCAGCACGGGCAATAATGCAAGTACGGTCGTTACGGTAGTCATCAAACAAGGGCGGATACGTTTTCCAGCAGCTTGCAAAGTAGCTTTACGCACACCCTTTATATCACTGGGCCTTTCCTTTTCAAAAGACTGGTCAAGATAGGTAGCCATTACGACACCATCATCTGTAGCGATTCCAAAGAGTGCAATAAACCCAACCCATACTGCAACACTCAGGTTGATGGTCTTGATGTTGAACAGTTCACGGAGGCTCTCACCGAAAAAACTGAAATTTAAAAACCAATCCTGACCATAGAGCCAAATCATGACAAAACCACCGGCAAAGGCAATCGCAATACCCGTAAATACCATCAATGAGGTGGTCACCGATCTAAACTGAAAGTATAGGATAAGGAATATAATCAACAAACACAAGGGAATCACGATAGATAGGGTTTTCTCGGCTCGCAACTGATTTTCATAGGTTCCCGTAAATTTATAGCTGATGCCCTTGGGAACGGTCAGGTCACCACTTTCTATTTTGTCCTGAATCAAGGTCTGGGCATTTTCCACGACATCCACTTCCGCAAAACCGTCCAGTTTGTCGAACAATACGTAGCCTACCAAAAACGTGTCCTCGCTCTTTATGACCTGTGGCCCTTGCTCAAAGCGAATGTCCACCAGTTCGCCAATCGGAACCGGACTCCCATTTTCAACAGGGACATAAATATTGCCCAAATCTGTTGGATTACCCCTTAACTCACGCGGATAGCGAACTCTAACGGCGTAGCGTTCCCGTCCTTCTACCGTTTGGGTAAGGGGCATGCCGCCAACGGCCACTTGTAGGACTTCCTGAACGTCCATGATCGATGCACCGTAACGGGCGAGTTGCTCGCGTTTAATATCTACCAACAAATAAGGTTTCCCCACAATTCGGTCGGCGAATACGGCCTGTTGCTTCACCCCTACAGCCTGTTTTAGTATTTCTTCAAGCTGAAGGCCAAATGCTTCGATTTCCCGAAGGTCCTGTCCCTTTACCTTAATGCCCATGGGTGCACGCATTCCCGTTTGCAACATGACCAAGCGGGTTTCTATGGGCTGTAGTTTTGGTGCGGATGTAACTCCCGGGAATTTTGTAACCCGAACGATTTCATTCCAGATGTCATCCGGACTTTGAATTTCAGATCGCCAATTGCGAAAATATTCACCATCGGCATCGGGAATTAGATTATCTGATGTATTGATGTGAGGATGTGCGGATGATGGTAGTTTTTCATCAGAGTTCATTTTATAATAGACCCCTTCCTCCCAATCATAAACAATTTGTGCATCTTCAAATCCACTAATCCGCACATCTCTTAAAACAAAGCGGTCATTATCATCTATTTTGTAGCGTTGGCGTTCCCCAGAGGCGTTTCGCATATATTCCGATTTGTACTGAATCACGTTCTCGTACATGGAAAGCGGTGCAGGATCCAAGGCAGATTCGGTACGGCCGGCTTTCCCCACCACGGTTTCTATTTCAGGGATAGTCGCTACGGCCATATCCAACTGTTGTAATACCCGTTTGTTTTCGGCAACGCCCGCATGGGGCAAAGATGTGGGCATTAAGAGGAAGGAACCCTCGTTGAGCGCGGGCATGAATTCCTTGCCCGTATTCCGCATAATCAGGAAACCAAGCACCAGCAGTGTTGAAGGGATGGCTAAAAATGGCATCCTATTCTCCAAAGCCCAGTTCAAGATACGATCGTAATATTTTCGGAGTAATGAAAAAATACCCAACACCCCAAAACAAATCACACCAACGAAAATTAAGTTCATGACCAAACTGCGGTCGAAACCAAGCGGTCGCCAGTATTCGGCCAAAAGGAACACTACGGCAATTACGGCAACCAAGGTGTTCAGCAAATTCTTGGTGAGTAAAAAATCCCGATTAAAAAAATTGAAACGGACATCTTCCTTTTTACCTGCTAAATAATACAGTCCTATTCCGCCAAAAGCTACAAGCGCCAATCCCACCCAATAGCCAAAGAGGATGGCCATGATTCCAAAACAGATACCTAGGCCGTTCAAAATATATTTTAACCGCGCCTGCACTTCTCTTTTTCTAAAAAAGGTGGCCGCGAAAGGCGGTATTAGAAACAATGCGATTACGAGTGCCGCAGCAAGGGCCATTGTTTTGGTAAAAGCCAAGGGACTGAAGAGTTTACCCTCTGCACCTACCATGGTAAATACAGGAAGGAAACTAATTATAGTGGTCATTACCGCCGTGACAATGGCACCGGATACTTCGGACGTGGCGTTGTAAATCAATTCATTTGATGTATAGGGTCTACCATCCAAATTCAACCGCAGGTCCTTGTCATCCATATGGCGGATCATGTTCTCCGCCAAGATTACACCCACATCCACCATCGTACCAATGGCAATGGCAATACCTGAAAGTGCCACGATGTTGGCATCCACATTGAAAAGCTTCATTGCAATGAAAACCATCAAAACCGCTACGGGCAATAATCCCGAAATCAATACGGAAGCCCTGAGGTTGAACACCATAATGATGATGACCAAAATGGTTATCAGGATTTCCATGGTAAGGGCTTCGTTGAGCGTACCCAAAGTTTCCAGAATGAGCTCCGTACGATCGTAAAATGGGACGATGGTCACTTGCGAGGTGCGCCCATCCGCCAATTGTTTTGAAGGTAAACCTGTACTTAATTCGGCAATTTGATCCTTGACATTGTTGATCACCTTCAATGGATTGGCACCATAGCGGGCTACCACTACGCCCCCAACGACCTCGGCCCCTTCCTTGTCCAGGATACCGCGCCTAGGCGCAGGCCCCAGGCTCACCCTGGCCACATCCTTGATTCGGATGGATGTAAAATCTTTGGAATCCACCACCGCATTTTCTATATCGGAAATGGATTTTACATAGCCCAGACCGCGTATGAGGTATTCCGCATTGTTCATTTCCAAGGTTTGTGCACCAATATCCTGATTGTTTTCCTTGACCGCTTTTACAACATCGGCCAGGCCAATATTGTACTGGCGCATTTTTTCCGGGTCTACATCCACTTGATATTCCTGAACATATCCGCCTATGGATGCCACTTCGCTGACTCCGTTTGCAGAGGACAGCGCATATTTTACGTAGTAATCCTGTATGCTGCGAAGTTCCTGCAAATCCCATCCGCCCGTAACATTACCGTCCTTGTCCCTACCTTCCAAGGTGTACCAAAAAATCTGCCCCAAACCAGTGGCATCCGGTCCCAAGGTAGGGTTGACTCCATCGGGCAATAGGCCGTTGGGAAGGGAATTCAATTTTTCCAGAATCCTACTCCGAGACCAATAAAACTCGATGTCCTCCTCAAAAATGATATAGATGCTCGAAAACCCGAACATGGACGAACTCCGGATGGTCCTAACACCCGGAATACCCAATAAAGAAGTGGTCAACGGATAGGTAATCTGATCTTCGATATCCTGGGGGGAACGACCGTCCCATCTGGTGAAAACGATTTGTTGGTTTTCGCCGATATCGGGGATAGCGTCCACCGCGACAGGGTTATTAGGTATCCCGATACCTAACCGGTCCATATTCCAATTAAACGGTGCATGGACAATACCCCAGCCTGTAAAAAGTATCAATAGCAAGGTTGCTACCAACTTATTTTCAATCAGAAATTTTATTGCTTTGTTCAGCATACGATTTGATTATTAAACAGTGATTCAAACGTGCGGATAAAAAACACGTTAGGCCCAAATGAATTGCTATCATTGGGCTTGCGGTCTACCAGAACAGTAGACTACCGTCTAATACATCAAATTAAAAAAGTCTGGTGCAGCACCTGCACATCCCGTATTAAAGGGGGTGGAGAATAATCCTTGAAATATACCTCATCGGCCTCAAAACCTTCAAATAGGTTTATGTAAGCATATACAAAGGAAACAACGAATACGTGTTGGTCAAAGGAATAATGGTCCAATGACAACTTTAAGTCATCATGGCCTTCGAAGACAACTTCCACGTCAGAACAGCAGTCCATTTTCATTTCCATCATGGGACAATCACTGGGCGACTTGGTCATTTTGGCATTC
Organism: Maribacter aurantiacus; assembly: GCF_005780245.1. Taxonomy (NCBI): domain Bacteria; kingdom Pseudomonadati; phylum Bacteroidota; class Flavobacteriia; order Flavobacteriales; family Flavobacteriaceae; genus Maribacter; species Maribacter aurantiacus. The sequence goes on along the minus strand of NZ_VBUK01000005.1, from coordinate 39,135 downwards.
ATTAAGCAAGTATCCACATTACTGGACAAGCTGAAATCCACCAAGTGGTCCCCACAATAGTGCATGTCCACCGTGAAGGACATTGTGGAGAAAAACACCAAAAGTGCCATTGCAATCGCCGCTATTTTATGAATGCTTGCTTTCATTACCGAATGCAAAGTTATAAAATTTCCAATTTGAAATCGGACTTTAAGAAATGTTTAGTTCCATAACGCATTGATATCGAAAAAAGTGTCCCTTTTTTGGGAAGGCACTTTCTAATTTTCAATATCGATAAAACTATTGACAGAGGTATACAGCTTAAATGTATCGAACAAGCGATTCTGGAATTTTCTGGCAATATCAGCATCGTTAAAAATCCATGCTTCGGATATGGACGGGGACAGCACCAATTCGCCCAAAAGATACTCTACAAAGTAGGAGCCGGATTCGGTGAGTAGAACAAAGTTGGTTTTTGTACAATTCACAATGAGGTGATGTAGCATACTTTGAAAGTAAAAATAATCACTTTCTTCAAAATATCCACTTCCAAATATTAGAATTTAGGATCACTAAGCTATTACGCAAGAAAAACAGTTCCTTTCAACCAATTTTTCATGAAATCGTACCGCACAGTTTCGCTATTTTAAAAATGCCTCGCCATCCTCAAATCGAACAAAATGACAGGTATACCCATTGGGGTTCTTTACCAAATAGTCTTGATGGTACTCTTCGGCAGGCCAAAAAGTGGTCCATGGCTCCAAGGTGGTCACTACTTTGGATGGCCATTTACCCGACTCATCCACTAATTTAATGACTTCCTCCGCTTTCTGTTTTTCGGTATCGTTTTGATAGAAAATAGCCGACCGGTAACTGGAACCGCGATCGTTGCCCTGCCTGTTTACCGTGGTGGGATCATGCATCCGAAAGAAAAAATCCAACAACTCCTTGAACGAAGTTTTCTCCGGATCATAGATAATCTCAATACCTTCGGCATGGCCTGGATGATTATGATAAGTGGGGTTTTCGTTCTCGCCTCCCTGATAGCCCACCTCGGTATCCACTACCCCGGGACGCTTCCTGAAAAGATCCTCCATGCCCCAAAAACAACCTCCGGCTATATACGCTTTTTTATACTCGTTCATTGATTTTTATTTTATGATACTACGGGTTACCCTCAAAGATACGTCCCATATTGAAATTTTATACCTCTTAGAATTGTTGGGCAATATGAAAAGGATTTCCCCTTTTTCATGATTCCATTGTGTTCAGAAGCTTTACTTTAATTAAAAAATCTACCACCTTTGCTTTGGACATTTCACAAGGTTTCAACAACTCTTTTTCCTTTGTGCTATAGAAATTCATACTTATAAAATCGCTTCCCCCCAATTCCTCGGCATATAGCTTAATGGACTTTCCATTATTGAAGGTAGTCTTGCTTATACCATATTTTTTACACTGATACATTCCTGTAGAGTATCCCTCTGGAAATTTTTGGAAATCCATTGCCTGTTTTTTTTTAGGAACTGCAGGAGAGCATCGAACAACCGACTTTATGTCGGGCCCAATCCGGTCTTTTGGCGAACCATTTTTCCTTTTCGGGTTGTTCATCGTAGGGCCTTTTTAGCAATTGAAACAACTCGTCTATCAAGGAATAATCTCCCGTATCTGCAGCATCAATGGCCAATTGGGCCATATAATTGCGCAAGACAAACTTTGGATTCACCTTGTCCATGGCTTTTTTTCGTTTGTCATTGGCCGAATTTTCATTTTTCAGCCTTTCGGAATAGTTCAAAAACCATTGGTCCCATTGCTCCTTTATCTTGCCATCTATTTCCTTGGGGGAATAAAAGGCTTCCTGTACTACTTCAATTCCCGGGATACTTCCCTCCCCTTTATAGTTCGCCAATTGCCGAAAGAATATGGTCATATCGGTTTCGGAAGCCTGTAGCACGGCTTCCAAATCGGTTATCAATTGGGAATCTGCCTCCTGTTCCGTGGTTAGTCCCAGTTTTTGTTGCATCATGTTTTGATACGCTTGCGGAAGGTCGTTCCTATACCCCATTAAAATATCTTCCAAGGGTTCTGCCTCCTCGATCAAGGGATATAGGGCATTCGCCAATTGCAAAAGGTTCCATAATACGATTTGTGGTTGTGTCCCAAAGCGGTACCGCTTGTACGTGCGGTCCGTAGTATTGGGGGTCCAACCATGATCATACCCCTCTAGCCAACCGTAAGGGCCATAATCGATGGTAAGCCCCAGAATGGACATATTATCCGTATTCATCACCCCATGTACAAAACCTACGCGTTGCCAATGGATGACCATTTCAAGACTCCGATGTACCACTTCTTGGAAAAATTTTAAATAGGTTTCCTTAGAAGGCACTCCCAAATGCGGAAAATGGTGCGTAATGGTAAAATCGACCAATTTTTTAAGGGTGTCATGATCTCCTCGGGAAGTGAATATCTCAAAATTCCCGAACCGAATAAACGATTCCGCAACCCGACAGACAATGGCGCCTTTTTCGTATTGGGGGTTACCATCATACAGCATATCCCGCAGGACCTGGTCGCCACTTAGCATGAGCGATAAGGCCCTTGTCGTAGGAATTCCCAAATGATGCATGGCCTCACTGCACAAATATTCCCGAATGGAGGAACGTAGCACGGCCAGCCCATCCGCCGATCTGGAGTACGGGGTCTCCCCCGCTCCCTTTAGTTGCAAAGCCCATTTCTTTTCTTCGCTTTCTACCTCACAGAGATTAATAGCCCTACCATCGCCCAGCTGTCCGGCCCAATTACCAAACTGATGCCCTCCATAGCACATGGCGTACGGATGGGTATTTTTGAGTACCTCTGCTCCTGAAAACACTTTTAAGAATTTTTCCGAAGCCGCTGTGGAACTATCCAGTCCCATGGCCTCCAACATTTCCGGACTAACATGAAGCAACGTAGGATTGCCGGGCTCCTTGGGCCTTACAAAGGAAAAACAAGCTTCCGTTACCTGACGTCGAGCCGTATCTGTCCTTGGGTCTGAAGGTAGTTCTTTGTTGAATTTATCCCGTATATTCAGTTTGATGTCGATCATGATTCTATGCTATTCTCAATATACCAAAATTACCAAGGCTGGCAAACATATCCGCATGGCACTTTTGATTAGACTTAAGGGATTACAAAAACTTACAATGTACGGTTAGGATATTAATCGATGTTTTTAAATTATCCAGAACCGAATTCGGTAGGACCTTATTTTCCTAGGACATAAAAGTTCGAATCGCATTTACAAATTTTAAATATCTAGTACGTGATTCTAACTATGCAAACGCTAAAAACTCAACAGAAAAATGAAGTGATTTAAACTTTTTGGATTGAAGCGAAAATTGAATGAATTATGCCCAGAGGAAGGCTTTTTTTAGCTGCATAGCAGGGCTACGGAGCAAAAAAAAGACAAAATATGGGTGCAATTCTGCAATTTTTTAGCCAATTTGAAAAAGTTTAAACCACTTCAATGACCAAATACATGGATTAAATATTTGTAGGTCCGTAAACGAAGTTAAACCCGCATTATGCAGTAGAAAAGCTGTTATAGCTAATAATCCCTTCAAAATAAAAAGCTACGCTGTGTTTTCAATTTCACCATAGCGGTGCTGTGCTAAAATTTCCAAACTACTTTATTGGCACCGCAAAAGGGTATAATACTTCGAGGCTTGCCTCGAAATTAAAAATTTGCTTCCTGCGAATGCCTGGTGGGCTTGCCCCGTGGTAGTTTACTTTTTTGCGCTTTTCACCTTCACGACGCTCCCCTAACGCATATTTCGGGTTAAAAATCTACAAGATTCTTTGTACTAGCTGCCAGAAATAAAATATCTTCGACCCTTAAAACATTTAAAGGACCGATTATAAATAATAGAAAACGATTCCTTAAAAAAATCCTTAACCTGTTAGATGTTCAGTTTTTTTACAAAGAAGCACTTTTTGATCGACCATTTAAATGGTTTTGTGGACATCCACAACCACATACTGCCAGGCATTGATGACGGGGCAAAAACAGTGGAAGATTCCTTGGAGCTCATTAAAGGCTTTGGTGAGTTTGGTGTGTCGGATTTTATCTGCACACCCCATATTATGGAAAATTATTATCCCAATACGCCGGATACCATCCATAATTCATTGGTGCTTTTAAAAAATGGTCTAAAAATGAACGATTTCAACCACGTTCGTGTAGAAGCTGCCGCAGAGCATATGATCGATGCCGGGTTTGAGAGTAAATTGGAGGACAATCGCATCATGCCCTTGGCATCTAGTTATATCCTTATTGAAATGTCCTATTTACAGCCTTCCTTGAATTTGTTCGATATGGTCGAGAAAATCTCCGCAAGGAGCCTTTACACCATTCTGGCCCACCCGGAACGCTATAATTTTCTCCATGGGAAACAGAAGTCCTTTGAGGAATTAAAAAATAAAGGCATGCTTTTGCAATTGAATATTTTGTCCCTATCCGGGTATTATGGCAAGGAGGTCCAAAAAACCGCCATGTTGTTACTGAACCACAACCTATTGGACTTTATAGCGACGGATATCCATAACACCAGACAATTAAAAGTGCTCAAGGAAATGGAACTGAAGCAGCAAACAATTGATTTAGTATTGCCAATCATCGAAAGGACTACTTACAATTTTAAATGACAGCAGAAATTTTGGGAGTTTTAATGAAAGGGAGAAATTGATATAAAATTCAATATTCATTAATTTTAAAATTCAAGTAACAAGTTCCAAATCCCAAATCCCAAATTGTACTGAAAACAATGTCGCCTCGAGCCTTTCGTTTTGCTGCGCAAGGTGCGTTCAAAGAAAACATGTTTTCTTTTCACCCAATGCTCAAGATAAACTAAAGTTGAGACGTAAATTTGAGCACATTAGGATTAATGACCTCTCGACTGCGCTCGAGGGTACAATCATCTCATGACTAATAACGGACAATTGGAATCTAAATTTCAAGCACCAAATTCAAAGTTTCAAGTTCAAAGTTCCAAGTTTCAATAAAAAAACACCCCGTTTTGAGGACTAAGTCCTCAAAACGGGGTGTTTTCATTTCTTCAATACTTATTAAGCTGAGCTAGGCGATTTATAAAACTAGACCGACTTAAAACTTCCACCATTTTTTTGTGGTCTTGCTATAGCCATAGCCATATTTTCCACCATATCCCAGATTGTCCAAGCTAACATCGTTCACCACAAAGGAAAGGTTTTTCAATTTGCCTTCCGCTTTGAGTTGTAATGGAAACTCAACGGCATTTTTGTCGGTTATGCCCGCACGGGTTACGTAAATCAAGAAATCAGAATACGGGGTTATCAGCAAGGTATCGCTCACTACCATTAAGGGAGCCGTATCCACAATAACATAGTCATACATATCTGAAACGGTATCGAAAAGTTCCCCTACCCTGGAACTCATTAAAAGTTCCGCAGGGTTGGGGGGAATCTTTCCAGAATAGATAACATCGATGGTACTATGGTGTACCAACATAGGATTGATAATATCGTTAATCTCAATTTTATCATTGAAAATAAACTCGGTAAGACCGGCATCCTTATGTTTACTGGTACTTTTCATTTTATCGATGGAGTCCCCAGTAAAAAAGGAATAGAACTTTGGGTTTCGAATATCCGCACCAATCAACAATACCTTTTTATTCGTGCTCGCCAATATCATGGCCAAATTCGTGGAAATAAAGGTTTTTCCCTCACCGGGTACACTGGAACTAATGAATATCCGATTGTTCTTTTTACTGTCAACCGCAGTTTTTGATTTTATTAGGTAATCCAAATTGGTCCTTAAGATTCGCAAGGCCTCGGCCAAAACGGATCGATCATCCTTTACAATTAGTTTTTCATCTTTTTTACCCAATCTTGGGAGTTCGCCCAATACCGGTACATCCTTGGTGACATCCTCCAAATTGTGTTTATTGTGGATTTTAGTATCCAATAAGTCCTTGCCATAAATGACACCAAAAGGAACCAACATTCCCAACATTAATGCCGCTAAATAGGTAATCGTGGTTTTGGGCTTTACAGGAGTAGGGCTGGCAATATAGGCCTTGTCGATTACATTTGATTTGGGCTCCGCAGAGGCAAAGGCAATCTGTGATTCTTCCCTTTTCTGCAACAGATACAGGTATAGCGACTCCGTAGTTTCCTGTTTACGGGTTATATTGCGCAACTCCCGTTGATTTTCGGGTGCTGAATAAATTGTTCCCTGTATCCTTCCCAACTGACTTTGCAAGGTACTTACGTTCATTCCCACGTTCCTTTCCAAAGAGGAAAGACTGGATTGCATGGTACTTTTGAGACCATCTAATTGTTCGTCCAAATTAACGATCATTGGGTTTTGCTCATCCGCACTTTTTAACAAGCGCTTCCGTTCCGCTACCAACTGATTGTACTGCATGGTGGCTTGGGAAATAGCCCCATTGCCTACATCTACCACAGGCATTTCCTCATAACCTGTTTCTCCTTCCACATATTCCTTTAACCCACTGACCATTTGTAGTTGAACACGGGCATTTTCCAAGTTCTGCCGGCTACCCGCACTTACCTGCACGGCCGCCCCAACTTCCAGACCGGAACCCGTCATCCCCTTTTGGGTTAAAAGTTGCTGGGCATCTTCATCAACGGACGTGAGCGTCCCAGATATCATTTGGATCCTATTATTAATAAACTCAGAGGTGGCATCTGCAATTCGCTTTTTTTCCTCTACATCGTTTCGGTTGTAAATTTCAATCAACTTATCAATAATATCCTTTGCTTTTTGAGGAATGGGACTGATCATGGAAATGTCCAATATATTGGAAAATTCTTCCGTGGCGGCAACCGTAACGGCCGCTTTTAAGGAACGGGCTACATTTTCCACCGGTGATATGGAAACATAGTAATCATTGTCTATAATCCCTTTGGGGTCCTTCACATTGGGAGTAATGATCATATCCCCTATGGGTGTAGGAACTGCATTTCCATAGGAATAAACTTTTGAAGGTGCATCCTCCTGCTCTTTAAAGGAAAAATTCGTTTCTGAGGTAGGTTCAATAAAAAATCCGTATTGGGCATTATGAACAATTGAGTCCGCGGCTATAAAATTCAATTTAAACGGCGGATTACCGTAAATCTCGGAATTTATGATACTCCCTAAGGCCGTTACTTGCATGTTGATACCCAATTCCTTGACTACTTCAATAAAGTTGGAACGGGATGCCAGGATTTCAATCTCGTCCTCCACTTGCTTGGAACTCCCACCCATGATATCAAGGTCTTGAAATACGCTCAACTCGTTGGTAGAATTCTTATCCTGAACAATCTGTATCTGGGACTGCACGGCATATTCGGGAATGGTATATCGTATTTTTAAATAGGCGATAACCAATGCCAAAATACCGCAGAGCACAAACCACTTCCAATGCTTGGTATAGGTGGTTACTATTTTTTTTAAATCCTCGGTTTTGTTTGAAAAAGTCATAGTTTCCTTTGAAAGCTATTAAATGGACGCTCTAATTTCTGGTTAATATAATGACGGTGGTAGTTATTAGAAGGGAAGCAATGGAAACGGCAAGCCCTGCCCTATTATCCAAGGTGGATTGCGATACCGCTGATCTGTTGGGCTCTATGTATACCACATCGTTTTGGGTCAAGTAATACACCGGCGAGTTTAAGGCCTCTTTTTTTGTCAAATCGATGCGCGTATAAACTTTGGTGCCATTGAAATCCCTAACGACCATAACATTATCCCTTTTGCCCTTAATCGTCAAGTCTCCCGCTAAACCGATAGCCTCCAAAACGGTCACCTGCTCCCCAATTATCTGATACGTTCCCGGTCTATTTACCTCCCCTAAAAGGGTAACTGTGAAATTGACCAAGCGGATATTTATAATGGGATCTTTCAAATAGGGCTTCAATTTTTCCTTTAACAATTCCCTGGTTTCCTCAGGGGTCAATCCCAAAATTTTGATCCGACCAAGTACTGGGAAATCAATTTCACCATTCTTGTCTACAATATAGTCCAACTGGTTAGGTTGTACGCCTCCTACATTGTTTCCGCGAAGAACACTTTCTGGTTGTACCCCCATAAAAATGTTGAACGGGGCGCTTGCGGCCTGATCTAAAGTAGACACGTTGATACGTACAATATCGTCTACCTTAAAGCTATAATTGTGATTGTTATCACTAACAATGGTTTCGTAATTCTGGGCGTCCTGAAAATAAACGATATCCTTTCTGGAACCACAGGAAGTTATCAATGCCCCTGATAAAATGAACCATAATGGGACTCTAAAAAAATTAAAGATTTTTGACATAATGTAAGTGAAGTGAATTTATAAACCGTAAATAAAACGGCAGGTTAGGGTTGTACAATTTTAAGGTTTGGATTCGCTTTTTCCTTTTCTCCTTCGGCCTTAGGTTTCTTATCAAACTCACAGAGGGTGGAATTCTTGGATACATATTCGGGGACGATTTCCTTCATCAATTGAATGGTATTTCCGTTAAAGAACATGTTGGTAATACACAACTCGTCAATCTGGGAACGTACCTTGGCATAATCCAATTCCCGTACTTTGCTTATTTTGATTTTTTGATGATAGGTAGGCATGGTATTCTCACCATTGGCCAACAATTCCTCGTACAATTTTTCACCGGGCCTTAATCCTGTAATTTTGATATCGATATCTTCTGGGTAGCGCAAACCGGAAAGTTTGATCATGTTTTTGGCCAAGTCGTATATCTTGACGGATTCACCCATGTCAAAGATAAAGATCTCCCCACCTTCGCCCATGGCACCGGCTTCCAATACCAATTGGGATGCTTCCGGTATGGTCATAAAGTATCGGGTAATATCCTTGTGGGTAAGGGTCAAGGGACCTCCCATTTCTATCTGTTTTCTAAATAATGGGATTACGGAACCATTGGATCCCAGAACGTTGCCAAATCGGGTAGTAATGAATTTGGTCTTTTCCTCTTTTTGCATGCAACTAATGTACATTTCCGCAATCCGTTTGGAAGCTCCCATAACGTTCGTGGGGTTTACTGCCTTATCCGTAGAAACAAATACGAATTTTTCAACGCCGTGGATCAAGGAAAGATCGGCAATGGTCTTAGTACCCGCAATATTGATTTTTATGGCCTCATAGGAATTGTATTCCATCAAGGGCACATGTTTGTAGGCGGCCGCATGAAAGACCATATTGGGCTTGTGTTCCGAGAAAAGGGCGTTCATCCGGTTCTTGTCTCGAATATCGCTTACGATGGGTATAAAATTATGATGGCCATTTTGCTTTAGCTCCTGCTGTAGGTCATACAAGGCGGATTCCGCCGAATCGATTATGATGAGGGACTTTGGGGAATAGGCACAAATCTGACGAACGATCTCGCTACCAATGGAACCGGCACCACCGGTAACCATGATGCTTTTGTTCAACAATTCCATTTCAATTTTGCTATTCTTGATTTTTATGGGTGCCCGATCCAACAAATCCTCTATCTGTACCTGCTTGATTTGGGAAACCTTCAATTCACCATTGATCCAATTCTCAATGGGAGGAACGATTTTAACCACCACGGGTAAATCCATCAATCCCTCCACGGTTTTTCTCAATTTTAAGGAATCGATATTCTGTATGGAGAAGATGATTTCTGAAATGCTATTTTTTTCAATGAAGTCCTTTGTTACCGTCTTTCGGGCAAAAACAGGTACGCCATTGATATTTTTTCCAATTTTTTTGACATCGCGGTCAATATAGCCCACCACCTTGTATTCACTTTGGGAGTGGTTGGTAATGGCACCGTGGGTCAACACCCCAGAGTCTCCTGCACCATAAATCAGTACTTTTTTAAAGGCCTTGGTGCCTTGGTTCATAGTACTATAAATGGATTTAAAAACGAATCTGGAAGCCGTAAGGCCAATAAAGGTCAACAGACTATTGATGATAATAATGGAAAGGGGTATGGTGAATAGGTTCAATACACCAAAAACCCTGTTCGCCAATACTATAAAAATGACCAGAATACTGGAAAGGCAGACAGCGTTAAAAATATTGTAGACATCCCGGACCCCCGTATGCCGTACCACCCCTTTGTAAGACCCAACAATTAAAAAGGATATGAGACCGGTTAGCAATACCAAGGGAAGTTGTACGAGAAGGTTCTCTACCTGAAAATCCAAGGTAAGATTGAACCTGATCAGATAGGACAATACAAACGCGAAGGCAATCGTTGCCAAATCGATGGCCAGGACCAACCACTTGGAAGCATAGCGCTCTGCACTGTAGGTAATGTATTTTTGTATCATGATAAAGCGTTTTTAATTGTTTCCGATACCCGCTCCAAATCCTCTTGGGAAAGATTGGAACCGCTTGGAAGACATAATCCTCTTTGGAACAGTACTTCGGAAGTACCATCCAAATATTGCTTGGAATCCTTAAATACGGGTTGCAAATGAAGAGGTTTCCATAATGGCCTAGATTCAATATTTTGCTCTAATAGCGCCATTCTCAAAGTTTCTCGCATATCATAACAGGATGTTAAGATACAACTTAACCACCGATTGGAAAAATAATCTTTCGGTTCCGGTAAAAAAGAAAGTTCATTTTGTGAGCTCAATGAATTTAGGTAAAACTCATAATTCTTTCGCCTGGCCGAAACCCGGTCCTTCAAGACCTCCATTTGGCCACGGCCAATGCCTGCAAGTACATTGCTCATACGGTAATTATACCCAACATGGCTATGTTGGTAATGGGGAGCCTCGTCCCGGGCCTGGGTAGCCAAGAATACGGCCTTGTCCCTAAGGGTTTTGTTTCTTGTGACCAGTGCGCCACCCCCAGATGTCGTAATGATTTTGTTGCCATTAAAGGATAGAATGCCTACATCCCCAAAAGTTCCACAGGAAGTACCTTTATACCAACTACCCAGTGCCTCCGCGCTGTCCTCTAAAATTGGGATTTCGAAGGCATCGGCAATGGAACGAATCTTTTCAATTTTATAGGGCATGCCGTACAAATGGACGGCTATAATGGCCTTTGGTTTTCTGTGATTCTTTATTCGGTCTTCTATTGCTTCGCGCAGCAGTTCCGGACTCATGTTCCAAGTATCCGTTTCACTGTCCACAAAAACAGGTTGTGCCCCTAGATATAAAATAGGATTGGCGGAAGCGGAAAAGGTAAAGCTTTGACAAAGCACCTCATCCCCCGGACCTACGCCCAACAGCTCCAACCCAAGGTGGATGGCAGCGGTTCCTGAACTTAGGGCGGCAACGTGAACCGCGTTTCCAAGTTCCTTTTCAATGGACCTCTCAAAAGCGTCCACATTGGGACCCAAGGGGGCGACCCAATTGGTTTCAAAGGCTTCATGCACATAATTCAACTCGTCTCCGCCCATATGTGGAGAGGAAAGCCAAATTTTAGTAGGTGTTGCAATGGTTTTCAAATGGTTGTTACAATTTAGGGTTGCAAATATAGATTTCAAAATTAACTATTATCGTGCTCAATCAAGATAATTAAGGACATAATTCGTCTAAGGCTTACAATTCATCGGTTAAAAACCATATACCCTTCCTTTCAACGAAGTGAAGGGATATTTGGTCTCTTTCGCACGTCTTCCCTTTTTAAAACCTGTTTTATTTTTCATCTTTGTCTTTTAATCCCTAAACCAGGAAATGAAAACGATTACAAAAATCTGTTGTATCGGAGCAGGCTATGTGGGCGGACCCACCATGTCCGTAATTGCCAACAAATGCCCAGAAATACAGGTAACGGTCGTAGATATCAATAAGGACCGTATCGACCAATGGAACACGGAAAACCTGGATACTTTACCTATATATGAACCGGGACTTAAGGAAATCGTAGCGGAAAGCCGGGGAAAGAACCTCTTCTTCTCTACGGATGTCGATACCGCCATAGACGAGGCCCAAATGATCTTTATATCGGTAAATACACCCACCAAAACCTATGGTAAGGGCAAAGGCCAAGCGGCCGATTTAAAATATATAGAACTTTGTGCCCGTAATATCGCCAAGGTGGCCAAGGATGACAAGATCGTTGTGGAAAAATCTACCTTACCGGTACGTACGGCGCAGGCCATACAGAATATCCTGGAAAATACAGGAAATGATGTACACTTTGAAATTTTATCCAACCCGGAATTTTTGGCGGAAGGTACGGCCATTGAAGACCTTTTACATGCGGATAGGGTACTCATTGGTGGCAATGACACGCCCTCCGGACAGGAAGCCAAGGATGCTTTAAGTGCCGTATATGAACACTGGCTGCCCAAGGAACGTATTTTACAGACTAACGTATGGTCTTCGGAACTTTCCAAACTGGTGGCCAATGCCTTTTTGGCGCAACGGGTATCCTCCATCAACACCATATCTGCCTTGTGCGAGAAAACGGATGCCAATGTTCAGGAAATCTCCAGGGCCATTGGCTTTGACAGTAGGATAGGCCCCAAGTTTTTGAATGCCTCCGTGGGCTTTGGCGGCTCCTGTTTTCAAAAGGACATTCTAAACCTGGTCTACATTGCACGCTCCTACGGCCTAAACGAAGTGGCCGATTATTGGGAGCAGGTAATCATCGCCAACGACTACCAAAAAAGAAGGTTTGCGGGAAAAATCATTTCAACATTATATAACACCGTATCTGGAAAGAAAATCGTTTTGTATGGCTGGGCCTTTAAAAAGGATACGAACGATACCCGAGAATCTCCCGCCATCGCCATCGCGGATGCCCTTCTGGAAGAACATGCGGAACTATTGGTCTATGACCCGAAGGTCAAGGAAGATAGGATTTATGCCGATTTGGACTATTTGGGTACCCGGTCCCCTGAAGAAAACAGAAGATTGTTAAAGGTAACCTCAGACCCTATCGTTGCCACCAAAGAGGCCCATGCCATTGCCCTACTTACGGAGTGGGACGAGTTTACAGCCTACGACTGGCAGAAAATTTATGATCAAATGCTAAAACCGGCCTTCGTATTTGACGGCAGAAGAATCCTGGACACTGCCCTAATGAATGAAATAGGTTTTAACTACTACAAGATAGGTGAATAATGAAGAAGACCTTAAGCCATTTTTCATCCCTTAGTCAATGAAGATAAAGGATATGTTAGGTCGTCCTCAGTTGGGAATGTTAGGTCCAGTCCTTCGGCCACGCTCAGGACAAACCAAGATAGAGACCTCATTCCTAAACGGTTTGGTCCAAAAAACTCAAGGCTTATGTCCAATGGAAGGAAGAATAAGGGGCTTCAATTGATTATAAGCGGTGATCGAAAAAGATAAGGAGTAAAATAATTATTAATATTTATACGTGTGAAAATTTTAGTTACAGGTGCCGCTGGGTTTATAGGTTTTTTTGTGTCGAAATCCCTATTGGAAAAAGGACATAGCGTTGTAGGCTTGGACAATATCAATGATTACTATGATGTGGGATTGAAATATGCCCGTTTGGAACAATTGGGTATTGCAAGAAGTGAGGCCGAAATCTTTGGAAATGAAATGCAAAGCAGCAATGAGCCCAATTTTTCCTTTGTTCGTATGGCCTTGGAAGATCGGGAAGGGCTGCCCCATTTATTTGAAAAGCACGCATTTGACACTGTTTGCAACCTGGCCGCCCAGGCCGGGGTACGCTATAGCCTGGAAAACCCAGAAGCGTATGTTGACAGCAATCTCGTGGGCTTCCTAAACATTTTGGAATGCTGCAGGAATTACGGCATAAACCATTTGGTCTATGCCAGCAGTTCCAGTGTGTATGGTTTGAACGAAAAAATTCCTTTTGAAACCACGGATGCCGTGGACCATCCCGTGAGTCTGTATGCCGCCACAAAAAAGAGCAATGAGCTTTTGGCCCATGCCTATAGTCATTTGTATGGATTCAAATCTACAGGATTGCGCTTTTTTACGGTCTATGGCCCATGGGGCCGGCCGGATATGGCCATGTTTTTGTTTACGGATGCCATCAGGAACAACAGACCCATCAAAGTCTTCAACCATGGCAAACTGGAACGGGACTTTACCTATATCGACGATATAACGGAAGCTGTGGTTCGTATCTTGGAAACTTCCTTGGATAGGAAGATATCCCCAAAAGAACGTTACAAAGTCTATAATATAGGCAACAGTAAATCCGTAAAATTAATGGAATTCATTATGTCGATTGAGGAGACCTTGGGAAAAGAAGCCCAAAAAGAAATGATGCCCATGCAGCCTGGGGACGTCGAAAAGACGTGGGCCAATGTAGATGATTTAATTAAAGATTACGATTATAGCCCCAATACCCCAATAAAATTGGGAGTACAACGTTTTGTTGACTGGTATCTGAAGTTTTATAAAGGTTGATTTTAGATTAGCTGCCGATACAAATAATACATTTTCAAATCGATTAAACGAAAATTCCTTCATTTAACAGTAATAAATTAGGATGCTATTAACAAGTTATGACATCTTTGCACCACAAAAAATTACCTTATGAATCATACATCCCTGAATGTTGACCCCTCTTTACGTATATTAGTTACCGGTGGGGCCGGTTTTATCGGTTCCAACCTCTGCGAAGCCTTGTTAAACAATGGCAATATGGTTCGTTGTTTGGATAATTTTGCGACTGGAAAACGGGAAAATATTGAACCCTTTCTAAAAAATTCAAATTTTAGTCTTTTGGAAGGTGATATCCGGGATTTGGACACCTGTCAAACGGCTTGTAAGGGGATGGATTATGTACTGCATCAAGCTGCCTTGGGTTCTGTCCCAAGATCCATCAATGACCCCATTACCAGTAACGAGGTCAATGTGTCCGGGTTTTTGAATATGTTGGTAGCTGCCCGAGACCAACAAGTAAAACGTTTGGTCTATGCCGCCAGTTCCTCTACCTACGGAGATTCTACCAATATGCCCAAGGTGGAGGACATCATAGGAAAACCATTGTCCCCCTATGCCATTACCAAATATGTAAACGAACTGTATGCCGATGTCTTTGCCAAAACCTACGGGTTGGAAACCATTGGGCTCCGCTATTTCAACGTTTTTGGTCGTAGACAAGATCCCAATGGCGCCTATGCCGCGGTTATCCCTAAATTTGTGATGCAATTGATGCAGCACGAATCCCCCGTAATCAATGGGGATGGGTCTTTTTCCAGGGATTTTACGTATATAGACAATGTGGTACAGATGAACATTCGCGCCATTCTGGGCACCAAGCCCGAAGCGATCAATACCGTTTACAATGTCGCCTTTGGGGAACGTACGGATTTAAAGGAACTGGTAAGCCTTTTAAAGGAATACCTGAGTGACTACGATGCAGAAATAAAAAATGTGGAAACCATCTATGGCCCGGAACGGAAAGGGGATGTTCCCCACTCTCTGGCTTCCATAGACAAAGCCAAAAACCTATTAGGCTACGCTCCGGAATACGACATCAATTCCGGACTTAAGGAAGCTGTGGCTTGGTATTGGGAGAATTTAAGGAACTAGATGTTAGTATTTAGTAATTAGTTTTAAATAAAAAATAGTGTAATGAGTATAACGCGGTCACTGAGCGGAGTCGAAGTGAAAGCGAAGGGAACAACGAATAACCAATAGTTAAAACTAAAAACGGATTGCTAAAGGCCAGCAGCCAATAGCTATTTATAAACAAAGAAAAGAAGCCAAGAGCTAACTGCCAATGGCTAAAAGCTAAATAGACAAAAGATGAACAACACTAAAATTGCCATTATAGGACTGGGCTACGTAGGATTACCCTTGGCCCGATTGTTTGCCACCAAATACCCGGTCGTTGGGTTTGATATCAATGCCGGTCGTGTGAAGGAATTAATGAACGGTCACGACAGCACCCTGGAGGTGGAAGACGATATTCTTCAGGAGGTGTTGGTGGCGCAACCAACGATGGATACCGGTCTCTATTGCTCCAATAAACCGGAGGACATTGCAGATTGCAACTACTACATTGTAACGGTTCCTACACCGGTGGACCGCACGAACCGACCCATTCTCACACCATTGTACAAGGCCAGTGAAACCGTAGGTAAAGTGCTAAAAAAAGGGGACACGGTCATCTATGAATCTACCGTGTACCCAGGGGTTACGGAAGACGAGTGTATTCCCGTTTTGGAAAAGGAAAGCGGCCTGGTTTTCAATACGGATTTCTTTGCCGGCTACTCCCCGGAACGGATCAATCCGGGCGATAAGGAACACACGGTGGAGAAAATCTTAAAGGTTACTTCTGGATCAACCCCAGAGGTAGGGAAGAAAGTGGATGCCCTTTATGCCTCGGTGATTACGGCAGGTACGCATTTGGCGCCTACCATCAAGGTAGCGGAAGCGGCAAAGGTGATTGAAAACTCGCAAAGGGATATCAACATTGCTTTCGTGAATGAATTGGCGAAGATTTTCAATCTTATGGGCATTGACACCCATCAGGTCTTGGAAGCTGCGGGGACCAAATGGAACTTTTTGCCCTTCAAACCCGGTTTGGTGGGGGGCCACTGTATTGGCGTTGACCCTTATTATTTGGCCCAGAAGGCCCAGGAATACGGTTACCACCCTGAAATCATTTTGGCAGGTCGACGTATGAACGATACCATGGGTAAATACGTGGCCTCAGAAATTATAAAACTGATGGTACAAAAGGACATCCGTATCAAGGAAAGCAAGATATTGGTATTGGGCATCACCTTTAAGGAAAATTGCCCCGATGTACGGAATACCAAGGCAGTAGACGTTATAAATAACTTAAAAAGCTATGGCACGGATGTCACGGTTTTTGACCCTTGGGCTTCCCCAGAGGAAGTAGTACATGAATATGGAATGGATATTTCAAATACCCTACCCAACGAGAAATTTGACGCCGTGGTTTTGACAGTCGCCCACAAGGAGTTTTTGAACCTGGATTTGAAAGGGTTGTTAAATCCCAATGGGGTAGTCTATGATGTAAAGGGTATTTTGAAGGAACATGTAGACGGAAGACTCTAAATCAAGCATTTACAATTTTGCCCATTTCAAATTTGAATCGGGTTGGCAGATAAAAAGATGTAGTTTATGGATGATAAAAACATAACGAATCCATTGGTTTCTGTCATTGTGCCGGTCTACAACGTTTCCGAGTTTCTGGAGCGTTGTGTAAAGAGCATTATCGAACAGACCTATGCGAATTTGGAAATTCTGTTGATCAATGACGGATCCACAGATGAAAGCGGTGAAATTTGCATTAAATTAGCCAAAAATGATAATAGAATAAAAGTTTTTCATCAAACCAATAAAGGTCAAAGCGAAGCTAGAAATACAGGGCTAGAAAACATTAAAGGTGATTATGTTCTTTTTGTCGATAGCGATGATTGGATCAAGCCAAAAATGGTAGAAACCCTATTGGGTTTTAGCATAGAAAATAAACTAGACCTTGTTGAATGTGGTATTGTAAATAGTCGAGATTTAAATAAAAAGAGCAAAGAAATCAAAACCATTTCCTTTGTTGAGTCGCAACCTGATGCCATGCTAAGATTGTTGAACACAAATAACTTTTCTGTCTGGAGAAGGTTTTATTCCCGAAACCTTATTGCAAACAGAAAATTTATTCCCGGTAAAATTAACGAGGATGTCTTTTTTACCATTGATACCATAAATAGGGTCTCTAGACAAGGATACTTAAATGAATCTTTGTATGTGTACAATACGGAAAACGAAAGCATTACCCGAAGTGCCTATTCCCTAAAAAAATTGGACGCGAAAGATGCCTTGTACCATATTGTTAACGAGACAAAACACTATAATACTTTGGTACGTACCAAAGCACAACAGTATTTGCTTCGTGGTTTGATAAATCACTTCAATCCTTTGTTTCTTCATGCGCATCTTGACCCCAAGTTTAGAATTAGAAGGGCACTTAGGCAAGAAATCAGGCAACAAACAAAGGAAATGGAGTCTTTAACTATTCCAACAGACTTTTCAAATTTTGAAAAGTTTTTTGTTTTAAAACTCCCCCTAAGAATCTATGGTGTCTTTAGAGTTTTCAATTACCATAGAATCCAATTGCAACTACGACTATTAAGGGTTTTTCATGTCTAGACTCTCACACACAATTAAAAATGCCAAAGTTGGGTTCTTTTTCCATGGGCTTTTTGTCTTAGTCCAATTTTTTTCTAGAAAAATTTTTTTAGACGGTCTCGGGGATGAGTTTATAGGAACAACGGCCACTTTAAGAAGCTTCTTGACATTTTTGAACCTTGCAGAACTGGGTATAGGCACCGCCATTGGTTTTGCACTCTATAAGCCTCTTTTTAACAATAACCATAGGGAGGTAAACCAAATAATCAATTTTGTAGGAAACCTGTATAAAAAAATTGGCTTATTGATACTATTGGCAGGGGTGCTACTTTCCTTCTTTTTTCCCTTTATTTTTGAAGATACAGGTATCAATTTGGCGCTAATTTATTATGCCTTTTTTTCCTTTTTGGCCAGTTCCCTGATTGGGTATTTTTTTAATTATCACATTTTCTTGGTACAGGCAGACCAAAAGGATTATATCGTTGCCAAGTATTCCCAGACCATTACTATTTGCAAAATTCTACTACAATCGGCAGTAGTTTTTTTTCTTGATAACTTTTGGATGTGGATTACCTTGGAGTGGATTACTGGAGTTGTCTTCGCCTTTCTAATAAGGAAGGTTATTAATAAAAGATATCCATGGCTTAAATTGGAGGATTCCTTATTCCAGAAACCACAGGAATTTGAAAGACGTTCCTTGCTGCTAACCAAGGTAAAGCAAATAAGTGTACACAAATTGGGAGGGTTCTTAAATTCAGGTACCGACAACATTTTGATTTTTTATTTTATTAATGCCCAAAGCGTTGCCTTCTTTGGAAATTATGAATTGGTAGTTTTAAATATTGGAATTCTTATAGAGAAATTGTTTGGTGGGAGCAAGGCCAGTATTGGCAATTTAGTTGCCGAAAACAATGAAAAATCCATCCATCAGGTGCTTTGGGAAATGATGGCCCTACGCTTTTTTATTGGTGGATTTAGCGTAAGTTGTATATTACTTTTGATAAATCCCTTTATTGGATTGTGGTTGGGCCAAGAGTATATTTTGGATTCGCTTGTGGTGGCCTTGTTCTGCTCTATTTTCTTTTTGCGACAGATAGTAAACCCAATCGAAGCTTTTAAACAGGCCTACGGTCTTTACAGTGATACCTGGGCCCCAATAACAGAGGGTATTCTAAATATTGTAGTTTCCATAATTTTTGCTTTAAAATTTGGTCTTGCAGGGATACTTTTAGGTACCAATGTAAGTATACTTTTAATAGTGGCAATATGGCGTCCAATTTATGTTTACCATAGCGGTTTTAAAAAACCCTTTAGTCAATATTTGAAAGGCTTCATAAAACTATTGGTTATGACAGGATTGGCTTTATACGCCAATAAATATTTATTAGAATACTTATTTAAGATGAACTCAATCAATTACTTGAATTTTTTCTGGTACGCTCTAAAAATAATTGTTGGAACCGGTATCTTTTATTTTGGCACATTCTATTTGACAAGTTCTTATTTTAGGGATGTTATAAAAAGACTCCAAAACCAATTTTTTAATTAAGATTATGTATTAATAAAGGCATGTTTAGTGTATTAACCCCTACATATAATCGTATAAAGGAACTGCCCCGTGTATATGATTCCTTAAAGGCGCAAACCTTTAGGGGCTTTGAATGGATTATAGTAGATGATGGTAGCACTGATGGCACTTTGGAACTAGTTGAGCAATGGCAAAACCAAGGATTGGATTTTAAAATCATATATCATCTAATGCCTCAAAACAAAGGCAAGTCTAATGCAGTGAATGAAGGTTTTATGCTTTGTAGACTCCCCTATACCATAATTGCGGATAGCGATGATACTTTTAGCAAGAACACTTTACATGATTTAAATATATTATGGAAATCCATTGAGAGCACAAGAGACGCTAAATCTATTGGAGCTATTTGGACCTTGGTAGAAGATGAGTCAGGAAAATTAGTAGGTGAGGCTTGGCCCAAAAACATGTGGCAGGTTGGTTTTGAAGAACGTGTTTTAAACAGAAAACGGCCTATTGGGGGAGAAAAATGGCATTGTTGGCGGACCGAAGTCCTTAAGGAATTTAAAATGTATGTGCATCCCAACAGTTTTATCAGTGAAGCGGCGACTTGGAACAAAATCAATTCAGAATACGACTTTTTGTGCGTAAACATGGTCCATAGGCGTTATTGGTATTCTGAAACTGGAATGATTCACCAGAAAAAATCCTATAAACAGATTCAAAAGGTAATTTTTTACACGTCCTATTATCATTTAAAAGAGGCACCTACAAAAGAAATTATAACAACAACGCATTACCGTAACATTGCCTTTAATTTTATCCGGTCATCCTTTTTTGTTAAAGATTCGAACATCAAACTGGGGACTTCGAAAAAAACGATCTGCCTCCTAATTTTTCTTCTTCTCTTCTTTCCAAGGCTTTTACGAAAAGTGATTTGATTTTAAGAATAAGATATATCAGTTCTATAAAATTTGATCACTTCTCAACAGTAAAAAACAAATTTCAATTTATTTACGCATTATTGTAAAAACCTATGTGTTTTAATCGAAGATTTGATATCCCAAAAAACCTCAAACTTAAAAAAGTATGCACTTCATCGAATAAATTGAAAAGAAAATGTTAAATCCCTCGATGTAAAGATCCAAGACATCGTTGACTTGCGTAGCTACTTGGATTTTTTAAAATGGATTTCCAGTGATCATTCGAATCAAAAATTTTATCGAAAAAGGAAAAAAAGTGCAGTTCATCGAAAAAAAAGTGCTTTTAAACGATTGGATAAAATTAAACGTTATCATTGTGTCCCAAATAGTATAACCCAATAATAAACTCTTTTTTCTAAACCTACTTATGATTCTTTTAAACCCCACCCAAAAAAAGATGAGCTTGCTTAGTTCTTTACTTCTATTAGTTACAGCTTGCTCCAAAGATGCAGACCTTTTATCGGATTACGTTATCGCCAAAGATGGCGACCTGCAAAGTATAGCGCTGTTGGTCGATGATCGTTTTTTTCTTGGAAGCGGCCAGACCAGTATTGTTATGGATGTCTTGAACAATGACAATTTTAACGGAGATGCCCAGGTAACCATTGTTGAAACCTCTACACCCAAAAATGGGGAGGTCATTATCAACGCCGATAATACTTTGACCTACATTCCGCAAACGGTGGATACGAACCCGGAAACAACTACAACAGAAGAAACAACCACTGCTTCAGAAAGTGCAGAAGTCTTGGTTGAAGATTCCTTCACCTATACCACGGAGGTTATTACATCTGACAATGAAGTTTCAAGAGAGGAAGCCACAGTAACCATTTCCACAAGCGATATGGGCGAATTATTAGCCTTTCCAGGAGCCGAAGGCTTTGGAAAATATACCACTGGAGGACGTGGAGGCCAAGTAATCCATGTGACTAATCTTAATGATAGTGGTCCAGGCAGTCTACGAGAAGCTTTATTGACCAAAGGTCCACGGATTGTTGTTTTTGACGTGGGTGGCACAATACAATTGAACTCTTATTTACAGATTGGAAGTACCCAATATTCTGAAAATGTAGCCCGTGAAAACATAACTATTGCAGGCGAAACAGCACCTTATCCCGGAATAACCATTAAGGGAGGAGTTTTGGATATATATTCTTCAAATGTAATTGTTAGGTATCTTACAATTAGAACTAATATACCACAAGTTGAATCGGATGATGCAATTAGAATTCGAAATTGGGGAACTAATGGTTACAATATAAGAAATATTATTATTGACCATTGCTCAATTTCACATGGATCAGATGAAAATTTGGACATTAGTTGTTCTAGTGAGGGAAAAGATATTAGAATTGAGAATATTACTATACAAAATTGTCTATTAGGTGAAAATACCCAACAAAATAAAAACAGTCTACGAGGACCAGGAGTATTCAATTTATCTTTTTTAAATAATTTCTTAACCGAATGTACAGATAGAAATATTTTGGTTGGCTATGGCTCAAATGGAGAGTCCTTAGAATTCATAAATAATATTATATATGGTTTTGAAGGTGGTCTAGCTATTTCTTGGGGAAATCGTGTAGATGCAATTTCCAACATTTATGAATCATTCGGGTCAAACCCAAATCACTACAACGTAATTACACTTGGCAGTCAAGGCTATAATAACCCCATAAATACAGGAGCCATTTATGTGGAAGGAAACTTTATATCCGGACCCATGGAAACGAATGCACATCATTATAATCAAGAATTACTTGATTTTAAGAGTAGTCAAAGAGTTTTAGGAAATAGTTATATTTCTAATTGGGAAAAAGAAAAGCAAGCCATTGAAAATAAAGTATTAAGCAAGGTAGGCAATAGCCTTTATAGGGACAGCCTAGATGAAAATTGGATTAACTCTTATATTAACAAAAATGGAGTTTTTGGTTTTACGAGCGTACCTCCTAAACAAAACTCCGCTCGACCTGCAAATTACGACACCGATAATGATGGAATGGCAGACGAATGGGAGCGTAGTGTTTTCGGTGACTTATCAAAAAGTTCTAATGGGGATGAAGACGGTAATGGATATTCGAATATTGAATCGTTCTTTTATTATCTTACTCAATAGAATTATTTCAAGACACAAAAAAAAGCTAAGACTAACATCTTAGCTTTTTTTTGTGTCTTGAATGGTAATCTAGGTATTTTATCTGAAATGCATTCTTCTTTGAGAGGCTATTGCTTAAATTTGAATAATTAATATCATTTATAGTGCTTCTAAAAATAGTAAAATACCTCACCCTCTTATTAATTATGCTCAATATACCGGGTTGGGTATATGAAAAAATTAGTCCCATATATTCAAGTGCACTTAGCTACCTTTCTTATGTACTTATGCTAATTTATTTCACCTTGAGGAGAAATTTAGTATTCAATAGTTGGCTACTTATATTAGGAATATTTTATTTTGGCATCGGAAGTCTAGTAAATCAGACTTTCATAACAGAAAGCACGCTGACTTATCTCATATTAATTGTCAAATATTTTATTACAATAATTGGAGGTTACCAGGTTTTAAGAGATACCAGCAAATCTGAATTGTTATTGATATTAATTATTGGTTGCTTAACCGTGTTCCTTCAGATTTTTATTTTTTACAATCCATTAACCGATGGTAGTCGTTACAGTGGATTTTATTTAAACCCCAATTCTCTTGGTTTTATCTGTATTATGGGATACGGACTTACTTTTAGTATGGATAAAAATTGGAAGTTAATTGGTCAAATTATATTTACTATTGTAGGTTTTTTAACTTTCTCAAGAACATTTATCATTGTTTGGCTTTTGATAAATGTTCTTGCAATTCGTTTATCAATTAAAAATATCAGAACTCTGTTAGTTGGCGGAGTTTTATTAATTGGTTTAATAACTTACAATTCTTTTTTACCAAATTCTAATGCTCGACTTGATGCAATGACAAAAATATTTGAAGGTAAGTCTAAAAACACCTCAAAATTAGAAGAAGGAGGCCGTACTGAAACATGGGCGAATTTTTATCCATTTATTTATTCTCAACCAATTTTCGGTAACGGTTATGGAGCTTTTAGTGGTAACGGCGTAGGAGGAGCCGCTGGTGTTCATAATGCCTATTTAAAAGTAATAGGCGAAGCGGGTATTTTTGCTTTTTTAATCTTTATTTTAATCTTTATTATGCTAATTAAGAATTCTTACGATATTTTTCTTAATCAGCCACATTTATTCTTGATGAGTACAGGACTATCGCTTTTTCTGCTAACTAATCATAATTATTTTGATTCTGGTTATGTTTTATTTTTTACAATGTGGTTACAGTTTCAAACAAAAGAACAAATAGACAAATAAAATCAAAACCTTTCCTGAATATAATTAAACCCTCAAACATAAGAATTATTTAAAACCCAGACTATTCAAATTTCTGAAATGAAAATATCCTTTATAATCTACGGATTGCGTTCTGGGGGTGCGGAACGGGCCGTTAGTGGTTTGGCCAACTATTGGGTCAAGAACCATGAAGTTTCCATTATTACCATGGTCCAATCGGAATCCTTTTATCCTTTAAATCCTAATATAAAAACCAACTATTGTCTTACCTATTCCAAATCGTCTACAAATCAGTTCAGTTCAATAAAAGATGCGTTAAAACGTATAAAAATACTTATTTCACATCTTAATAGGGAAAAACCGGATGTGGTCATCAGTTTTATGACCCAAACCAATATCTATGCCGTTTGGGCCTGTAAATGGCTGAATATCCCCTGCCTTGTGAGTGAACGTGCCAACCATGAACTGAATCCCCTGCCCAGATTTCAGGAAATCCTTCGAGACTTCAGTTATTCCTTTTGTAAAGGCCTTGTGGTTCAAACGTCGGGCAACAAAAAGTACTACAGTAAGAAAACAAAATCGGAGAAAATTAAAATAATACCCAATGCCGTTGGAAAAGGTTTTCACAGAATAATGTCAGAATTGGATAAGTCTGGGGAGAATCAAATTTTAAATGTTGGAGCTTTTCGGAATGGTAAAGCACAGGACATTCTACTTCGTGCTTTTGCAAAAATTGACACCTCTGGTTGGAAGCTCGTTTTTTTAGGTGAGGGGCCTAACATGGAAAAATACAAGGCCTTGAGCAAAGAACTGGCAATTGAGGACAAAGTATGTTTCAAAGGGGCCCAAAAAGATGTGGCTTCCTATTACAAAAAAGCCTCCCTATTTGTATTTACGTCCGAGCACGAAGGCTTTCCCAACGCCTTATTGGAAGCCCTGTATTTCGGACTTCCCTGTATCTCCACCAATTGCCCCCATGGACCGGCGGACATGATTACCGACGGTGAAAATGGCTTTTTGGTACCTGTAGGCGATGTGGATACCTTAGCTACCAAGATGGAGGAATTAATGCATTCAGATGTGCTTCAAAAAAGATTTAGGGAAAATGCCATAAGATCGACCCAAAAGTATGAGATGGAACCTATTGCCAAGAATTGGATGGAAGTCATTCAAAATGCCATTTCTTAATTATTTGGGCAGGTCATACAATCCAAAACCAGTTGCCCCGTTATACTTCATAATCAAATTGAAAACTTAAACTATTAGAAATATATGTGTGGCATTTACGGCACTACCCTCCCTTATACCAAGGAACAGATACAACAAAAATTGCAACGCACCCAGTTTCGCGGTCCGGACCAAATGGGAGTTCAAAGCTTTGATTCCCAAAATGGAGGAATTCACTTTGGTCATAACCGCCTATCCATCATCGATTTGGACGCTCGATCCAATCAACCTTTCAGTTATGAAGAACAGGTACACCTGGTCTTTAATGGGGAAATCTATAATTTTAAGGAAATACGGGCCATTTTATCCAATAAAGGATATGCCTTTAGGACCACCAGTGATACGGAGGTCATTGCTGCGGCTTACTTGGAATATGGTCAAGACTGTGTGCGGCTTTTTAACGGGATGTTCGCCTTTGTCATCTATGATGTAAAAAAACAACTCTTATTTGGTGCCAAAGACCGCCTGGGACAAAAACCATTTTACTACCAACTTTCCCCACAAGGATTTGAGTTTGCCAGTCAAATTTCGTCTATACAATTGTTCAACGAGCAATTAAGCATCAGCCAAGAAGCCATTGAACAATACTTGGGATGGAATAGTGTACCCTTACCAAACTCTATTTTTAATGAGGTGAAAAAATTGGAGGATGGCCATGCCTTTACATATACTCTAGGCAGCAAATCGTTTAAGTCTTGGGCCTATTGGGACATCGCATATCCAACCGCACCCCAATATTCTGGCACTTATGAACAAGCAACAAAAGACCTTGAAAATCTATTGACGGATGCGGTGTTACATCGTATGATTGCCGATGTTCCGCTTGGGGTATTCCTGTCTGGAGGTGTCGACTCTTCTTTAATTGCCGCTTTGGCTAGCAAAGGAGCCGATAAAAGAGTAAAAACGTTTTCAGTCAAATTCAATGAAGACGGTTTTGATGAAAGTCAGTATGCCCAAAAGGTGGCTAATCATTTAGGTACAGACCATCATGTAATCGAGTGTGATTACAGGGAGGGTTTGAGTCTTATTGAAAATTTTAGCTATTATTACGACGAACCATTTGCCGATGCCTCGGCCATCCCCTCCATGCTATTGGCCAAACACACCAAAAAAGAGGTGACCGTGGCCCTTTCGGGAGATGGTGCAGACGAAGCTTTTCTAGGATATCATAGATATTCCCGGATTGACAAAATGAAGAGTTACTTTAAAATACCCTATATCTTTAGAAAACCTATTTCAGAACTCTTAAAGTTATCCCCGAATTCTAGGCATAAGGCCATAGGGGAAGTTTTTAGTTCTAAAAACGAAAACTTCGTTTATTTAACCTCATTATTTAGACCTAATGAAATTTGGCTCGAAGAACAGAAAGACCCCTATAATTTCAAAGAGCTTAGGTATTTGATGCACAACAAAAAGGATATTTATGAACGTGCCGGAGACTTGGACTTAAAAACCTACCTTTCCTGGGACATTAATACCAAGGTAGATCGAGCCACCATGGCCTATTCCTTGGAAGCGCGATCACCGTTTTTGGACTACCGCGTCGTGGAAATGGCCCAAAGCCTCCCTACCGAATTCAAATACCAACCCGGAAAACAAAAACGCATTTTAAAGGATATTTTGTACAAGCATGTACCCCAGGCGTATTTTGACCGTCCCAAATCCGGTTTTGGTATGCCTTTGGAGGTTTGGTTTCGTAAGGATTTAAAGGACTTGGTCCTCACCGAACTATCTATTCAAAATCTCAACGAAATACCTGGAATTCGCCCAAAAGTAGTCTCCAAATTAATACAAGAGCATATGGAGTGTAAATGGAACCACTACACCGTGATATGGAAATTACTGGTTTTGAGACAATGGTTAACAAATAACGGTAAATCAATTTCAATATCTTAATAACCCAATGATCACCTGAATCTTTTTTGGTTCCCTTTATTCAGAAATTTTGACAAGTAATAAAATTAAAATAACATTCGTAATTCCAAACCTAAGCCCTGGAGGAGCAGAACGTATTTTAACATTTTTAGCGGCTAAAATAGATGAACATAAATTTGATTCCGAGCTTCTTATAATTGGAAGTCCTGGAGAAGAAAATTTTAGCACCGAACAAATGACGGTTACTTTTTTAGGAATCGACAGGGTAATCAGATCTATACCCAAATTGGTAAAACATATAAGAAAAAGACGACCAAATATAGTCATGGGTACACTGGCGCACGTGAATGTGATATTGGGGGTGATTTCAGTCCTTTTTCCAAAAATAATATTTGTAGGTAGACAAACTTCCATTGTTAATATATACAAGTCTTTCACATCTAAACCTGTTTTTGATTGGTACCATCATTTCGAAAAAATGGCTTTAAGTAAATTGGACAGCATTATTTGTCAATCAGAGGATATGGCAATGGATTGTCGGGGATTGTTCAAAATTCCCATTGAAAAAATTCACATTATAAACAATCCCATTACAGACAATTTTGAGCTTGTCACAAACAATAGGACAAAATCTCAAAAATACAGATTCATAACTGTAGGCCGCCTGGTAGCAGTTAAAGGCCATCAAAGAGTTTTAAAAGTTTTATCTCAATTCAATAAACCCTTTAACTATACAATTATTGGGGATGGCCCTTTAAAAGATGAGTTATTTGATTTGGCAAGGAATTATGGAATTTATAAGAATATAAACCACATACCATTTACCAATAAAGTTTCTGACTACTTAGAGCAATCAGATTTTTTCCTTCAAGGATCTTTGACCGAAGGGTTTCCAAATGCCCTTTTAGAAAGCTGTGCCGTTGGAACACCCGCCATTGCATTTGATGTTCCCGGAGGCACAAAGGAAATTATTGAGCATTCCGTTAATGGCTATTTAGTGGAAGATGAGAAAGATTTTTTGAGAATTTTAAATGATTTAGGCACATTTAATCCTGAATCAGTGTCTAAATCAGTATTTAATAAGTTTGAAAAATCCTTAATTCTTAAACAATACGAAAGTCATTTTATAAAACTTTTAGAATCTTAGATTTTTTGTTGAAGAAAGAAAATATAATAGTTGCCATCCTAATTTATTCTCTTGCCGGTGGAGGTGCGGAACGTGTAGTTTCCTACCTGCTTCCCTACCTTCAAAAGAAGGGGATTGAGGTACATTTGGTGTTGATGAACACGACCATTAGCTATGATATACCCAAAAACACAACCATCCATTTTTTGGAAAAATCCAAAGGCGATGAACATGGTCTATTTAAACTGGCAAAATTGCCTTTTTTGGCATATCGTTATGCTCAATTGCTTAAGCATCTGCAAGTTACCCACTCTTTCGCGCTATTAACGAGACCCAGCTACATTAACATACTTTCCAGATATTTTACGAATCATCGTTACCAATTGGTCATTAGCGAACGTTCCCATCCTAGCCAACAGTATGGGTACGGAAACCTACAGTCCAAAATCAACAATATTCTGATAAAAAAATTGTACCCAAAGGCAGACAGAATAATCTGTAATTCCAAGGGCAATATGGATGACCTATTCCAGAATTACAATATTGAAGCTTCTATAATACAGGTTGTACATAACCCTATTGATATTGAAAAGATTGACAAGGTTCCAGCTGAAGGCAATTTTTTTAACAGCGGTACCTTCAACATTGTTACTATAGGTCGCATGGATGCGGGTAAAAACCATCAATTACTCATCCGGGCAATTGAGAAATTCCCTGATGTTCACCTATATATTCTTGGCGACGGTTTTTTAAGACAAAAATTGGAGCAACTAGTGTCCAGTTTAAAACTGAAAAAAAGGGTTACCTTTTTAGGCTTTGACAATAACCCCTATCGCTTTTTAAAGAGCGTAGATTTATTTATGTTCGGTTCAAACCACGAAGGTTTCCCCAATGTGCTATTGGAAGCCATGTGTTGTGGACTACCTATTTTAACGACCAATTGCCAATCTGGCCCGGATGAAATTATGGAGTTAAAAGATGTAAGAAAAAATGATATTATGATTACGGATTATGGCGTCCTAACACCTGTAGGTGATTTGGAGCTCATGAAAAAAGGGCTTGCCTATTGCCTAGAGCATCCTGAATACTTGGAGCGTTGCAGGATCCGTGTAAAGGAACGTATACAGGATTTTAAAAGGGAACCTATTTTGCAGGCGTATACAGATGTAATTCTTTCCTAATGAACCACTATGACAAAAAACCCATCTCCTACTAGAAAAAAAATAATTCGCACGGCCTCCCTATCCTGGTCGCTCTATGCCTTTTTGGGCGGGCAGCTTAAATTTTTAAACCAATATTATGAAATGATGACCATTGGTTCCTATAACAAAGAAGTGGAACCTTTGGTGGAAAAGGAAGGCATACGATCCGTGTATATACCAATTGAAAGAACCATAAGCCCCATTAAGGACCTAGTATCCATTTACAGGCTCTATAGAACATTTAAAAAGGAAAAACCCTTCTTGGTCCATAGTATGACCCCAAAGGCAGGCTTAGTATCCATGTTGGCCGCATATTTAGCAAGGGTACCAAAAAGGGCCCACTCCTTTACCGGTCTTATTTTTCCAACAAAAACGGGTATGATGCGAAAAGTGCTGATTACCACGGATCGTTTAATCTGTAGGTTTGCCACCCATATTTTCCCAGAAGGGCAAGGCGTAAAAAAGGATTTGGAGCAGCACAAGGTGACTAGTAAACCACTTAAGGTCATTGCCAACGGCAGTATAAGAGGATTGGACCTTGAGCATTTTGACCCAAAAATGTACGGAAGTAAGGATAATTTACAACTGCGAGCGGACTATGGGGTACTCCCTGGGGATTTTGTATTTGTATTTGTAGGAAGATTGGTCAATGATAAAGGCCTTAACGAATTGGTCGTAGCTTTTAATAAGGTGTCCGAACAACATCCTGATGCAAAATTGCTCTTGGTTGGTTCTGACGAGGGGGAATCTGATTTCCTGCCCAAAGCTACTTGGAATGTCATTAAAAGTAACAAGCAGATCATTGAAGCAGGACATCAATGGGATGTACGGCCCTTTTTGGCCGCTTCCGATAGCTTTGTCTTCCCAAGTTATCGAGAGGGTTTTCCCAATGTGGTACTGGAAGCCGGTGCTATGGGCCTGCCGTCCATTGTAACCGATATCAACGGGAGTAATGAAATTATAATAGAGAATTTCAATGGAACCATTATCCCTTCACAAAACTCAATTGCCTTAGAAAATGCCATGCGCATTTTTTTGAAACAAAGGGATATGGTGAAAAAAATGGCCACCAATTGCCGAAAGCATATTGCGGAAAAATATCCCAGAGAATATGTTTGGCAGGAAGTACTCAATGAATATCGAAAGATTGAGATGGAAGACTTGCGGTAATTCTACATTAGTGGGTTTCTCCATTCGGAGTAAAGATCATTGACTTACCATTGCTCAATCTTCAACAAAATAAATTTTGCATCTGGACTTTTTAAAACTGGATAAATACGAACGCCCGTTCTTTATTCGAAAATGATTTACAGAGTTATACTTAAATTTTAAATGTAGAGTCACGTACAGAAGGATTGCGAAAGTGAAAACGGCTATGTCCATTCATCTAGAAATTAGGGATTTGCTCGATTTCTTGTAGTTCTTGGGATAATTTTATTATTTTTTTGCACAATGCGGAATACTATTTTAGGCTACGGTTCTTTCTTTCAAAAATCCCAACTAAATGAAGTCCCTCAAATTGAAGGCTCGTTTATGGAAGACCATGAGCTTTTCTATGCCGGTAGATACGCATTAAAGTATATTTTCCAACACATCTGCGAAAAGTATAAAGTTTCCAACATCTGGTTACCCATTTATTATTGTCCATTAATAAAAAAATGGCTTGAAAACGAATTCAGCACCATTCGCTATTACGAAATAAACCCTTTTGATGTAAACGAGCAGTTAGACTGGTCGCTATTTTCCTCCAATGACTTGGTTTTGGTCCAAAATTATTGGGGCCTAAAAAAAGTAATATATCCCAAGGGAAAAAGACCTATAATCGTTGAGGATCACTCCCACGGTTGGCTTACGCAAGGCTGTTTGGAAAGCCGTGCCGATTTCTGTATCGCCTCCTTACGAAAGACCATTCCCATACCCCTTGGCGGCATCGCCTGGAAACCAAAAAAAAGCCTTTCCAATCTGCCATTTCCAAAAGTGGCACCTACGATGGACACCATTAGCAAAAGCTCCATGAACATTTCTTGGGAGCTCATAGAAAAAGCCATGGATTTAAAGTCCAAAGCAACCTCCCATAAAGAAAAAACGGAGTTTTTAAGTACATATATGAACGGGGAACTATACCTAGGGGAGAATTTTGATATTATACCTGTTGCAACGGAACATGCACAGATTATTAAATCACTACTGCTCAAAAACGTAAACAGTTTTAAGCATAAAAACCTGGCCTATTTGAACAGGAAGCTGGGCCCCGTCAAAGGCTATCAGCGCTTACCTTATAAGGAAGGTACACCCTTTGGCCTCCTTTTTATCTTTAAGGAACGGGAAGCCTTAGATCAGTTAAAAAAACATCTGATCGGAAAATCGATTTATCCCGCAGAACTTTGGAACAATAACCCCATAAAATATAACCACAAGTACTTACTGAACATTCATGTAGATTTTAGATATAGCCCAAATGATTTGGATTATATTGCGGATTCTATCAATGAATGGCAGTATATTTGTGACCATGTATAGGAAATTTTTTAAAAGACCCCTGGATTTCTTATTGGCCCTTTTAGGGCTAATCATAGCATCCCCCATCTTGCTTGTCACAATTATCGTGTTGGCCCTGAGCTTTAGGGAAAACCCCTTTTTTCTGCAACCAAGGCCTGGCAGGTTTGAACGCATTTTTTCGGTCATCAAATTAAAAACCATGAACAGTAAAAAGGATGCAGACGGCAATCTGCTATCCGACACGGAGCGGCTTACCCCCTTGGGTATCTTTATCCGAAAAACCTCCATTGATGAACTACCTCAGTTGATAAATGTGATGAAGGGCGAAATGAGCCTGATTGGACCAAGACCCCTATTGATTCGATACCAACCCTACTATACCCAAGAGGAACGAAAACGTTTTTCAATTCGCCCTGGCATAACCGGTCTTGCCCAAATTTCTGGAAGGAATTATATCACCTGGGAAGACCGCTTTGCGAAGGACGTGGAATATAGTGAGAATATTACCCTCGCCATGGATGCCAAAATTATTTGGAAAACGATTTTAAAAGTCCTAAAATCAGATGACATTGAAGTAGACCCAACCGCAAACCCGGCCATGGAATACTTGGATGTGGAACGACATGATTGGAAGGAAAAAGGCCTCCTATAAAAGCAAACCGATGAAAATACTGTTCATTGTCATGCGATTTGGTAAGGATGGCTTGGCCACTAATATTGCCGAGCTGGCCGATGGACTTGTAAACAAGGGGCATGAAGTACATATTGTTACAGGTGGGTTTAGGGAACTAAAAGACCAGGACAATACCTTCTTTAGTTCCTTAAGACAGCGGTTTTCAAATTTGGGGATTCAACTCCACTATTTTAAAGAGCCTCAAGGAGGTATGCTTACCAAAGGTTATGGTTCCATAAAAAGCTTGGTACAAATCGTCTTTTGGATTTACAAAATCAACGCGGATGTGATACACTGCCATTCTCCCAACTTAACCTTCATACCTTGGCTATTAGGAAAAAAATTCACCTCTACGGTCCATGCGGATACCATTAGACCCAATGCCCGCTATAAACATCCCAACCTACTCATTGCGGTAAGTGAAGGTTCCAAAGAGTTTACAAAGACCGTAATGCATACCCCCCCAGAAAGTATACGAATGGTCTATCACGGAATTTCCGAACGTTTTTCCGAAACGGAAACCAAGGAAAATCTGGAAAGATTGAGGCAATTACACGACATACCCAAGAACAAAATCATCATAGGGCTCGTTGGTCGTATTACCCAACAAAAGGGAACGGATATCATGGTAAAGGCCTTGGGAGCCTTTATGCCCAAGGAACTGGTGGAAAAAATCTTTGTGGTCATCGTGGGGGATTATCAAACCCCGAAACACAAACCTTGGCTGGACGGGCTATTGGAAGAATATCATCTAACTGGAAAATTCAAAGTGCTGGGTTTTCAAGATCCCAAACCCTTCTATCAATTGTTCGATGTATTCGTGCTTCCCTCAAGATCGGATACGTTTGGGCTGGTTGCCGTAGAAGCCATGATGGGTGGCTGCTGTACCATTCGATCTAACGGAAACGGAGCTTCGGACCAAATAACACATGGCATGAATGGCATGATATTTCCTATGGAGGATTCGGAACAGCTTGGCAAGCAACTCACCGAGGTTCTAACCAATGACCCCTTGAGAAATTCCATGGCCCTCAAGGGCAAGGAAAAAGCTTTGGAATGTTTTACCCTAGAAAAAATGACCTCGAATACGTTAAAAGTCTACGAGGAATTGATTGCCTTATAAATAGTGCTTTTAAGTTACCGGTAGACAAAACTAGCCGTACCAGGTTCATATACCCAAAAAGGGTATCAACGACTATTTTACGGAGCGGTACTTAGGAAAGAAACCTGTTTCAATTTGCTCCAGACATTCACTTCCCACGGGCTCCTTACTCGCCATTTCAACCAATTCTTTATATGCTTCGGGCAAGATGATTTTTCGGCCTGTGTAAAAATCTATGTCGTCATCCAATGGAAAATACTTTTTCTTGTATTGGTATAGTTTATCCTCCGGGCCATTCGAAAGCCCACCGCCGATCATATAAAAGTCCATACCTTCACCGTGTGCCCATTTTACGGCATTTATTTTCAAATATTCGTTGGGTCTTAGCTTGAAATAATCGGAATCCGTACCCCCAAGAAACGAATACATTGTATTTTCAGAAATTAAAAAAAGTTCTCCTGAAATAGGTTTTCCTTCAAAATATACCAATCCTATCGCACACTTTTTAGGATTGGCTTTCCAAAATTCGATAAAATAAGATACCGGATGGTAAAAGGAGTCAATGGCATCCCTACGATCCATGGTGCCAATATACACTTTATAAAAATCCTTTATTTTTTCTTCATCGTTGTTTTCATAAAACAATCCGAACTCCAAGCCAGTTTTTTCTGCCTTCCGGAATTGGTTCCTTGTGTTTGATTTTAAATTGGACCAAAAGGCCTCCCAATCCGTAATATTGCCTTTTACATTCAAAAGGGTATGTACAGCGGTTCCCGAATAGTCCTCATAGTTTCGGAAAAAATTAAATCGTAGGAATTCAGAGACTACCTTGTGTTCCCTATACCAAGCATCTAAAGTTGTCCAGAAACCAATCCGATCTTCCCTACTTATATCCCTTTTGAAAAAAGGACCATTGTATCCCCATGGGCTACTTACATCATAATAGCTGGTTTCCTTACCGTTTATAAGAACCTTTCTCAAAAAAATAGGCATTACGGCCAACGTCTCCTGTTCTGCTGATTCAAAAAGAAAAAACTGCAATTCCTGATGCTCATTTTGCCCACTATTCAACAATTCATAACAATAGTAGGCACTATCACATTCCAACAACGTTAAGGCGTTCTTGTAAATGTTTATAGATTCTGAATTATTAAAAGTATGATTTTGAAGTGTATACGTCTCTATGGACTGCATAATAATAAAGTTTTGCTTTTAAAACGCCAACAGGTAAAAAGAATTGCCCCTTGCGCCCACAAAAGTAATCCATTTTTTATACTATCTTTTCAATCCAGATCTTTAGATTGATACCTATAGTTGCCAATTACTACAATATCCATCTCTAAATTCCTTTTAAACCGTAATTGGAAAAGCCAAAAAAACTTCCCAGCTAAGATTATCAATCAAAAGAAGTAATAATCTGTTGCATAAACCTCACTTTAATTGCTATGTTCCATTGTTATTAACATAAATTTATGGTAATTTGACCCTGTTCCCCAACTAAATTCTAACGCTATAAAATGAGCCATATCAAGTCTTGATACCCATGGAGATGTTCACATAGCTATCGAGATGGTGGAATCGAAGATTCATGAACACTTTTGAAAGAAAAAATGATGTGAATAATTGCACCTGCCTGAAAGGTGCAGGGAGCAGGTCTGAGCTATGAAAAACAACAATAATAAAAACATGAAAAAAATCATTTTGGGGATGCTAACGGTACTGGCAATCTCTGGTTTATATATAAGCTTTTCGCCCCTGTTCTATGAACCTGGCCTAACGATTCCAGAACCTGTAGGACCCTTTTTGAACGGAAACTTTCCAGATAAAAGTGCCTCTGACGAAAAGTATCAAGTTGCATTCCCAAATATTTCCTTTGATTCTCCATTGACTTTTTCTACGGTACCCAATTCAAACACTATAGTTGTAGCACAACGGAATGGAATGATATTCCATTTTGATAATAATGACAACGTTACTCAAAAAAATATGGTGGCCGACCTTTCGAGTAAAGTTGGCGTTGTTTGGGACGGCGGTTTTTTGGGATTGGCGATTCATCCTGAATTTGGGCAATCCAATAAAAACTATTTTTATCTATACTACACCACAAAGGATGGACAAGGAAGGAATTATCCAGATGCATTTGTTTCCGGATTCGGCTGTAACAGGGAAGATTATTGGGGAGGTTTTTTGATTTTGGAACGAATTTCCGTTGACCCAGGCACGCTTACTCGAGTTCCTGGGGATGACCTAATTATGATAAAGAGACGTATGTTCAGCTCTACGCATAGGGGCGGTGGACTAACCTTTGGTAATGATGGATTTTTATATTTAGCTACTGGGGATCAATCGGCCTATGCAAAACCTCAGGATATCACCACCAATCTTGATGGAGGCGTACTACGCCTGGATGTGAACCAGGATGTAAATAAAAGCCACAATCCTATAAGAACCTTGACAGCGGATGGAAGATTTGACGATGAAGTCTCCGGTGTTGGGTATTGGATTCCCAATGATAACCCATTTCCAAGCCCTGACGGAAGTCACTTTGAGGAATATTATTCCATTGGCCATAGAAATCCCCATAGAATGACCGTGGACAAGCTTACTGGATCTTTATATATAGGTGAAATAGGTGAAGCTCGCCATGAGGAAATCAATAGGGTAGTTGCCGGAAAAAATTATGGTTGGCCAGTTTACGAAGGAGATTATTATAGGGGAACATCTTGTGTAAACCTTTTGGACGGCATGGCGCATGAATCTCCCCTTTTAACTTTTCCAAGAACGGATGCCAATGCAGTAATTGGAGGATATGTGTACAGAGGCTCAGCCATGTCCCAATACTTTGGAAAATATATATGTGCGGATTATGGGGTTGGCGAGGAAATTTGGGCCGTAGACCCAAACGATGGGTCCTACGAAGTAATCACTCAATTTTCTCCAACTAATATTATTTCCTTTGGACAAGATCATCAGGGCGAACTCTATTTATTAAGTCAGGGCAACAATGTAAAACTGTACAAATTAACACAAGGAGGGCCATTTCAAGGTAATTTACCGCAACTTCTTTCGGAAACCGGTGCCTTTTCAAATTTGGAAACCTTAGAGCCAAATGAAGGACTTGTTCCGTACGATCTCATTGAACCCTTCTGGTCCGATGGAGCCGAAAAGAAACGCTGGATGGTCATTCCAAATGATGGCACCCATAACCAAGTAAATGAGCAGGTGCAGTTCTCGGAAAATGGCGATTGGGAATTTCCAACCGGGACTGTTTTAATCAAACACTTTGAACTTCCCGTTGATGAAAACAACCCTTCTTTGACCAAGAGATTGGAAACTAGATTTTCAATCAGGGCAAGCGACGGGTCTTTTTACTTCGCTACTTATAAATGGAATGCCCAAGAAACGGACGCCATATTGCTGACCACTGGTTTGGACGAAAATATTGAAATTAGGAATGAAAATGGATCTATCTCAACCCAAAAATGGACCTATCCTTCCACACAAGACTGTGTTGCCTGTCATAACCCCGCTACAGGAGGTACTTTGGGTCCAAGAACACGCTACCTAAACTCATCCTATACCTACGAAAAAACAGGGGTAAACGCAAATCAATTGGTTACCCTTAGTCATTTGGGCATCTTAAACGAAGTAATTGATGATAGCAGGACTCAGAACTACCAAACCTATAAAGCACTCAATGATGTAAGCGCTACCCTTGATGAAAAAGCAAGATCCTATCTTGATCTCAATTGTGCTTACTGTCATAGGCCAGGAGGCACAGGGGACAGGGCTCAATTTGATTTACAGTTATTCAATAGCTTGCAGGAGACAGGACTATTGACTTCTGGAATTAATACCCCACTTGGAATTTCTGATGAGAAAATACTATATGCTGGGGACGCATCAAAATCAATATTGTTCCATAGAATAAATTCTGATGATCCTGCAATCATGATGCCCCCAATAGCTAAAAATAAAATTCATGAAGAAGCGGTCGTTTTGATAGAGGATTGGATAA
Organism: Maribacter aurantiacus; assembly: GCF_005780245.1. NCBI lineage: Bacteria > Pseudomonadati > Bacteroidota > Flavobacteriia > Flavobacteriales > Flavobacteriaceae > Maribacter > Maribacter aurantiacus. Next base: position 1,505 of record NZ_VBUK01000005.1, on the reverse strand, counting down.
ACCAAATGGATGTATCCTCATCACCTCCAAATTATGGGGATTATAGAATTGTAAATTATTCCAATAATGAGACGCTACAGGTTCCCGATGGTGGAGGTAACAATCAAGCAAATGTTGCCATTGGAAGTTACAACGAGTTGGATAATCAGCATTTTGCTTTAGAGGATGCTGGAAACGGATATTATATGTTCAGGGCCTTGCACAGTGATAAATACCTGGACGTAGCGATGGGAGCAACCCTTCCTGATACCAATGTTTGGCAATATACCGGTAATGGTACGGATGCTCAGTTATGGCAACTAATTCCCGCCGGGAATGATTCTTTTTTTATTATTAGCAAACTTTCAGGGTACTATCTTGGTACTGGTGCGGATGGAAATGTGGCGGTTGTGGAAAACTTAAATGGTAATGATGTAAAATGGGTTTTTACCGCAATGGGCATTTCATCTGATGGTGACTGCAACGGGCAGCCCTCGGACGTTACCGAGCCCGTGGGAAGCGGCACCATCACCTCCAGGAACGACTTCGTTCCCGCGGAGGACCGGTACAAGGCGTTCGACAACAAAAGTACACGGGGGGACCACTCCAAATGGCTCGACGCCGGGGGAATACCTACCACCGCAAGCCCGAGCTGGATACAGATAGCCCTCCCTCAGCCAAGGCGCGTGGAACAGCTCACCATCACCAGCGCCAACGACGACTACGGCAGGGACCCCATGGACTTCAGGCTCATGGCCTCCAACGGCGGGGACTTCCAACTGGTCGGCTCGTGGTCCGGGGAGGAGTTCGCTCAACGATACCAAAAAAGGACCTTCGACCTTTCCGCTCCGGGAACCTACACGACCTACAGGCTGGAGGTCACCAAGAACGGCCTGAACGTGGAAATGACACAGATCGCCGAGATCGAACTGCTGGGGTGCGACGCCACGCCAACAGGGCCGGTCGCCGTTACCGGCGTAGGCCTCTCCCCCACCTCCCTCCAACTGGAGCCCGGGGCAAGCCTGCAGCTACTTGCCGACATCTCCCCCTCCAACGCCACCGACAAGGGCGCCACCTGGTCATCCACGGACGGGACCATAGCCACAGTGGACGGCAACGGCAACGTAACGGCCATCGCCCCTGGGAGCACCACCGTGACCGTGACCACCGATGACGGCGGCTTCACCGCAAGCGCAACGGTACTGGTGCAGGAACCATCTTCAGGCGGCGACTGCAACGGCCAGCTCTCGGACGTTACCGAGCCCGTGGGAAGCGGCACCATAACCTCCAGGAACGACTTCATACCCGCGGAGGACCGCTACAAGGCGTTCGACAACAAAAGTACACGGGGGGACCACTCCAAATGGCTCGACGCGGGGGGAATACCCACCACCGCAAGCCCGAGCTGGATACAGATAACCCTCCCTCAGCCAAGGCGCGTGGAACAGATCACCATCACCAGCGCCAACGACGACTACGGCAGGGACCCCATGGACTTCAGGCTCATGGCCTCCAACGGCGGGGAC